>JAZDDE010000140.1:0-8950 GCA_036679495.1 Gemmatimonadota bacterium | reverse complement strand
GAAGCAAAGAAGCGTATTCCCCTTGGCCGGCGCGCCGTAACCCACGACCGATTTTCCGGCGGCCTTCAGATCTGCGACCGCTTGCGTGAGGTCCCGTTTGATCGTGTCTACTCTCTCCGCGAACTCCTGGAAGGTCTCGAACTTGTCGAGCCCGAGCTCGCGCTCCTGGGCCAGAAGAGCCGCAACGCTCGGTTGGACCTGGCCCTGACCGCGGCGCTTGACGAACACTCTCAACTGTCCGTGATGGAGCGGAATTCGCTCCACATCCACGACTTCCATCTCGTTTTCTTCGAACAGCCGAATCATCGGGCCCAGCGCCCAGTAGGACACGTGTTCATGGTACACGGTGTCGAAGGCGACCTGGTCCAGGATGTCGGTAAGATAATGGGCCTCAAGCACGAAGGCGCCATCCCTCGTCAACACGGTGCGCAGGCCCTGAACGAAATCTTGCAACTCGGGGATATGCGGGAACGTGTTCGTGGCGGTGACTACGCTGGCGTGCCCGTACTTCTCCACTATTTCTTCCGCGGAAGCGCTACCGAAGAATCCGACGTACCGCTCGATCCCCATGTCAGCCCCGAAGTGGTCCAGGTTCTTTGCCGGATCGACGCCGAGGGTCCGAACCCCATGGCGCTGAAAGCCGCTCAGCAGAGTACCGTCGTTGCACCCCACGTCGATGGCAAGGTCGTCGGCGGACAGGTGCAGCCGGTCTGTGACGATGTCGCTAAGGTCGTGCAGATGGGCCGTCAGGGTATCCGAGGCCGACGAGATGTACAAATAATCCTCGAACATGGCGCTGGGCGGCACTCGATCAGGCAGTTGAACGTGCTGACAGTCATGACAGAAGCTGACCCTGAGCGGGAACTCCGGCTCGGGTGACGCGAGCCCTTCTTCCGTGATGAATTTGTTCGCCAACGGAGTCACGCCCAGATCCAGAAAACACTCGATGCGATCTCCGTGGCAGAGAATACAGTTGGGACGTGGTGCTTCCATGTTCATAGTCCGGTCTCGACCTCTTGCAGTTGGCGGCTCAAATCGGTTAGTGGGTCATGTCGAAGAGGGTCAATCGTTGAAGGGGACCACAAGCTGTGATCCGTGCGACTCGTGCTTCACGGCCATCTCTGTCATGTCGTGCAACGTGTCGCGGATCGCGTCGTGCTGGGCCCGTGGTGCGACGAAGAGCAGAAATCCGCCCCCACCGGCGCCACACAACTTTCCGCCCCAGGCGCCGGCGTCCAAGGCGGCCTGGTACCATGCGTCAATTCGACCGCTCGTGATTCCGCTCGCCAGTTCTCTTTTCAAGAGCCAGGATCTGTGGAGAAGATGGCCAATTCCCTCCACGTCTATCGAAACCGAGCTGATCGCCTCATGCAGCTGAAGTGCCTGGTCCCGCATGTTTCGAAGGCAGTCGAGCTTGGCTTCTGTGTTCTCTCTCTGCTCGGCCAGGACGGCGCTGGCGTCGCGCTGGTGGCCGGTCCAAAACATGAGTTGATGTGCGAACAGATCGCTCAGCACCCCGTTGGCAGCACTCTGGTGTTCAACGGTCACTCCGCCATTCTCCTTGAAGCAGAACAGGTTCGCACCGCCGTATGCAGCCGCGTACTGGTCCTGCTTGCCGATCGGCTCTCCCAGGACATCGATTTCTATGTGGCATGCCTCTTCGGCCAACTGTCCCGGTGAGACCCGCTCCCCTCGGTAGGCGTGGAGCGCGTTCAAGAGCCCCACAGCGAAAGCGCTGGAACCGCCCAGTCCTGTGGAGGCCGGCACATCACCGACGGTCGAAATGTAGATCGGCGGTTCGATTTCCAGGAGCCTGAGGCACTCGCGTGCAATTCGGTTCTCAAGCTCGTCAATGTGATTGACTTGTTCACTTTTTGAATAGTTGAGCCGAATCGGCTCGAGAAACAGCTCGCTGTGCCGTTTTAGCGTTACGTACACGTACCGATTGATAGCTGTCGAGAAAACGGCGCCCGACTCGCGCTCGTAGAACGCCGGCAAGTCCGTGCCACCTCCGACGAACGAAACGCGAAGTGGAGTGCGCGTGACCACCATGGAGGCGGCGGCGCCTAGCCTGCGATCAACCATGCTGCAACGACCAGTCGTAGGGAATGTCGTTGTCGAATGGATCTTGCCGCAGCATCTCTTCCGGCCGGTGCGGCTCCGTGGCCGCGTTTGCCAGAATCACCATCTTGTCTCCGTACGCCTTGTAGCCGTTGGCGATCCCCGGGGGGATCTGGACGAGCACGTGGTTGTCCTCGCCCAAGAACACTTCCATGAGAGTCCCGTGTGTCGGCGAGTCTTCACGAAGGTCGTACATAACCAGCTTGGCTCGGCCCGAAAGAACGGCGTTGTTGACAGTCATTGTCGTATGTATGTGCCACGCCTTCACGACACCTGGCCACGCACACGAAAAGTAGATCTCCCCGAACTCGATGAAGTGCGGGTCCGTCGCTTTCAGCATGTGCATGATCTTGCCGCGTTCGTCGACAATCTGCCGTAGGGGGACGACCTTCACGCCATCTATCGGTCCGCCCTTCACGCCAAGGTTGAGGGGCTCGCTCATCCGTTCGCCTCCACAGTCTGTGTCCACCGCAGGGAATCATCCAGCTGGCCGCTGGTCATTAGATGGGTAAGCCACTTGAGGCGGGTGAACCGGTCGCTTGAGTATTGCTCGTGTGTGAGGCCGAGGCGCTCGAAGGAATCCGCAAGCTCTCTGGCTCCTCTGGCCGCGCTCCACTTGAACTCGAAATCGGGAAACGTCCGCGCGAACTTTGCGAATGACGCCTTATAGGTACGCTGATCCGCGCCCGGCTGGTTTAGGACCTCTAGCGTACAGCCTGGGACGACCTCTGAGGCCAGTGTCGCCAGCTCGATGACCTGGTGATTCAGGTGATCGGCCCCGTTGTTGAACGATTCGTTGTGAATGTCGTGCGCCGGCGCCTCCAGGAACTGATGGAAGGTCCGCGCTACATCCTCGACGTGCACTACCGGGCGCCAGGGCTTCCCATCACTGAACACCTCTACCTTGCCCGTTGTCGCCGCGGCGCCGACGAGGTTGTTGAGCACCGTATCGAATCGCATGCGGGGCGATACGCCGTACACCGTTCCGTTCCGCAAAAACACGGGCGAGAAGCTGTCGCTGGCCATCTCCCCAATCGCTATTTCGCTCTTCACCTTGGATCGGGCGTATTCGGTCTTCGGATCCAGCGGTGAGGTCTCGTCCACCACTCCGGCGTCCGACATCCCGTACATGATGCAGGACGACGAGAACAGGAAGCGCCGAACGCCAGCGTCGCGGGCCAGTTCCGCCAGCCGAACGGACGCCCTGTGGTTGATGTCTTCCGTCCAACCCTCGTCGAGATTTCCGATTGGATCATTGCTGAGTGCAGCCAGATGTACCACCGCATAGAAAGACTTCAGATCGGCCGGTACCAAATCCCGGATGTCTTTGCGAATCGCAGACAGTTTGAGTGGATCCGGCACGAAGGTGCATTCGTCGAAGTACCCGGTGTCGAGTCCGACTACGTCGTATCCCTGCGAGTGCAGATACGGAGCCATGACCGAGCCGATGTAGCCGGTATGTCCTGTGACGAGAATGGGCTTAGGAGATGTCACGCGTGGCTCCGTTACTTGGGTCAAGCAGTAGTTCCGCATAGTCGAGCAGAGAGTTGTCTTCGTCCACCAGCAGCGAGGCACATCCCGCGGCATCCGCGGCCTGGCCGTCGCGCTCGTCATCGCCGATGAAAGTGACCCGGGTGAGGTCCAGGTTGTGTTCGCGCTGCGCCTGCCAGAGCATTCCAGGAGCTGGCTTTCGACACGAACACCCTTCGTCCCAGTCGTGCGGGCATACATAGACCGCGTCGATCCTGCCTCCGGCCGCCTCAGCCTCCGTGAGCATCTTGCCGTGCACCGCTTCCAGATCGGCCTCGCTCATCATGCCCCGCCCGATCCCGGCCTGGTTGCTCTCGGGCGCCCGCACGTACTCCGCCTTCGGTGGCTTCGCGTTCAGGACGCCATCCCGGTCCAGAATGACGGCCGGTTCCCGCGCCAGGAAGGCCTCCGTCAGGGGCAGCCTCTCGTGCCCACCGAC
Source organism: Gemmatimonadota bacterium (assembly GCA_036679495.1). GTDB lineage: Bacteria > Gemmatimonadota > Gemmatimonadetes > Palauibacterales > Palauibacteraceae > JAZDDE01. The sequence goes on along the minus strand of JAZDDE010000140.1, from coordinate 4,860 downwards.
GCTGTAGTAGCGATGGCCGGACCAGTAGGCGCCGAGCTGGCCGCGCTCGGCCAGGGCCGGATATACGGCCTGTTCGAAGAGTTCCTGCTCTTCGGATAGCAGGGGCAGGACCACGTCGCGCTCGAGAATCGCGTAGCTGATTTCGACGCCCTGCAGGCCCAGCGTGGTTCGGCTCCGGTCGAACACCTGGACCACGCCGTCCTCGTCCACGATCACGCTCGATCTGGAATAACCGTCGTCGTTGGCGTACACCGTGATCTGGGCCGAAAGGCCCCGTGACACGTATTGATCCCACATGTCGCCAAAGTCCATCGGCCAGTAGTTGTCGCAGTACAGCAGCAGGAACCGCTCCTCGATCAGGCCTGAGGCGTTTTGGACGCGGAAAGCGGTCAGATCGTCAGGCTCCGTCACATCGTACGTGACCCGAAGGCCATACTCGCTGCCGTCTCCAAAGTGCTCCATGAACGCCTCGGGTAGATGCCCGAGCAAGAGGAGGACATCAGTAAATCGCGCATACGGGTTCCCCGGCCGCCGGCGAGAATCACGACCTGTGTAGGCCTAGCGGGCACTCAGCTCACCGCCGCGCGGTCGTCGATGAGGCACTGCGTCAGGATGTCGCACACAACACTGTGCCCACTCTCGACGAGGCCGTACGCCCCACGCCTCGACGGCAGCAAGAGAGTGATGTCCACCAGCTCCCGAGCCGCACCTCCATCGAAACCGAGCAATCCGATACTGGTCATGCCGGTCTCAGAGGAATGGCGGAGCGCATCGAGCACGTTGGGTGAGTTGCCGCTCGCGGTGATCACGATGAGCACGTCGCCTTGGGTCGCGAAGTTCTCGAGCTGACCGGTGAACACCCGGTCATACCCCTCGTCGTTACCGAGCGCCGTAAGCCAGGACATGTTGTCCGTCAGACCCATGACCCGGACGGAGCGCTGACCCGATCGTTTCGTCGCTTTGCCGAGATCGTTGACGAGGTGAGACGCGGTGGCGGCGCTGCCGCCGTTACCGGCGATATAGATCGTAGAGCCCTCATCTCGGGCGCGCCGAAGCTCATCTACCGCTCGCTCGAGCTCACCCAGGTCGAGACCCTCGAGCAGTGACTGCAGATCGCGGTAGTAATCGAGGGCAGTCTGCCGGACCGGCATGGGCGGTCGCTGCTCGTTGTTGGGTGGCATAGGTATTGTGTCCATTCTGTTCGGTCCTCAGTCGGCCAGTGAGCGCAGCCGCGTCTTGAGAAACCGAGTCAGACGTTGCCACCTCCGAACGGCCTTCCGTTTTGAGACCGGCTCGGCTTGCAAGATTGGCTCCGCAAGCTTCTTTCCGTCCATCTCCGTCAGTCGAGCCATCGACCGCATCGGAATCTCGTCCGGGATCGGACGTCCCCAGAGAACGGCACGGACGGCATCGAGACGCTCACGGATTCGCTGGTTCTCTTCGGATGCGGACGAATGACCGGCCAGAAGGTACATCGCCGCCCGCTGCAGCCGTGAGAAACTGACGCGCTCCCTCTCCAGTTGCGCTGACTCCGCGGCCGCGTGGGCGGCTTCAATTCTGACTCGTAGGCGGTCGAGACCGTCGGCCACCTCCGCTATTTCCTCGCATACGACGTCGAAGCCACCTTCGGGTCCGCGCCTTTCGTAGTTGAGATCGTAACTCCATGTGTATCGCCACCGACCGAGTTCGTCAGGTCGAAATCGAACGGTCCAGGTGAATTGCCCCGTATAGTCGGCCAGCAAAGAGTGGACCGCCCCCGACGGGGAGGTGAACTCCCAGCGGATCTCCTGCTCTTCAGGCAACCCAGAAGTCAGCCAGGTGTCGGCGATCGCGGCCTCGAAGATTCCTCCGAGAGAGACGGGAGCAGCCGCAGCCAGAATGGATACTTTCAGCTCGTTGGCCGCGGACCGAACACCGTGCGGAACCGGCAGCCATCCCCCGGAAACCGACCCGGCGTGACGCGCCCGAATCGAGGGCTGACCATATCCCACCGCTGAATCGAACTCCACCCAGTGATCCACCGCTTGTGCCGCACCCGTCGGAAGCGTGATCTCCGTCGTGCGGCCGGCCTCCAGAAGCATGAGTGCCTCGTATACCACGATTTCCCTCGGGTGGCGCCACTCCAGGTCCAGGCGTGGGCGACGGCTCAAGTCGTGTGTATCACCAGAATTGGCGGAGTAGAACGACAGCTGAGCGCCCGGAATGTCCTCTTGAAAGTCCGATGCCTTGAGAAGAAACAGGAGCGGCTGCCCAGATATCAGGCGTTGGTCGATGTAGGCTGCAAGCTGAGGAGACTCGAACCCTACGATCTGACTCGACCCATCGAACACGGCGTCGGCGAGGGCCGTGGCCGGCGTATCGGCCTCGCGATGCACATCCGAGGCGAAGCCGGCTCCAGGAAGACCCCATGATTCGTCCCCGTGTCCTACGTCGTTCCACCACACTTCGCCTGGCTTAGGCACGCTGGCATTGTTGCCGTGCACACCCCCTCCGCCGGGTTTCCAGTCCTTGTGGACAGCGTACAGAAGCAGTCGGCGAGCTCCTGGCCCGTCCCACTCGACTGTCAGGTTAAGCCGAGCGCTAAGGATGCGCGCGCCGCTGGGTAGGCGCATCCCCTCCCAGCGCTGCAGAACGCGGAAGAGTTCGTGCTCACCGTAAGTCGGCGAGCGGCCCGCAGGAGACGAAGAACTCGGGCCACCATAGCCGACGCGGCCAATTCGAACGTGGGTCTGGGTCGGCTGATTCCATCCCAGAAAGAAGTTGCCGTCCACGAAGCCACGCAGGTCGTTGTCTTCCATGGAGTCACACCCGCGCCCGCGAACGAAGCTACTGGTGTGAACGGGGAGGGTTTCGTCTGAGGCTGGACCGTCGAAGCGGCTGATCCGAAGGGTACCCCGACACGCCGGTGGGTCGGACAGGAGACCCACTGGAACGTGGTCCTGGTTTATGCCGCTCACGCCTTGTAGCCCACGGAACTCATGACGTCCGCGAACTCGCTCACCACTCGGTCCGCGGTCGCCGCACTCATTCGTCGCGCCATCCGTCCACCCGACCACGCCGAACGAAACGACCTCGCTGCCTAAGTTCGTCTGGATAAGATTCCGCGCCATGCTCCTCTTCATTCTGACGCATCTGCTCGAAACCGCCATGCCTGACCGCCAAGTCCAAGCGCGCACCACAAACTGGGGCTCGAATCGGCTTCAGAGCTGCGCCCAGCGAGCGAACCCGGCCGGGCTTTCCCGCAGCGGTCAAGCCTGTACCCTCCCTGAAGATCGGGCATCAGGCCCGTGGCGAATGTCGGCTGGTCCGATTTCGACGCCAGCAGCATCCGTCCCCGCGAGGTCTTCGATCCGATCTACCAAGTGGTCAGCAAAGGGCAAGGAGCAGGTGAACGCGGGCGAGACAGCATTCAGGACGTGTAGCGAGCTGCCGTCTGCCTCGACTCGAAAGTCCATGACTAATTGCCGTCTAGCGATATCAACCAGTTGGGCTCGAATTCCGGCCGGCCCCCACCGCCAGTCGGACTCCGGATTGAGACCATCCACAAGCGCTGACGCCAGACCTGCCAGCCGGCGTTTCGAGTACTTTCCGATTTCCCGCCTAGCCAGGTTTCGAAACTGGAATGAGTTTCGGGTGAACAGACTGGACTCAAGCGAGAGTGTCTCCCAGAGCTCCCCAAGATTGAAGTTGCTAAACCCGGAGTAGTGTTCGCGCCAGAAGGCAGGGATCGCGGTCGGACCAATCTTCGCCTTTCCATCCGCCGTCACCGTGAAGTGCACTCCTAAGAACGGATACTTGAGCTCCGGAACTGGATAAATATGCCTTCGGACCGACTCTGCACCCGCCGCATCGAGCAGGTACAGTCCCTTGAAAGGAAGGATTCTTACCTGTTCCGCGAACCCGTAATCGCGCGCCAATCGGTCTGCGTACAGGCCAGATGCGTTGATAACATACCCTGCCGAAATTACACCCGCGGTCGTATCCACATCGCTTGCCCGGCGGCCCATGTAGGACACTCCGTTGGATATGCTGACACCCGCCGCCGTTGCATCCCCTACTAGGGCTTGAAGCACCTCGATCGGGTCTACCGTGGCCGTCGTCGGGCTGAACAATGCTCGATCGATCGTTTTCGCTCTCGGCTCCAGGTCGCGCGCCTCTGCCACCGTCACCTCGTTTAGCTCCACACCGTTCAATTCCGCGCGCCCGGCATGGAGGACTCCGCTGTTCCGGCCACTGGCGTGCGTACCGCAGGCGGACTCCTTCTCAAGAAGAACGATCGTGGCGGAAGGGTGTCTGCGCTTCAATTCAAGGGCGACAGTCACGCCGATGATCCCGCCCCCGATCACCAGGAAATCGGCCGTTCTAACGGTCACCGCCAATCCTCGTCCGAAACAAAGAACCAGGGCCTCTTCAAAGGCTGTTGCGGTTCGTTGGCCGTCCCTGAACCGCTCAAGCCCTGGACGGACTCCGGCGGCGGGACTCTAGGCTGGGATGGTGGCTGAGCAGGCGGATGATGGCCTCGAGCAAACGCCGACGCAGACCTGGGCGAAGCCGTATAAGGGGCGGGCCTGATGCGGTGTTTGAGCGACCCCTGAAGCAGTCCGATTTGCCATCCAGCATGCCAGGACATCATTTGCCGCCCCCGCAGCGTCTTCGTCCGATGGACCCTGCGCAGAAGCCAGCCCAATCGCAACAAGTACTGACGCCATGCCCGGCTTGGTCCAGGACCCGCATCCCGGTACCGCTTGTACAGAAGCTGATTGAACTGTGCCCAACGCCTGGCCTGTTGAAACATCTTTCGGGGTTCATCTCGATGACGCACGTGCATGACCGCTTCTTTGGCAAGCTTCAGGGAGGCAC
>JAZDDE010000014.1:0-3672 GCA_036679495.1 Gemmatimonadota bacterium | reverse complement strand
ATTCTCGAGACACCTGGTCTTTCCGAAATCACTAGAGGATTCTGCATAGCGAGCCGGGCTCGGGAAGAGCTGACTGGCAAGCTCCCGAGGCAGACTGCGCCGGTTCCACCGACCTGCGCTGGCAAGGTTCTCGTCGTCGATGACTCGCCTGTCGTGCGGGGATACGTCGAAGAGATTCTGCTAGAGAACGAGATTGGCGACGAGATCCTACTTGCCGAGAGCGGAAGCCAAGGCATCAACTTCCTCAAGAAGTATCAAGTTGATCTCGTACTTTGCGATATGCACATGCCCGGCCTCAGTGGGTTCGACTTTCTGACGCGGATGCGAGCGGATCGGACGATCAGCGAGATCCCCGTGATCATGCTCACGAGTGAGAAAAGGATCCAGCCGAAAATCGAATGCCTGAAACTTGGAGCGTCCGACTACCTCCTCAAGCCCTTCGCTGTCGAGGAGTTGATTGCTCGCGTCAGCATCCAGCTGCGACTCAAAGCCCTTCAGGACGAGTTGCGCAAGAAGAACGCGCAACTCACAAAACTGGCCCGTCTTGACTCGCTTACGGGGATACCCAACCGCCACGACTTCTTGGAGAGTCTCGAGCGTGAGCTCGGCAGAGCTCAGCGACTACAGCTGCCTTTGGCACTGGGCATGGTCGATATCGATCATTTCAAACAGGTCAACGACAACTACGGTCATCTGTGCGGTGACCGCGCACTTGTCGACACCACAAGACTACTGAAGAGTGGCTTGCGCGATTACGACTACCTGGGTCGGTATGGTGGCGAAGAGTTCGCGATCGTGTTCGTTGATTCCGGGGCTGATAGCGCCATGACAATCGCCGAGCGCTGCCGCCGCCGGGTGGCAGAGAACCGGATTGTCCTCGAGGACAGTGCCCTCACTGTCACGGTCAGCATCGGGGTGGCCTCTACCCTTGAGCCGAGTTCAGGCATGTCGACCGAGCTGATTTCGCGAGCAGACGAAGCTCTATACACGGCGAAGCACCAAGGCCGTAACCAGGTGGTCTTGGCGCCCTCGAAGTCCACCTACGCTCCCGGCAGTCGGAGAGGGCCGAGGTCAATGAAGAAGAAGTCGCGGCAACATGCCCTTTCCATCGTGGGTCGAATCGGCCGGCAACTGCGTGGACGCGCAGGGCGCCAGGGGGATCCGGTCTCGTCTCGCTCGTCAAGTGCCTCGAAGCCCCGGTAGTGGCTCAGTTTGATATTCAATGGCTTGAAGCAGTTGTGGCAAAGCCGGTACAACCGCATCATCCAACGAACTCGTACAGCAGGACTGTCCACGGTTCTCCCGGACATCGACCCCACCGTTACTACGTACGGTTGCGGTCGAGTGCTTCCACGAGCCTCCTCAGAATGCGACGGAGGCTTATAGGATCGAGCGGTTTGTGGAAGAATCCGACTGCGCCTGACTGGATCGCGCGTGTGGCGTATGTGGGATCGTGATCGGCGGTCATCGCGACGCAGACGAGCGCCGGGGCCCGCTCTCTTTCAACTTCCCCCACATACCGGTCGAGGAGTACCGGTCGCCTGAGTCGCTGAGAATCGTGACGATGGTCTCGAAACGTCCTTCGGACGCGACTTCTAGCGTTGCACAGACGTAGGCTCCGGAGGACGGACCCACAAAGAGTCCCTGCCGGGCTAGTTCCTGGCACATGCTCACGGCCTTCTCGAGTGTCACCTCGATCCGGCGGTCGATCAGCGAGCTGTCGAGGATTTCAGGCACCAGGTCACCGGGCTGACCCAGTGGTTTGAGTCCCTCGATACCGGGAAAGATCTCCGGCACCGTGATCGCGATGTGGAGATCGGGTCGAGCCCGCCGCAGCCGCCGGCCGACCCCGGTGACGGTGCCACCGGTTCCGACTCCCGCCACAAAGGCATCGGGCAGCTTGCCGACCGCTTGGTGGACCTGATCCAGGATCTCACGGCCGGTCCCCTCGTAGTGGGCTCGCCAGTTCTCCTCGTTGCCGTATTGGTCGCAGTGCCAGTAGCGGTCAGGGTGTTTCTCAGCCAGCCGGCGTGCGCTGTAGACCGCATGGTCGTAGCCTTCGACCGGGTCGGTGAGGATCAGTTCGGCTCCGTGGGCGGCGATCCGCTCCAGCCGCTCACTACTGGCGTTAGCCGGCACCACCAGGGTTACGGGGATGCCTAACGCCGCCCCGATTTGCGCGTAAGCGATCCCGGCGTTCCCGGAGGACGAATCGAGAAGGCGCCGCCCGGAGGCGAAACGATTCTCGGACAGCGCCCGTCTGACCATGCGGCTCACCGGGCGATCCTTGATCGAGCCACCAGGGTTGACTCCTTCGAGCTTGGCGAACAGGCGGACTCGCTGCAGTTGCCAGGGCGCGAGGTCGATCTCGACGAGGGGCGTCCCACCAACAGCTTGTAGAAGCCGTTCTGCCACATCGGATGGCGATGAGGTCTCAACTACCATGCGTCGCGCAGAAGACCTCGTAGTCTGGGTATTCGCTGATCACGGCACCATCGGCGCACCAGGCACAATTCGGTCTCGGATCAACCTTCAGCTCGGTGAAGCGCTGACTCAGGGCGTCATAGACGAGAAGGCGTCCCACGAGCGGGTCGCCGACCCCGAGCAAAATCTTTATCGCTTCGACCGCCTCCAGGGTACCGATCACGCCGGGCAAGATCCCCAGCACCCCCGCATCGGCGCACGAGGGCGCCAGCTCCGGTGGAGGCGGCTCGGGGAAGAGGCAGCGGTAACAAGGTCCCCGGCGCTGCTTGTAGCCCGGCCAGAAAACGCTGACCTGTCCCTCGAAACGGAAGATCGATCCGTGCACGTTCGGGATGCCCAACTTGACGCAGGCATCGTTGACCAGATAGCGGGTAGGAAAGTTGTCCGACCCATCGACCACGACGTCGTAGCCAGCGAAGATCTCCTCGACGTTGTCGCTCGTAAGCCGCACGGGGTGGCTGCATACCCGGATCGCCGGATTCAATGCCGACAGGGTAGCTGCCGCCGACTCGACTTTCGGGACGCCGATGCGCTGGTCGGTGTGGAGAATCTGCCGTTGCAGGTTGCTGCGGTCGACCACATCATCGTCGACGATACCGAGGGAGCCTACTCCCGCAGCGGCGAGATAGAAACCCGCGGGGGAGCCGAGACCCCCGGCGCCTATCAGCAGGACCTTGCTCGCCAGGAGCCGGAGTTGCCCGGACTCGCCGACCTCCGGGATCGAGATGTGGCGGCTGTAGCGTTCCCTTTCATCATTCGAGAGCACCCTCGGGGCCTCGACCGGCAGACCCTGGTTGCGCCAGGCCCCGAACCCGCCGGCGACCGAGCGAACCGCCGAATACCCGAGCTCCTGGAGGTCGCGACTCGCAAAGAGGGAACGGGCTCCGCCGGCGCACATCACCAGCAAGGGCGTGTCGAGCTCCGGCACCAGGTCTTCGATATTCAGTTCGAGAAAACCGCGCACGATCCGCTGCGCCCCGACCGGGCTGCCCGCACCGACCTCGTCGGGCTCGCGTACATCGATCAGCACCGCTCCGCCCTGTTGGGCAGAAAACGCCTCCTGGACCGTAACTTCGCCTATCGTCTGTTTGAGCTCTTGCAACCTTCGACGGCTGGCTCTCATGACCCACCTCCTGCAACAGCGGGCACGATGTGGATGATCGCGCCCTCAACGACCGGCGACGCGAG
>JAZDDE010000139.1:0-5481 GCA_036679495.1 Gemmatimonadota bacterium | reverse complement strand
TGGATCAATCGGACGATGCTCGAAGTCGAGATCGGCTGCCGGCGGATCGCCGAGGGCACTGCAGCGCGAATCGACCGGGCGGAGCGGATCATCGCGCTGAACGATTGACCCACCAACCCAGCGACCCAAGGGCGCCCCTGCCACATCGGGCCGACCCAGGGTCCAGAACACGGGCGACTGAGACAAACCAAGAGGCTCCGGGTCGTCCGGAGCTCTTGACCCTTTGTCGGAAAGCGGGTGCACACGACCTCGAGGAGGAGCGCAAACGGAAGCTTCGTCTGTGAGCGTGCGGCCGAAGAAGACCTCGAGGAGCACGCTGCCTACCTTTTCCGGGAAGCAGGCGAAGACGTCGCCACTCGTTGCGTGCTTTTCGGGTGAGAGCTCTCATCAGCTCATCAGGCTCTCGATCTGCTCGACTGCTAACTCGACGCCTGGGTGTGACGCCGCCTTCACCGAAAAGGCTCTGGCGGTTGCCGCCATTTTGGTATCACGGAGAGCATCGGCGACTGCCCTCGCGATGTCTTCCGTAGAGGCATCGGGGTCGCCGATGTGCGCCAGCCCGAGTTCTTTCGCCCGTCCCGCAACGAGGGGCTGGTCACGCCCCATCGGAAAGCAGAGCATCGGGGTCCCGAATGTCGAACCGGCCATCACGGTCCCGTGGCCGGCGTGGGAAATCAACAGATCGGTATGCGGCAGCAATTCTTCGTGCGCAACGAATCGTGTCGCAGCAACGCAGTCTGGAAGGGAAAGATCGTTTGGGTTGATGGCAGCGCCGGTCGTGATGATGCCTTCGACTTCCACTTGCGCGAGGGCATCACCGATCTTCTGGAGCAGCGCCAATTGGTCCATGAAACTGGTGGACAGGCTGACCAAAACGTAAGGCCTCTCCGGATATCGCCTCTCGGGTGGTTTTCCACCGGGTTCCGGTCGACCGCGAAGGGGGCCGATGTGAACGAGGCTCTCTGGAACATGTTCGCTCGGAGGATCGAACTCTCGGTACGTAGCCGTCAGGAGAAGGTCGGCGGCACGAACCGAATCTACTGGACGCGCATAGGGCTTCAGACCCCGTGCTTCCAGTATTCGATCGATCGCATCCTTCATTGAGAAACTGAGCTGATCGAGGGGACCCCCGAAGAGGAAGTCCGCAATCGTGTGATGGAATGCGACACACGGAATGGGGTCATGGCAGAGTCTCGCGACAGCCAGGGGCATCATGCTGTCCGCAATGACCAAATTCGGCGCAACGGAGGCGACGGCTTCGTCGATGTCTGACAGCAACGGGTCGCTGAGGATCACGTCGTCGATCAAGTCCTGCAAAGTACCAGCAGGATCTTGTGGGTCGTGCTGAGCGGCATGACGAATCGGAACGAAGGTCGCACCCAACGCCTCTGCCCGACCCTTGAGGGTGTCGTGTGTAAGGACGTGAACTTGGTGTCCTGCACCGGCCAGGGCTCCACAAACGGTGAACTCAGGTGGGATGTTGCCAGCGCCATCCCACGTAACCAGCAGAATCGTTCCCGCCATGGTGCCTCCTCAGGTATCGGCCTCTTCTGCCCCATCCAACTCGGACAGAGGCTGCTCGATGCGAGCCTGATGTCCAGTGATCCCGATCTCTTTGTATTTCTCGAGAGCCATAGCTCACACCCACCCGGACCGGACCCCCCTGTTGGAGAGCCTCCGGCTCGGTGTCGCCGGCTACGCGCCATGCGGACCTCACGAAACCTCAGCATCGGGCGTGGCTTCCAGTCGACCGTGCTTCTGAGCCTGCTCGCAAGACCTACTGAGTCGTAACGGGAAACACTAACGGCCGCAGTATTCAGTTCACGAGGCGATTCAAACGGTTCTTCTTCTTGCCAACCAACATCATGAGCTACCAGGGCACGCTCGACGCCTCCGCTTCTAACATGAGCGGGACGTATACCCACTCGATGCGACCCGGCGCATCTTGCAGATGGGAAGCAAAGCGGCAGAGCTAGCGCGGAGGGGAGCTGAAACGTCCCCAGCTCGCTGGCGGTCCCAACAAGCCATGGCTAGAGGAGAATGTTTCATCGGTGGATTCGTTGTGTAGGAGCAATATAGAAAGGTCGGGTTTCTCACCATTAGAAATGTCGGGTTTTGGGCACCGTGTGGGGCCTGGAGGCCGACATGGATACCGCGGGATTCTTGACGATGAGCACCAAGGAGCTGAACCGGCTCGAAGTCCTGAACCGGGCTCTGGAGCGTCGGCTGACGCAGGCCCAGGCCGCCGAACAGCTCGGGCTGAGCGTCCGCCAGGTCGAACGGTTGTGCCGGAAGCTCCGCGCCGAAGGTCCCCGCGGCTTGGTGTCGAAGAAGCGCGGCCGGACAAGCAACCGGAAGCTGTCCGACGAGCTCCGTCGCGAGGCGCTCGAGGTGGTCGCGTCACGCTACAGCGACTTCGGTCCCACCCTCGCCGCAGAGAAACTCGCTTCGTCTCACGGGGTGGACGTCTCGGTCGAGACCCTTCGCCGCTGGATGGTCGAAGCTGAGCTGTGGGTTCCCCGCGCGCAGCGCCAACGCGTTCATCAACCGCGCCGCCCACGAGCTTGCGTAGGCGAACTCATCCAAATCGACGGGTGTGACCACGAGTGGTTCGAGGACCGCGCGCCCCGGTGCACGCTGCTGGTCTATGTCGACGATGCGACAAGCCGATTGATGGAGCTTCTCTTTGTTCCGTCGGAGTCCACGTTCAGCTACTTCACGGCGACACGGAGATATCTCGAACGCCACGGGAAGCCCGTCGCCTTCTACAGCGACAAGGCAAGCGTATTCCGAATCAACGCCCCTCAGCCTCGGAAAACGGTGGGAATGACTCAGTTCGGCCGTGCGCTTTCGGAGCTGAACATCGACATCATCTGCGCCAGCACGCCCCAGGCGAAGGGCCGCGTCGAACGCGCACACCTCACGCTGCAGGACCGGCTCGTCAAGGAACTCCGCCTCGAAGGGATTTCGTCCATCGAGGAGGCCAACGCTTACGCGCGGCACTTCATGACGTTCTACAACGAGCGATTCGGAAAAGAGCCGCTGAGCCAGCACGACGTCCACCGCCCGGTCCGCGATGACGAGGACCTCCCTCGGATCTTCACTTGGCAGGAAGATCGGAAGATTTCGAAGCAGCTGACGCTCCACTACCGCGGCAACGAGTACCTAATTGACCCGAGCGCAGAAACGATGGGCCTTCGGGGGCGCATGTGCCGGGTGTATGCAGACGCGCAGGGCCAGGTAGAAATCCGACGCGGAGAACAGAGTCTCCCCTTCCGGGCCTTCAACAAGCTTCGGCGGGTGACCCAGGCCGACATCGTGTCCAACAGACGCCTGGGAGCCGTGCTGACCCGGATCCAAGGGGAACAGCGGAAACGAGACCAAGAGAGCCTCTCCAGCCCCAGGATCAGCCTCCGGAAGAAGCGCCAGATTCAAGCCGCTAGGGGCCGGGCAGATGCTTCGTTGCACAGCCGCTGACGCCCATCGGTTTGAAGGGTGTTGCGGAGCGTTCGGACCAAGCGGTCTATCCTATCCCCCTGCCCAGCACTGATGAAGAGCCAAGGCGCTCTGTAGACGATCCCGAGCGGCCTGCAGCGAACCGGAAGGAGCTCACATTGATTTCGACGGAACGCAGGCCACCGACTCCTGAGCTCCGCGCACTGGTTGCCTCAGCGCTGGGCAGACAGCCGGTCCGATGGCACGCGCCGTCCACCGGCCTCTCCCCGGCCCAGCGGTTCGTGGTGAGCTTCGCCGACGGATCGGGCGCCTTTGTGAAGGCTGCGGTGGATGACACGACGGAGGCATGGCTCCGCACCGAACACCAGGTCCTGTCCGTGCTCGCGGATGGCCTCGGTCCCAGGCCTCTGGCTTGGATCGGGGAGGGCGTACGTCCTGTCCTCGTGACCGAGGATCTGAGCGGCGCCCGATGGCCGGCCGACCACTTGCCTGTTGCATGGCAGTCTCGCGAACTCGATTTCCTGTTCGAGGCGCTTCGAAGGCTGGCGGAGGTGGCCCCGCCGCTCACTCTCCCCGCCGCCGAGGCCGGATTTGAGCCTCAGTGGCCGTCGATCCTGGGTGAGGCGGATGACTTTCTGGCACTCGGGTTGTGTTCCGGGACCTGGCTTCGCGAGGCGATCGACGGGTTGGTGGAAGCCGAGGGCAACGTGCCGCTGCCAGGTGATTCACTCGTCCACAACGACGTCAGGAGCGACAACCTCTGCATCATCGACGAACGCGTGGTGCTGGTAGACTGGGGCGGCGCCTTGCGTGGGAACCGGCAGCAGGATCTCGCTGCTGCGCTCAGCACGCTCCCACTCGAAGGAGGCCCAGACCCCTTCGACGTGATGCCGGAAGGCGGCGCCTGGGCAGCCTACCTCGCCGGCCTGAGTGCACGCCGTGCCTACCGAGAGAGGGAAGCACCGCCGTGGTTCCGCAAGGTTCTTCAGCGCATCGCTGTGATCTGCCTGAGTTGGGCCGCGCGCTCGCTGGCTCTCCCTACCTGGAGCGGATCGGACTGGAGGCAAATTCGTTGAGCCGGGCGCCACCGGGGCTCGGGCGGATGTTCCGTTGAGCAATCCTTGATCCGAGCCGGACCGACATCTCTACTTCGCGGAGAGCCCGACATTTCTACTCTGGATTGACACTGATTTGGTGAAATCGGAATTATTCCGATTAGTGATGGACTCTCCTCATGAGCGCAGAAACAAAATACAGCGTCCCCATCTCGAACGACCTCGATTCTCAAGTCCGCAACGACATGGCGGCCGAGGGCTTTGGGTCGATTACGGAGTACGTCCGGTCCCCGATTCGCGAAAAACTTCAACGCTCGGCCAGGCGACGACTTGAGGAGAAGCTCCTCGAAGCAGTGGAACGTGGCGACTACGAAGAAGCCACACCTGAGTTCTTCGAACGACTTAGGCGAATCGCGCGCGGCGAAGAAAAAGCCAAGGCTGGGGGCGAGCACCGCAGAATTGAGTGACTCCGTTTCAGAGAAAGAAGCTGTCACCCTGAAGCAGAGCTTCCCTACCGCCCCACGAACTTCGGCTTCCGCTTCTCGAGGAACGCGCGCTGCGCCTCTCTGGCGTCTTCTGTCTTCCGGAGTGGGCGACCCAGCTCTTCCTGGCGCGTGTAGGCGTCCGGCAGCGAGAGGGGCAGCAACTCGCGAACGCCGGAGCGGGTGGCGCGCACCGCGAGTGGAGCATTTCGCGCGATGACTGCGGCGGTTCTGAGCGCGCGGTCCATGAGCCCGTCGGCAGCCACGATCTCGTTCACGAGCCCGATCTCCAGTGCCCGTTCGGCGGGGATTGGCTGCGCGGTCAGCAGAAGCTCGTGCGCGTGGACCCAGCCGATCTGCCGAGGCAGCAGGACCGTCGCGTTGCCCGTCGGGTAGAGCCCGAGGGCGACCTCCTCGAGGGCAAAGGTCGCTTCTGGAACGCAATAGCGGATCTCGGACGCCAGCATGAGGTCGAAGCCGCCGGCGCG
>JAZDDE010000138.1:0-3757 GCA_036679495.1 Gemmatimonadota bacterium | reverse complement strand
GAGTCCCGAGACGGTGATCAAGACAGGCTCGCCGATGCGTGAGGTGCTCGAGTACTACGGTCCGGGAATCGAGACCTCCACCGTCCTCGCCGACCTCGGCCTCGAAGCGCAGAGCTATTTCGTCGCTAGCGCCCATCGAGAGGAGAACGTTGACGACGAGCGTCACTTGAGGTCGTTGCTCGATTCTCTCACTGCCGTTGTCGAGCGCTTCGATAGGGACATCATCTTTTCGACCCACCCGCGGACGAGGCAGCGGATCAAGTCGCTCACCGAGGGCGTTGAGCTTTCCTCTCGAATCCGACTTCTCGAACCTCTTGGGCTGCTCGACTACATCCAACTTCAGAAGCAAGCCTTCTGCGTCCTGAGCGATAGCGGGACGGTCACCGAGGAAGCGGCGCTCCTGGGCTTCCCCGCAGTGACGGTGCGACAGGCTCACGAGCGTCCGGAGGGGATGGACGAGGCGACGCTGGTGATGAGTGGCCTCGATCCCGTATCCGTGGTGCGCGCCGTCGGTCTGGTAACCGCGGACCAGTCCGTGCCCTTGGAGCTACCCGAGGACTATAGGGCCCGCAACGTTTCGGCCAAAGTCGTCCGCCTCATCACGAGCTACGTCAACTACGTGAACAGGACCGTCTGGCGTCGAGACGAGTTGTGATGCCACTCGAATGAGGGTGCTCCTCTTGGTGGATGCGTATCTGCCGAGCACGCGGGCCGGAGCTAAGCTCATGCACGAGCTTGGTCGTGAAATGGTGCGGCGGGGTCACGAAGTCGCTGTGGCCGCGCCGGATCCGCGCGCCGCCCGCGTGGCCGAGATCCGCCGAGAAGGGGGTCTGACGGTCCTGCGCGCCCGCTCGGTCGACATCAAACAGGCGTCTAGACCCGTTCGGGCGCTCGCCGAGTGGCGTCTCTCGAGGAGGATGTGGCATGCCGGCAGGGATTACTTTCGCAACCATCAGCTAGATCTAGTCGTCTTCTACTCACCGACGATCTTTTTCACCGGTCTGGTGAGGCGCCTCAAGGCTGAGTGGGGCTGCCCGGCCTATATGATCCTGCGAGATATCTTCCCCCAGTGGGCGGTCGACGCGGGCGCGATGAAGCAAGGAGGACCGATATACCGATTCTTCCGTCATCACGAGTTGGCCCAGTACGAGGTCGCTGACGTTATCGGTGTCCAATCACCGGCGAATCTCGAGTACTTCCAAGATCGGGAGCCCGGCCGAGCGCGACTCGAGGTCCTCTACAATTGGGTAGAGTCGCCCGCGCAGCAAGCGCCGACAACTTTCCGTCAAGAACTCAGACTGACGGACAAGGTCGTCTTCATCTACGGCGGCAACATCGGCGTCGCCCAGGACATGGACAATCTGCTTCGACTCGCCTCGTCGCTCTCGAGCATGCCAGACGTGCATTTTCTCTTCGTCGGCCAGGGCTCGGAGGTGCTGCGCATCACTCGGGAGGTCGAGCGCCAGAAGATCTCCAACGTCACTCTCCTCGGCCCCCTAAGCCAGGATGACTACACTGGCTTGATCGCGGAGTGCGACGTGGGCTTGATCTCGCTCGATGCGCGCTTGAGTACTCAGAACTTTCCCGGCAAGCTCCTCAGCTACCTCGCTGCATCCATTCCAGTGCTCGCGAGCCTCAACGCTGGCAACGACTTGAGAGAAGTGCTCGAGGCCAACGGCGTGGGGCTGTGCTGTCTCAACGGCGACGACACCGCCCTGCGGGACGCGGCCGCGAAGCTCGCTGTGGACGCCGAACTGCGCTGTGAGATGGGCGCGCGCTGTCGGCCAGTGATCGCAGAGATCTTCTCGGTCTCGAGAGCCGCGGCGCAGATCCTCGCGGCAGCGTCTGTTGGGGAGGCCAGGCCCTCAGGAGCTGACGGTGCCGTCTAGGATCGACACCGGTAGAAAAGGGGGGAGGTCCGCTGGTGGTGTCTCCCGAGCAGCCGAGGCCAATTCGTTGGCCGGCCGCGGAGTCGGCCTCTTCAAGGTAGCCTTGATCGGGTCTGCTCTCGCCACGGCGATCATCGCCCTCGTCGTGGCGGTCGAGAGAGGTGGCACTGAGGCTCTGATCGTTCTTGCGGGGATCTGCTCTCTGGGAGCGGCATGCGCTCCGGTCGCACTGAAGCGTCGATATGAGCTCCTTGAGCCGATGTCGCTGGTAGTCCTGACTGTCCTCGTCGGGGTCACGCTACGATCGCTCTATATTGGCCTGGGGCCCGAAGAGCTCGTCCGTTTCATGCTTCTCGACAAGCCCGCCGAGGAGCTCCTCCACGGTTCTTTGCTGATCGCGCTCGGCCTTGCTTGCCTCAGCTTCGGCTACATGAGCCGCCTCCCTCGGTGGCAGGGCCTCGCACGCTTCAGGACATTGAGCAGGGATGAGTGGAGCGGGAAGAAGACCCATCTGGTCCTTCTGCTCTTCTTGGTCATCGCTATCGGCTCGACCGCGCTATTCGCCATCCGCGTCGGCGTGTCGTTCGAGACACTGAGCGACATCTCATCAAAGAGGTTGCAGAGCGTCGATGGATCTGAGTATCGAACGGCGCTTGGTTACCACCGCTGGGGTGCTGGCCTAGCGCAGTCGGCCTTCTACCTGGTGTTCGTTCTCTTCGCCGCTTCAAGGAAGCGGCTCAGGTCGAAGCTCGGACTGGCGTGTGTATTCCTGGGCGCGCTGTCCGTGCTCTTCCCGATCTTTACCAGTAGTCGCGTCGGAGTGCTGATCCCGATGGTGCGCGGAGTGATGATCTGGCTGTGCTTGAGGGGCAGGATTCCGATGAGGGCGATCACCGCAGGCATCGTCGCCGGCCTCTTGTCGATCATGGTGTTGACGGCACTCCGGAAGGGTGCCGACGACAGCGGCCAGGTGGCCAAGTACCTGGGCCTGGCTCCCGTGGTCGATGTCATGATCGGCGGCCGCCAGTTCCTCGACATCGGAAGAACCGCTCACACTGTCAACGCGGTTCCGGAGATTCTGGATTTCCAGTATGGCAAGACCTTCCTCACCTGGCTCGTGGCCCCGATCCCCAGGACGGTGTGGCCCGAGAAGCCGCCCATCGGCCTCGGTGTCGTCGTTGGGCCGGCCGTCTTCAGTACCGTTCGAAGCGGCGTCCCGCCGGGCTTCGTCGGCGAGCTCTACATGAACTTCGGTTTCGTGGGCGTTCTGGGAGGGATGTTCTTCCTGGGTCTTCTGCTCAATCTTCTCTACCGCAGCTTCAGGCCACTGCTGTGGAGTCGAGGGGCAGTGCTGCTCTACAGCATACTGGTCTATCGGCTGACGATCGATCTGCTGAACACCGACTCCTCCTCGGTCGTGGTACGCACCGCGATCGAGTTGATGCCGCTCGTCATGGCGCTTGTTTTCATTCAATCGCGGACTAGGCGGCAGGTCTTCCACCCTCAGACCGGGTCGGGGTGGATCGCACAGGCCCCCAAGAGCCCAGACGCGAACCCGGGATCCAGAGACTGACGCTTCCCCGAGTCCTCCCTCCGCGTTGTCCGGCGTCAGTCGGAGAACCAGCGTCACCGGCTAGCGCACACGGTACTCGGTCGTCAGGTCCAAGGCTGCTTCAGCGTAGCAGGCGTAGCCGGCGGCGAGCGGGTGATCGTCGTCATGCTCCGGATAAAGTTGATGCCCTACACTGCGGCGCAAGCACTCCGACGGGTCGGCGGTTGAAATCCCCTGAGCCGCGGCAACCGAAACCACCCGGTCAATCAGCGCTCTCTCCTGCTGGACAGCCACTGCCAAACTGGGGTAAAGGGGG
>JAZDDE010000137.1:0-3389 GCA_036679495.1 Gemmatimonadota bacterium | reverse complement strand
AGTGGTACTTGCCACACTAGAGATCGTTTGCTGATGGCTCCACTGACCTGCCAGTTCCTCGAAGACTTGAACCGTCCCTTGCCGTGGAGCAGTAGTGTCATCGAAGGGCACACCCACAGCAGCCATTCCACCCTGGAGGTCAACCGAGTAGCCGAACTGATCTCCACTAAACGGCTCCGGCATCAGCTGCACCTCGAGAGGTTCATCCGAGCGAATCACAGGATTCCTATGAGTGAATGCCTATTCCGACGAATCCGACCGCTCAATCCGATGGAATCCGACCACGGGTCGGAGCGCAGCGACGCGGGTGCTTTCCTCAGTTAAAGGTGTCCGCTTTGACGGTGGTTTGAGGCCTCCTTTCTTCTGCTGCAGTGTAGTTGAGAATCCCTAGTCGCCGCCGGGGCTGTGCGTGGCTGTGGGAAACGCGCCGCGCGTTTTCCAAGCGGCTGGGGAAATCGCGCAGCGATTTCCATCAGACGCGGCAGCCTCCACTGCCCATCCGGGCTCCGAATCCCTCAGACCGCAGGCCCGCCGACAGGCCGCGGTTCGGGTCTGGTCGCAATCGCCACTGCGAGCCCCGGAGAGTCTCATGGTTGCCGGGCTCCTTCTGGAGCGGTATCTCCAGTGCCGGGGCTTCGATTCGCCCGCATCGAGTCACCGGTGAGCGCCACCCGATAGGCGCCGTGGACGAGGCGGTCGAGGATGGCGTCGGCCAGCGTCGGGTCACCGAGGACCTCGTACCAGCTCTCCACCGGTAGCTGCGAGGTCACCAGTGTCGAGCGCGAGCCATAACGATCTTCGAGAATCTCCAGCAGGTCGCGGCGCTCCACCGCACCCACCGGCGCAAGGCCCCAGTCGTCGAGGATGAGCAGGTCCACACGGGCATAGCTCTTGAGTAGCTTTTCGTAGCTGCCGTCGCCGCGCGCTACCGCCAGGTGGCGAAACAGCCTCGGCACCCGAAGGTACAAGGCCGTGTAGCCCTCCCGGCACGCCTTGTGACCCAAGGCGCAGGCGAGAAAGGTCTTGCCCACGCCGGCCTTGCCGGTGATCAACACATTGAGATGCTCCCGAATCCATTGACACGAGCCCAGGCGCAGGATCTGGCCTTTGTCCAGGCCCCTTCTGGCTCGCCAGTCGATATCCTCCAAGGCCGCCTGCTCGCGCAGCTTGGCCTTGCGCAGCCGCGTCGTCAGCCGGCGGCTGGCACGCTCGGTGGCCTCGCGCTCGACCAGCAGGCCGAGCCTCTCTTCGAACGAGAGATCGCGGACATCGGTCATCGACAGCTGCTCCTCGAAGGCTTTGGCCATGCCGTGCAGCTTGAGTTCGGCTAGCTGATCCAGCGTCGCGTGCCTCAGCATGCTGGACTCTGCTCGCGGCGCTCGCCGCGGTAGTAGCCGGCACCGCGCACATTGTCGTGCTCGATCACAGCCGTTTCGGCCGTCTCTAGCAGAGGCTCTTTGTCGAGGCCACTCTTCAAGATCGACTTCACACTCTTGTACGACAGTCCCCGAATCGCCAGAGCTCGGCGGCAAGCCGCCTCCAAGCGCTCGGCACCGTAGCCGCGGCCCAGGCGCATCAGACCCAGACAGGACCGGAATCCCTGCTGAGGATGCGAGCGACTGAGCATGATCGCCTCCACCAGTTCGGCCGTCGCGGGGCCTGTTTTCTCGGCCCAGCGGATGAGCCGTGGCGGCGTCCACTCCAGATACGACTGGTGCGCCTTGGGCATGTGATCGCTCAGGGTCGTGTGGCGCCCCCGACACCGATTGCGACGATGCACCGCCACCCGTTTGCCGCGATCCAACACCTCCACCATGCGCGCTGTCACCCGCAGATCCAGTTGCTTCTTGATCAGCGGGTACGGCACGCTGTAGTAGTGGCCTTGGAATTCGACGTGGTAGTCCGGGGCCACGCGCGCCTTGGTCCATTCGGAAAGCTCGTAAGGTTGCTGCGGCAAAGCACCCAGAGCCGGTCGATCGAGCTGCTCAAACAGCACACGACGCGACACGCCCAGCACCTTCAGCGGCCGATCATTGAGCTCTACGAGCAGCTTCGCGATGCACGCGTTGAGCTCTCCTAGACTGAAGAACTGCTGGTTGCGCAGCCGCGCCAGCACCCAGCGTTCCACCTGCAGAACACCGCTCTCCACCTTCGCCTTGTCGCGCGGTTTTCTCACCCGAGCGGGCACTACTGCCACGCCGTAGTGCTCGGCCAGCTCCGCGTAGGTGCGGTTGACCTCCGGCTCGTACCGGCATGGACTGGTAACGCCGCTCTTGAGATTGTCGGGCACCACCAGCTCGCTCACTCCGCCCAGAGCCTCGAAGGTGCGCACATGGGAGCCAATCCAATCTTTGAGATCCTGGCTCCACGTCGCCTCGGCGAAGGTGTAGCTGGAGGCACCGAGCACCGCGACGAAGATCTGTGCTTCGCGCACCTCGCCGCTGGCTCGATCGACCACCCCCACCGTCTGGCCGGCGTAATCGACGAATAGCTTCTCGCCGGCCTTGTAGGCTTGGCGCAAAGACACCTCCAGACGCCCTTCCCACATCCGGTACAACTCGCAGAAGCGGCTACGGCCGTAGCCATCGCGGTGGTCCTCCCGGTACTCCTGCCACAACAGCGACAGGGTCACGCCTTTCTTCTTCAGCTCTCTATGCACCTCGCTCCAGTCGGGCAAGGCTCGCTGACGCGAGCCCGATCGCGCCTGCCGCCGAGGAAACAGCCGCTCTTCCAGCTGCGCTTCGCTCAGCCCATCCACCTGCTCCCAGCTCAGCCCTTCTACCTTGGCTCGCAGCAGGTAGTCGAACACTGTTCCGTGGCCAATGCGAACGGAACGTTCGATCTGGCGGTGCGACAAACCAAGCTGCCACTTCAATCTCAGTACTTCTCGTATCTTGCGCATCGATGTCCTCACTCTGGGCATCTGTTCCTCCTTGAAAGAAGGAAGCAATACCCCAGTCGCGAGGATTACACCAGCGTCGAACTCGCTCTCAGCCCTGATTCCGATTCAATCCGACCACCCATTCCGATCCACCTGAACAGGTGGCCGCTTTCGATCGGAATGGGTGGCCGCTTTCCGTCGGATTCACTGGCCGGATTGAATCGGAATCGATGGTCGGATTCCATCGGCGCAGGCAGGGAGGTGACCTTCCGATTGGCTTTGGTCTTTTGCTTGGGTAGTGGACGTTCCGGGTGGCTTTGGTCTTTGGCGCCGGGTTCCTTGTGCGGGAGCTAGGAGTTACTACCGGCCGGGTCGACGTGCGGCGCGCTGCATGTAGCTTGCTAGCTCTTCGATCATGGAGCGGGTCACGATTTCTTGCCTTGCCGCTTCTTGAAAGAGCATCAGGGCGGCGATGGTCTCTCGCTCCACGTTCTGTGCCTTGAAGATG
>JAZDDE010000136.1:0-2615 GCA_036679495.1 Gemmatimonadota bacterium | reverse complement strand
GCCGATACCAACAAGGGCTGGCCCCTGGATCGCACCATGGCTCAGTGGATCGCGAAGGTCCCGCTGGGAAGCAAAGCGAAAGAGAACTGGGACAAGTTCATCAAGCGCCCCAGCCAACGCAATCTCGAAGTCGCTGTAGCGAACCTGAAGAAGCACATTGAGGACACTTACGAGGCAGAGCTGACAATGGAGGAGCTGGCCGAGAAAGATCGACTCATCGACGAGCTGATTCAAGAGGTCGAACCCGACAAGCTCGAGGTCTATAACCCAGACGACTACGCGGATGCCCTGATTGCCAAGGTCAACAACGAAGCGCGCTGCCTGCAGTCACTCAAGGGCAAGGATCCCTATGTCGAGAGTCAGCAGGACGACGAGGTCTCGACCACCAGCTTGAGTGCGCGGCGCATTCGGGCCCGGGTCGCGGTGATCCGGCCGCAAGTCACCTTCTACAATGAGCTGACTCCCGGAAAGAACCTCGACTGGGAAGACTGGAGAAAAGACGATTGCGTTTTCGCGGCCATCCTCAAGGTGGTCTTGAAAGACAAGGCACCGACGGAGGAGGAGAAGGACGAGGACATGGCCACGACTCTGGCTGGGCATCTCAAGCTCGGCAAGGGTCCAGTCGCGGATCCGGTGATTCTCTTCCTCATGAAGCGCCTGGGTTGGGGCCATACCACCTATGCAAAGTGGGCTGACTTCCAAACGCAGGCCACTCAAGGCTCGACCTACGTTCTCTCTGTAGACGTGAGCTTCTCCGGTACCAAGAGCCATGTGGTGGTCGCTACATACAGCGGAGGCTGGACCATCTACGACCGACAGGGCAACCGCCTGGGCTTGGCTATTTCCGAACCGAGCTATGCCGACAATCCCCTAGATGCTTGGAAGTTTGCCGAGACCGATGCAGTGAGCGCGATTCGCGGCCTTTTCAACTAGCAAAGGCCCTTGGGCTAAGACCCGTCGGCCTCCCTGCCAAGCGTCTCGACCTTGAGTCTCTGTCTGTGAGAATAGCCCGCCTGACCTGAAGAGAACCGATTCCTGAGGTTCAATGCACTACGCATTCACGAAACCTCGCGTGGTACCGTTTACTCGGATCCAACAGACAGGGAGGCGATGAAGACACCCCAGCGCCGCTCTCCACCCTCAGCGCGGTCCTCGGAGCGTTCCGGGCCCTCCCGCTCCTTCGCGTCATTGCCCCTGGCGGGAAACGGCGAGCGGACAACAGGCAGCTACCGCCAGCTCGGCCATAGCTTCGCGAGGCTGCCACCACCGCGGCAGGAACCGAGCCAGGTGCTTCGCCCCGTGATGCAACTCGGGGGCAGCGGATCAAAGATCGAGCCGCCCGCCGCCAACCCGGTCGAAGTCACGGTCCTAGGCAGAGCCGGAGAGAGGATAGAGATCTTCGACATCGGGGGAAGACTCAGCGCCGAGCTCGAAGGAGTCGAGGTCGGCTACTTGACCTATACGCTTGACAACGACGGTCCTGCACCCCGGCTGCGCTGCGGCTACATCCAGACCCAGAGAGCCGGGCGGCGTAAGAAGCTGAGCCAGCTCCTCTTCTACCTCCTCGCGCTCAAGGCTGTCCACAGCGGAATCGAGGTGATCTGCGTCGGTCATCCCGACCCTGGGCTGAGGGGCTACTGGGAAGCGATCGGCTTCGACTATGCCGACGCTCAGCGTGCCCAATTCGCGATTGACTTGGAGATGTATGGCGCCGATCGGATCAAGGAGAGCGGAAAGACTGCCGATGACACGATTGTCACCGAGGCCGACGCGCCGGTCGGCTCGGTGCTTGACTGGGGAACGGGATTCAGGAGCTACTGGCAGCAGCTCGATTGAGCACCGTGCCTGAAGGGCGTCCTCAGTTGGGCCCTGTTCTGAAGTGCCCCGTTCTGAGGTTCACTCTATTGTCGAATGAAGGCCAGGCTGGCGGGTGGCACCTCTTCTCGAGCCTGCCGCCTAGTACTCGGAGGGCGCGAGGATCGCTGTTCGGTCGAGGTTCCTCTCCTGCAGCCTGCCCATCAGCTTGTCGACGACCCTGCCTGTCGTCGAGCTGAAGCGAATCTCCAGCGGGTGTGAGGTCGACAGGGTGCCTAGTTGGGGGTGCTCTTGGGCGAGGACCCGCAGCGCGATCGCGTCGGTCAGGGAGTACGACGTCCTGCCCGGCGCGAAGCTCGCCCACATCTTGTCGCATCTGGCTCAATCTCTGTTGATTTGACGGCTGAACCCTAGCACTTCGAGGCTGTGGGGAGGGGTACAGTGCTACCGTGAAGATATCCTCGCCAGGAAGGCGCGATTGGGCCGGCTGCATTGAGTAGGACGTGACGGATTCGACATGAGCCACAGTAGAAAGCGCATCGCGGGGGCCTCGCTCTCGGCGAGCGCTTCCACAGCATCCAAGTCTCGCGGCTTCGCGGCTGGCTTGAATGCCAAGCCGGTTCAAGGAGGCAGCGGCCACAGCTTTTTTGGACTTCCGGACCACGCAGGCGTGGGCGTAGCTGGACAGGTGGTGGTGCAGCGGCAGGTTCGGATCAACGGCCCTGCCGTATTCGAGACGCCTGACGGAAACTTCCGCTACGACGGCGCCGACATGGCCCTCAACGGGGCCGAAGCAGCGC
>JAZDDE010000135.1:0-7092 GCA_036679495.1 Gemmatimonadota bacterium | reverse complement strand
GCGAGGACGGGGCCCAACTCAGCTGGAGCAGCCAGGTAGTTTGCGAGCGTTGGCAGTGACTCTCGCGAGCTCAGCTCTTCGAAGAGAAGGGCCAGAATCTCAGCCTGGCTGTACCTATCCAGCGGAATGGGCTCTCGATCGCCCAGCACCAGCACTCCCTTCCGGCTTTGAAAGAAGTACCAGGCCGGCAGTCGCGTGTCAGATTGGATGAGCCTGGTTCCAGAAGCTGCCGAGGACATCGTCGCGAGGTCGTAGTTCCCGTGCTCCGATGCAATCAGGCTCTCGAGTTGCCGGCGAGTGTAGAAGCCGACGAAGAACGTCTCCGTGACGCCAGGCGCTTCGTCCAACGTCGCCGGAACTACGCCGTAGGTTCCGATGTGCGCGCTGAAGACCGCCTGAACACCGGGCACCTCGGCGAGCAGGAAGGCGACGTTTTGATCGATCTGGTCGATCTGGTCGTCGAGGTCGTCCAGGTCATTCAGGTGATTGCCGCTCGTTCTGATCTTCTCGAGAGCCTGAGGTGGGTTGGCGTTCGACCCAGCACAGAGAACCGGAAACCGTTCCTCGATCGGAGTCGACCCCAGTGTTCTCAGCACCGACTGTGCCTCCGACAATGGGTCCGCGTCAGTCAGCAGGATGATTCCCTCGGACGTAAGGACGAAAGAAGAGTCGGGACTGGCGCCCGGGTAGCTCAGGAAGTCGTGCGTGGGAGCGGGTTCGAACCGATCCACTGGGACGAGCTTCATCACGATGTCCTTTGTATCGTACCCGTGCGGGAACTCCTCGTGAGTAGACGCTACCGGACGTGCGGTTTGTGCAGCCCGGATCCCGCCGAAAGCGCAGAATGTCGGTAGGATGTTGGAAGATCCAACTGGAAAACCGTGATGGCGAAAAAAAGAGAAAGCGCAAACCCTCGGTCAACCTGCGCAACTGGAAGGCGAACACGACGACGGTTTCTATCGCCTGGTCAGCGGCATCGTCGGCCGCGCGCCAGTGGACTCGCCCTCGCTTCGATTCACGGCGCGGAAGGTTCGGGAATGGCCGGATCCGGAATGATCGAGCTGAATCGGAATGAGTAACGTAGAAAGGAAGTTGAAGGCCTTGGGCGAGGAGCTTCCGCACGCCAAGACTCCCGTCGCGAATTACCTGGGATGCAAGAGGTCCGGCGACATCCTCTATGTTTCGGGGCGGGTGAGCCGGATCCAGGGTGAGGTCGGTTCGGAGATCGACCTCGCCGAAGCTCGTGGGGCGGCGAAAGGCGCGCTGCTCGACCTTCTTGCGATCGTAAAGAGCGAGATAGGAGATCTGGATCGGATCGCGTCCGTGGAAAAACTCCGTGGCTTTGTTCGATCAGCGCCGACCTTCACCGAACAACCCAAGGTGATCGACGGCGCGTCAGATTTGCTGATCGATCTCTTCGGCGAGCACGGACGGCACGCGAGAACCGCAACCGGCGTCGCCCAACTGCCATTCGGCGCGGCAGTGCAGCTCGATATGGTGTTGCGGCTCCGAGACGACGACACCTGACCCGCCGACCGCGCTTGCCCTCGCCCCCGGCTGCCTCATGTACGGCCGGACTCCGCGAATTTTCGCCAAGTTTCTATTGATCAAACTGGCTGGGGCGGCAGGGATCGAACCTGCGAATGCCGGCTCCAAAGGCCGGTGCCTTACCACTTGGCGACGCCCCAGTATTCAATGCGAGTTTGCCACAACTAGGGCATCGCGGTCTCGAGAGGCTCTAGGTACCCCAAAAGGAATCGCGCAAGTGGTGCTCCGCCACTTCGTCCGGAGACTTGTCGGTCTGCTCCTGCTCGAGGCCGGAGTCAGTGTGGTTCTCGCGCGAAGCATCCGCAACGGGCTGTTCCGCAACCTCGGCAACCTCGGCAGCCTCGGTAGCCGCGGTAGCCGGTGCTGCTCCCATGGTCCCGCTAGCCGCACCGGTCTGAGCGGCCGGAGCGGCTGGCTCTTCGCGACGTTCTGGTGGCGGAACAGATGATCCACGCGGCTCAGCGGACCCAGGCTCTCTGCCGCCTGCCCTGCCGCCTCTCCGCCTGCTTCTCTCGATATCCCTCCGCTTGCGCCCCTCTCCCGATCCGGTCGGTCTCGCCTTCACCTTGATCTGTTGTTCTTCGGCACCGTCGGCGCCGTCGGCGCCATCGAGCGTGGCTTCGTAGGCCGCAAGAATCTCCCGCTCCATCGACTGACGGGTCTTGTTGTTGAGCGGATGAGCCACGTCTTTGAACTTGCCATTACGTTTACGGCGGCTCGGCATGCTTATGAAAAAACCTTCTTTGCCCTGGATGACCTTGATGTCATTGACCATGAAACATTCGTCTAGAACGATCGAGATGAATGCCTTGAGCTTCTCCTCTCGCACCGGAAAGACTTTTATGTCTGTGATCTTCATCGTCTTCTCCGTCCAGCCCGTTGGCTCAGTGGGGCATTCTCCCTCTCAGCAACCGAGCCAGGCTTGCGTTTTTGTGTCTAAAAGCCGTGCCAGCCTATTTGCCGCCACTGCCGCCACTGCCGCCGCATGAAGCACACATGCTAGCAAACCGCGCCCGGAGTTCAATGCCCGACGGCGCCCTTGCCGGCGACTCCCGGCCAGTTCTCGCAGGCGATCCGAACGTACTCTTCCGTCAGAACCAGCCTTGGAATCTCGAGGCTCATCGGCTCGATCGCGACCAACCTCCAGCGCAGCTGACTGCCGGTCCGATGCGACAGCACACCGTCCCCGGATGCCTGCCTGCTCCACCAAACCCAGGGCTCATCCCCTTCCAAGAGCGTCCAGCTCGACAGTTCCGATCCCGTCGCGCGGGCCGTCCAGAACCGACCCTCGAGGTCCTGATACTCGCCGGCGCCGCCGGTAGGCTTCAGATCACCGGGCAGGCGACCTAGAAGAATCGCCGGGAGCTGACTCAGAGGCAACGACTCCATGCCCATCTCGGGAATCCTGATGCCGCCTTCGGTCTCACAAAAAACGCGCCTGCGATCGTCAACCAATACTCTCGCGGACGAATCGGCTTCGATCCTCCAAAGACCCCGGCCGAAGCGATCTTTGGTCTCGATCAGATAGCGATCCGCGCTCTCCAGCTTCAGCACGAGCCGAAGGCTGCCGGAACCGGCCGCACCCTGATAGCGGACGCGAAACAGGCTCTGCGTTTCGAGATCTTCGGCCGCCAATCCGGGCGTGACGTCGATTGACTGCCCTCGAGTTCGGTTCGCCGCCGGGTTGTGAGCACAGCCGCCGACTACAACGCTCGCCAGCGTGATTGTCAGAGCTGTCCGAGCCAAGGGCGCCCATGCCGCGACCGTCGCGAGGCGGCTCACCAGCACCGATCAGGAATCGCCGTTGAGCTGGTCGAGTTTCTGCCGAACCACCCCTTGGTTATCTCCGGCCAGAGCCATCGCCCGCTGGTAGGACTCAGCGGCGAGCGCGCGCCGACCGAGGGCAAGGTAGAGGTCTCCCAAGTGCTCGAAAACCACGGCGTCGTCGCCCACGAGTTGCGCCGCTTTCTCCAGATGCCCGCGGGCCGCCTCGTACTCACCGAGCTTGAAGTAGGCCCAGCCCAGCGAGTCCACGTAGGCGCCGTTGTTCGGTTCCAGCGCGACGGCTTTCTTCACCAAATCGACCGCCTCAGACAAATTCTGACCCTCTTCCGCCCACATATAACCCAGGTAATTGAGCGCGGGAGCGAACAGATCGTCTCTGGCCAGCAGATCCTTGAACTCCTGAATCGCCGCGTCTCGACTGCCACTGCGTTCGTACGCGCTAGCGAGCCAGAACCTGATATCCAGGGCTTCGGGGTCCTCGCTCTTGACGTCGAGCCAAAGAGGAATCGCCTTTTCGTAGAGTTCCAGACGATGAAGAGCCCTGGCGGCCAGAACAACCTGTTCGAGACTGCCGCTCTCGGCCAGCTGCACCAGCTTGCTCTCGGCAGCTTCGACTCTTCCGGTCCGAAACAAAGCCTCCGCCTCCATGGCCCGCGCCCGGTCTCCGAAGGCGGCGTCCTCACCCAACTTCTCGAGAAGGGCAATCGCCTCTTCTGCGCGACCGGCTTCCATCAGCGCCTGGCCTCGAACGAGTTCGAGCTCGCCCTGAGCGGCCACGGCCGAGCTTTCGCCCAGGTCCAAGAGTTCATTGGTCAACTCAATGACCCGGGCCCAGTTTTGCGAGCGGACCTCCAAATCGATGAGCTCGAGCCTGGTGCGGATTGCTTGGTCGGGCTGTCCCTGAGTGTCGAGACTCTCAGCCGTTTTCAATAGAATCTGCGCGGCCTCCTCGGTGCGGCCCTGGCGTTCGACGACCTCCGCTAGAACGCGAGCCACATCGAGCGAGTTGCCGTCGGCCTCATAGAGGCCGCGGAGGTCGGCCTCAGCTTCCGGAAAGCGGGCGAGAGCAGAGAGCGCGAGCGAGCGCAGGTAGACGGCCGGCGTGTCTCCGGGGACTATCTCGAGCCACTTCTCGCTGGCTTCGAGCGACTTCTGCCAGGATCGAACCCGGTAAAGCTCGAGCGCCAGGAGGCGCAGAACTTCTGTGCTCTCCCGCTGACCGGTGGTACTGCCTTCGAGCACCGCAACGGAATCGGCGTGGCGCCGCTGTTCCGCCAGCAGATTGGCCAAGCCCAGGCGCGCATCGAGAAAGCCAGGATAGCGCGACAGGAGCTCTCGCAGGCCTTTCTCGGCTTCGGCTCGATCGTCGGAGCCCTGAAAGGCCGTCATCAGCATCGAGGCCAAGCGCGGGTCACCGGGCCTGAGCTCGTAGGCCTCGCGCAACGCCGAAACCGCCTCGTCAAAGCGACCAAGGCCCATCAACAAGCGCCCGGAGCTGACTCGAGACTCGATGTCATCTGGGAGGAGCTGGCGCAGCTCCTCAAAAAGGCGCACGGCCTTCTCCACAGCTTCCGACGACTTGTCCGTTTGGCGCAATTCGATCCTGGCCAGCAGGCGCAGCGCCTCCGGGCTCCGAGGAGAGAGCCGCCGGGCCAGGGAGGCCTGCTCGGTCGCTGCGCCGAGTTCTCCTAGTTGATAGAGAAACTCCGCGTACGAAAGTCTCAGGTACGGCTCGGCCGGATCGGCTTCAACGGCGCTTTCGAAGGCCTCGCGCGCCGCGTTGTAGTCGGCCTCATGCTGGAGTGCTTGTGCCACGGCGAACAGGTATTGCGCCTCACGAGACCCCTCGGCAGACGCCGTGCTTTCGTCTTCGGTAGCCCGAGGATTCGCCTGGCCGAGGATCAGGCCGGGTGCCTGAACGAGCAGCACCAGGGCAACGCCGAGGATGAACCAATTCCGGGTGGCGGGAAGCATTCCACCACGATACCAATCGTTGCTTTCTCTTCCAACCACCCGATCAAGTAAGCTTCCAGGCATGCCCAAGACGGAACTGGGTTCCCTCCTGATTGCCAGGGAGTTGCTCACCGAAAAACAGTTGGAAAAAGCGCTCGAACGCCAACGCAGCTTTGGCGGCCGCATTGGCACGTGCCTGCTCGAAACCGGAGCGCTGGATGAGGACGACCTGCTCGGAGTCCTCTCCGATCAGCTTCAGGTTCCGGCGGCAAGCGCTTGGGACCTCGAGGAGCTGTCACCGGAACTGCTCGAGCTGCTCCCGAAAGCCACCGCGCTGAATTGCTCGGCGGTGCCCTTTCGGCAGTCCGCCGGAAGAGTGGATGTGGCGCTGCTGGACGCCGGAGATTTCGTGCTCGAGGATGAGCTGTCATTCTCGATCGGCAAGCGAATTCGCCCCCACATCGCAAACGAGCTGAGAGTCGTCGAGGCCCTGCATCGGTACTACGGTGGCGCGATCCCACTGCGCTTTCGGAGCCTTCTGGACAGCCTCGAAGTCGCGCCGCCACCGGCTGAAGAGGGTTCCGATCTGAGCCCCGTCCCGGCGTACCTTCGACCCGGTAAATCAGAGGGCGCCCCGACACGAAAACCCGACTACCCTCCACCAAAATTCGACAAACAAGCCATTCCGTTGACTCCCGAGGAGCGCGTCGCTCTCGAAGCCAGCCGAGTGACCCGGGCGCAGAGGAAGGCCGACTCGATCGACCTCGTCCGTAGCCCTGACGACGAGGATCGCGAAGCCTACGGGCGTAGGCTCAGCGAGGCGGAGACCGCTTCCCAGATCGGCGCGGCGCTGATTCAGTTTCTGGCGCGGCGTTTTCCAAGCATCCTCCTGTTTCGAGTGTCGTCCGGTAGCGAGGAGGTCACGGGCTGGATGAGCCACGGAACGGAACTGAACCTCGAGTGGTTCCGCCACTATTCAGTCGGTTTGCACCACTCGACGGTGTTTCGGGGTCTATCGGAAGGAGCGGGCACCTTCTTGGGCAGGCTCGAGAAGACGCCGGCACACAGAGCGCTCGCCCGTTGCTGGGATGGCTCGCTAGACCACAATTGTCTCTTGCTTCCCGTCAGCATCCGGCGCAGGCTCGTCTGCGTGGCCTACGCCGACACCGGCGACGTCGAACTTCGCGAAGCCGATCTCGAGTCACTGCGGAAAGTGGCCAAGAAGACAGCCCTCGCCTTCGAGCGATGCATCTTGAGGCGCAAACTACAAACCGGCTGAGAATTCGTTGACACTCCGTCAATCACGCTGCTACATTGGGCGCCCCCGCAATGATAAAAAACGATCTCGTCACTCGCGTAGCTGAAATCTCAGACGTCTCCCGGGTCAAGGCGGCACTCGCCGTCGATACGATCCTCAACGCCATGAAGCATGCCTTGCGCCAGGGCAAGCGAATCGAGCTGCGTGGGTTTGGGGTCTTTCAGGTGCGGGACCGCAAGCGCGGCATCGGTCGCAACCCGAAGACTGGGGTCGAAGTCACGATAGCCCCGGGTAAGACGGTTCGCTTCAAGCCGGGCAAAGAACTCCGAGGGATCTAGCCACTCACCGCAGGACTTTGTCGCGCGATCCTCTCGACCGGCAGCTCGAAGCGTCAGCGACCGGCTCCTCCTCGGCCGAGGACTTGCGGGAGCGTCGCCTCGGTAGCTCTCCCGTAGCGGTTGCGCCGCCTCCGCAGCCGGCCCTGTGGCAGTTTGCGCTCGCTGGTGCGCTGTTTCTATTAGCGCTCTTTACCACCACGACTCTGGGGG
>JAZDDE010000134.1:0-8716 GCA_036679495.1 Gemmatimonadota bacterium | reverse complement strand
GCGTATTGCGGGTTCGGGGTCGTAACGAGGACTTCATCCGATTGGGTTCAAGTCGGCAGGCGCTGGGTGCGAGCGCCCGTACAGCAAACTCGCGGGCTCAATCAAAACTGCAACCGGACGCTCAAGGGGATTTTCAAGGGACCTGCGGTCACCGTGATTCGCGCTCGGATGGAACCACTTCGGAGTCACTACGACCGGCTCGTCGACAACGGAACGCGACCGAACTTGGCTCGTGTGACTCTGGCACGCAAGATCGCCGCGGCCGTACTCACCATGTGGAAGAAGAAAGAGAGGTACGACCCAAGCAGCTAGAGCGAAGAAACTCCGAGCGGAGCTCGGGGAAGAGGTTCCGCGGCTCCTGCGCTATCGGCGATCCGACGGAGCGATCTTGCTGGTTTCAAGGTTCGAGGGGAAGCATCCAAAGCGCGGCTAGTCCCCAGCGCGCATCCTGCAACCAAGAGCGATCAGGGACCAGATCCCTGCCGCGACTGGATGTCGATGCGTTCCGGAGGGCCACCGATAAGACTATGCCCCCTCACCGAACCGAACGAAGAGATGGCCTCAAAGGCCCGGATGGAAGTGTGGTTCAGATCTATCAAGAAGAACCGGTACCGCTTCAATACCGGCGGCGCCCGTCAGCCAGCGATCCCGAGACCCAAGACGCCTTAGACACCACCCTCGAGCAACACTGCAAAGGGACGTTCGATGCCAAGCGCTTCGACCGGACAGTGGAGGTGTGCACTTGACATCGCTTTCTATGGAAGTCGCCCTTATCGGACTAGCTTCAGAGTACTGGCTACTTCGAGGAAGCTGGCCGCATGAGGACAGTCCCAGGAACCATACGACAATATTGTTTTTGTGCAGCTGGAACCGCATCCACCAGCTGCCGCCGACGGGCTTCACGGTTGACCCACAACCCACGATGCGCCTCTCGCCAAGCAGCATCTGTACGTCAGTCAGGAGCTCTGGAGTCGGATAGGAGTCCGCGTCGATGAAGAGCAACCACTCGCCCCGGGCAACCTGTGCGCCCGCGTTGCGGGCCCGGGCGATCCCTCGCTCGGGCTCGAAGACGACGTGGGCTCCGGCGCCACGGGCGGTCTCGGAGGTTTTGTCCGTCGAGGCATTGTCACAGACGATGATCTCCGAGGTGAGCCCGTGCGCCTCGTTCGCGTGGAGCGCATCGCTGATCCGGCGCCAGGATCAAGACGAGCGGCGTCAGTGCTACGCAGATCCAGAATCGACGGCGGAAGTCCGCCACCATGGATCCGTGGTCGTGGTGACCGTGGTGCCCGCGGCCTTCGGGGTTAGGGCTCGTGTCGTCCTGCATCCCCGAGCTCTCACTGGCTGCACCGCCGTGATGGTGTGGCGGGCCTGACTTGTTCCGGCTGTGGGAGTGGCGGCTCATCCTCCTGGCCACCTGTCGTCCAATTTCAATTGCGGCCCCGGGAGGACCAGTGAATATGAGCGATGAGCCAGCCATACTCCGTGCGGCGAAGGAGCATAGTCTCCACTCCCCAAGAGTTGATGGTCTTGTCACGGAAAGTACCGGAAGTTTCTGAGCGGGTGAGCACCCATGCAGTGTCGCCGCTGCTGCCGGATCGCTGATCGACGATCGTGCGAGCCGTAGCGGCCGAAAACTCCATATCGCCACCCAGATGGTGCGAAGCATATTCATCGCGCGAAAGTTCCGCTCCGCCCGACTCGAAGATCAACACTTCCGGATCCAGCACGGCGAGGACGGCGTCGCGGTCTCCGCTCGAAAGAGCGGCGTGAAAAGCGGCGACCGTCTCCTGCGGTGAGCTGGGCTCATCCTCGGCAGACAGCATCATCGGCTGCAACGGAGAACAGAGAGCTAGGAGCACAAACGTGGTCTGCATGGTTCCTCCCGTCTGAACGCGATTGTCTCGTCCAAGTCGCGGACACGGAGGAGCGGGACGAACTCCTTCACTGCTGGGCGAGCTCTCGAGTCTTACTGACGAAGCGGTCGGCATCGAGCCGACGTTCGCCGAAGTCCCGGTCGAGTGAGCCGAGCTGATGTTCCCACCAATCGGGTTCAGGCGCGCTATCGCCCCAGATAACTCCAGGCTTGTAGATCATCCAGAAGTCCCATGCTGGGTAGTCGAGCCCTTCGACGAAGGGCTGCACAGCTGCCCCAACCCGCTGATCACCGTCCCAGTAGTGATGCGTGTGTGGGCCGCGCATGAGTTGCATCGAGTTGGCGATATCCTTCTCCTTGGCTCCCAACTGAGTGGAGGAGATGACGTAGGTAGAGAGATCCGGCTGCCCGGCAGCCTTTACTGCTTCGTCGACTTCGGAGGCCCCCCGAAGACAGACCCCTCACGTAGGTCCGACAAGAAGCACCAGCCGCACATGGTTAGAGTTCGCGTTGAACTCCGACCGGAAGGGTTCTAGGTCGTTTGCCAGGATCACTTCGTAGCCCTCCATGTCTTCGGCGGAGGCCCACGGGCCTGCCCAGCCGATTAGGCCACCGATCGCCAGTAACGCCGCAAGCGCCAGAAGTTCGATTTCCATCGCTCGAAAGAATCGCATCTATTTCTACCCCAGTTTGATTGCAAGCAGTTGGAGAGCGTTCATTCCCAGCGCCAACAGCCACAGTAACGCGGAGAGCCCCAAGACCCACCGCACGGCAAGTTTCTCTGTTTCTCCAAACCGCTTCCGCTCCGAACACTAGAGCGCGACCCAGAAGAGGGCGCACAACGTCAGCAGAGCGCAGGCTGCCAAGCAGCAGGCAGCACACACGCCACCACAGAGTACGGAGAGTAGTTTCATCACGCAACTCCCTTCTTTGAAGCTTCTTCGATGAGCGTCTGAATCTCGTTGAGACAACACTTGCCGGTGGATTGCGCACCTCGCAAGCACAGTTCTTCTCTCTCACTTGTATACGGATGGTTTCAAGAGTCGGGTCCCGATCGGCTCTCCTCCGTTGTTGATGCGCAGCACGCGTCGTTCATCGCCGAATCCCTCTGGCTTTGGGGATCTCCCGCTCAGTCATCGGCAGGCTCATCGAGGAGATCGAGCATCGGGCAGTCGCCTAGCGGGTCGGTCGATGCACAAAGAGCATGGAGCTTTGCGAGTGCTCGCTCCATGCGGCGGAGATCGTTGATCCTCTCCCGAACATCGCCGAGCTTGCCCGCCACCTGTTCTCGAACTTCGCCGCAGGACGTGCTCGTGTCCGTCCGAAGTGCGAGCAGTTCCCCGACCTCCCGCAGCGTAAAACCCAGCTCTTTGGCGCGACGGATGAAGCGGAGTCGCTGAACCGTCTCCGCTGGATACTCGCGGTAACCGGACGACGGTCCGCGTGGTGGATCGGCGATCAACCCCTTGCGCTCGTAGAAGCGAACAGTCTCGACCGCGATGCCAGTCTTCTGAGCGAGTTTTCCGATGGTCAGACTAGACACACGGACAGTTTAAACCCTGTACCTGGGTACGGAGTCAAGCCCGTCCTGGCCGACAACCGCCCTCTCATGGATTCTCGCCTGTGTGCGTCTCTTCCATGGCGTCGAAAGGGCAGAAAACGATGCAGGCGAGGTGTGTCCGGTCTCTGAATATGAGGCCGGGGATCGCCATCACTTCACATCCCGAATCCGCCCTCACGACGTCGATGAGCAATGACAGGGCGATGTACGTGATGGCGGCCGTACCTCCTTCCCCCTGGCCGAACAGCAATCCTCCTCCTTGCCCATAGAACCAGATCAGAAACGCCGGTGTGACAGCCAGCACCGCCCCCAGCCAGCGGTTGAGGTTTCGCCAGTGTCGGGAGACCATCCGGTGTATGAGCGAGTAGAACAGTGTCAGAGCCAATACCAGCCCGAGCGTGCGCAGGTTGTAGGCGCTGCCGGCGCGGAGAAGCACGGGGACGTCGATGACTACAAGGCAAATGGCGACGACCAACCGGACCGCCCGGCCGATCGGCCCCGCCTTCCTTGCCTTCCTTGCCTTCCCGGACATCGCAACCTTCACACAGGAGATTCTAAACCTTGAACCTAGGTCTAGGGTCAAGCCCTAACCTCGCACAACGCGGGGCAGCGTCCTCGTCCGTGGAGCTGCTCGAGTTGGCGGACGCGATCGTCGAACGGCTCACTCCGATCTCGGACGAGCAGAAGGCGGAGCAGTCATGACGTTCCACTTTGCGCCCGAGGTGGTGCACACCCGATGCTCGTGGTGTTCGGCGACTCGACTGTCTCCACGACCACAACGAGCGTCGTTGGCGTGCTTCGCGTACTTGGGACTCGGTTCCAGCAAATCGTTCAGATGTTCGCTCGCCGCCTGGCCATGTCCGAGCTGCGCGTGACGGATCGCCCTCCCCGCGATACCCCAGGCTTACCACGGCATGTTGATCTGCTCTGCGGCCTCGTCCTGCAAGCACCGTGGTTGGCTGGTATCTCCCGCCGGTGCGTCCTTGCGGCGTTTGCCGCGGGTCGGGGTGAAGTACCTCAGTACCGCTCTCTTTCGAACGCAGACAAGCCCGCGCTGAAGCGCCGCGGGCCAGAGACGAGTTCAAGCCTCGGAATGCACGTGCTCGAGCGAGCGTTCTATGAAGTCAGCAATGGAGGCCAAGGCTAGCGAACGGGTTCGGGGGCGAAGAGGCCTGGCGCTGAGGTCGGGCTGCGCTCTGGCGCTAGCCGCTGTTCTGACCTCGAGTACCGCTTGGGCCCAGTCGCGCTTCGGCGCGGACGCCACCGTCGTCCTCGTCGAAGTCCCCGTCAACGTGATCCGCGACGGCGATCCTGTGCGCGGCCTGACCAGGGAAGACTTCGTGCTCTTCGACGGCCGGGAGAAACAGGAAATCACCGGCTTCGAGGTCATCGATCTCGGCTCTATCGACGCACTCCCTGAAGATCAACGGCTTGCCATCCCCTCGATGAGGCTCGCCGCCCGGCGGCAGATCGTTCTGCTGTTCGACCTCTCCTTCTCCGATCTGCAATCGATGGCCCGCGCGCGGACCGCCGCGCTCGAGATTGTCGAGCAGTCGCTCGCTCCATCCGATCTGGTGGCGGTTGCGACCTACGGCCAGGCTGCCGGCACGAATCTGGTGCAGGGCTTTACCGGCAATCGCGAGCAAGCCAAAGCCGCGATCAGAAATCTCGGCCGGCGAGGCTGGAGACAAGCGGTAACCGACCCTCTGGGGTTGATCCTCGATCCGGGGCCGGCTGATGCTGGAGACAGTACGAACCAGGGGCAGTCGGAAAGGGCGGCGCTTGCCGACGAGAACGCGCGCGATCTCGAGGCCCTGGCGGATCAGGCGGAGGGACTCTATTCGAAACACCAGTTCACCCACGTCACGGCATCCTTCGAAAAGCTGGCCGATCTTCTGTCGACTGTGGAAGGGCGCAAGCAGGTCGTGTTGCTCTCCGAAGGGTATGCGAGCGAGATTCTCACCGGAGTCGATGACATCGCTCGCCAGATCGAGATCGCTCAACTACTCGCGTTCGGCCAGATAGGTCAGTACTCGACTGAAGAGCGCTATGGCCACAGCGACGCCGCCTCGAGCTTGGTGAGGATGACGGAGGCGTTTAGACGCGCCGACTGCACGATTCACGCGGTGGATCTATCCGGCCTGGATGACAACGCCAAGACCTCCCGCAACGCCGCCATGTTCCGCATGGCCAACGAGACCGGCGGAGAGTTGCTCCAGAACTACAACGACGTCGGAAAGGCACTGGGCGAAGTGATCGAGCGAACGAGTGTGACCTACGTTCTCAGCTTCGCGCCATCAAACGTCGAGATGGACGGCCCGTATCGTCCGCTCAAGGTCAAGCTCAAGAAGCGGCGGTCCGGCGCTCGGGTTCTGCACCGCCCCGGCTACTTCCCTCCGAGATCCTTTAGCCGGCTTAGCCCCGCGGAGCGAAGACTGGCAACCACCGCGGAGGTCTTGGCCGGTAGCGCCGGCGGACCGGTCGAAGTCTCAGTCCTGGCAGCACCTTTCAACGTGCCTGGCCGCCGGCCCTACGTTCCAGTGTTGATCGAGGTCAGCGGATCGAGCCTGCTCGCCACGGCCGCTGGCGACGAGGTTGTGACTGAACTCTTCGCCTATGCCTTCGATGAGAACGGCGCGGCGCGGGATTTCTTCGCCCGCCGCCTGAGCTTGGATCTGACGACGTCTCGGGCGCAGCTTCTTGACAGCGGGCTGAAATACTGGGGCCACCTGGATCTCGCTCCGGGCGACTACGTCGTTCGGGTGTTGGTTCGCAACGGACTAACCGGAGTCGCGGGAGTCGCATCCCTACCCCTTCACGTAGCCGATTTCGCGGCTGGAGAATCCGCTCTGCTACCCATGCTCTTCCCGGAACCGGCCGGTAAGTGGGTGCTGGCGCGGGAAAGCGAGGCCGAGCTGCGGGCCGAAGTCGCCTTCCCTTTCACCTTGGACGGCAATCCTTTCATCCCGGCGGTCAGGCCGGCACTGTCCACGGCCCCAACCCGAGCCAGCCTGGTTGGCTACAACCTCGGGGAGGGCGAGCTCACGGTCTCCACGCTTCTCCTAGACGCAGAGGACACGCCGGTTCAGGAAACCTCTCCCAAGCTTGTGGGCGCTTGCGAGAGGAGGACGGTCTCGAGCGCCTGGTGGTCGAGTGGCATTCCGGGTTGCTCGAGGCCTGGATTCTCGAGCAAGGCCGCTACCGATTGATCACGACCGTCCGCGACGCCGCCTCTGGGGCCGAACATCACAGCGAAACCGAGGTCGTCGTTCACCCATAGGGAAACTTGCGTCGACGGGAGTGCCGGGATCGCGGCGACTCGGCACTTGGCTACGCGTTATCTAGCGACAGCCGGAACGCGACCATCTCCTCACCATTGCGCACCAGCAGGAGGTCGTCCACCAGCACCGGGTGGTTCCACGTTTTACCCTCGACTCCTGGGAAGCGCGCGAGTTCGGTGAACTCGTCGGGGGCCGCCTCGACCAGCGCCAGCTCGCCCTTCTCGGACACCACCAGCAGCAGGTCCTGGTCGGCCAACAGCACGAGCTGGCCGCTACCGTAGCGCCCGCCCTTCCACGTGCGCTCGCCGTCCTCGAGATCGATGCAGGCCAGGATGCGACCGTCAAAACCAAAGGCATGGCCTTGGTGAACCACGAAGTCGCTGAAGTTGGGCTTCAACCCGGTCGAGGTCCAGCTCTCCTCGATGACCCATCCGCCGGACCCGCGCAATTCGGCGTTTGCGTTAGTTCCTCCCGCCCGCGCGACCGCGACGCGACGAATACCGAGTCCCCCCGTGAGCCCTCCGGCACTGATGAGCAGGTCCCCTTCCGTGGTCTGAGCCGGTTGCACGATGTTGCCCGCCCACGGGTGCTGCCAGAGCACGGTGCCGTCGGCGGTCGCGACACTGGTCGTGCCCGCTCCGCTCTGCATCACAATCTGGGCGACCCCGTCGATCGTCACGAAATGTGGTGAGCTGTAGCTCCCGCCGCGGGCCGGACCCAACCATCGCGGATCGCCGGTCGCCAGGTCGTAGGCTACTAGCTTGCCCGCGTGGACGATGACGACGTCGTCGACCACCATCGGCGAGCTCGAAAAGCCCCAGTCCGGCACCTTTCCGCCGGCGTCGGACGCCGCGTTGCGCGACCACACGACGGTGCCGTCGCCGGCGTCGAGTGCGTTGAGAATACCGGTTGCACCTAGGGTGTACACACGCCCCTCACCGAGGGCCGGCGTCGCTCGGGGACCCGCGCCGGCATGCGACTCCCAGAACCGGGCCGAGTCGATGTGGCGCCATACCAGCTCACCGGTGGTCGTGCTGTAGCAGGAAACGGCCTCGTCATCCCCGCGCTGCTCCTGCGTGTAGAGGCGGTCGCCGTGGACTGCAAAGGACGACCAACCCGGCCCGATCGGCCGGCGCCAGAGCTCGACCGGCGGTGACGAGGACCAGTCGGTCTCGATCCGCACGCCGCGGACGTGGCCGTCACGATCGGGTCCGCGAAAGCCGGGCCACTCGGCTTGAGTCTCCGTTGCTGCTAGCGCCGAGGCTGGTGACGGGGCCAGCGCGACCGGCTCGTCGCCCGCTTGGGCCAGAAGCCGCTCCTCGTGAGTCTCCGCCCAGCGCCAGGCGAAATCGACCGCGCCGTCGCCGGTTATGCCATCGATCCGGACCAGCGTCCACCCACCGCAGACGAGCAGGACCGTCGCGACCATCGTCGTGCGCCGCAATCGGCCGGAGAAGCGACGGCTGGCCACCGCCCAGACGACGAAAGCGAGGCTCAGGACCGAGCTCGCGTAGATGAAGAACGTGAACCCCATTCCCGCCGTCGTAAGCGACTCGTGGGCGATGCGCCGCGTCGCGATCAACGCGACCGCCATGAGAATCACGCCCCCCCACCGCTCCAACCGAGGCGCGCGGCTGAAGAACGCCCACCAGACGATGACGGCCAGCCCGAAGAGGAGGGAGCTCATCGCTGCGATGGCTCCGGCCACAGGCCCGAAGAGGGGGAGGACCAGCCTGCCCAGCCAGAGCAGCACCACGCTGGCAACGCCAGGCCACAGGCGGAGCGGCTTCTGCCGAGTCGGTTCCTCGATTTGCGCGCTTGTCATATCAGAGCCTCCCACGAGCCGACCGCGCGAGACCTCTAGCGATCCCGGGGCGAATCCGGCCTCCGAGCGACACTACGGTGTCAGCTCGTCGGGTGTTTCGCCACCGCGGCGCACCGGCCACACCGACCGCGCGAAGACCCGGCCGGCGAAACAGGCTGGCCCCGCGACCGCGG
>JAZDDE010000133.1:0-3035 GCA_036679495.1 Gemmatimonadota bacterium | reverse complement strand
GGGGGTGGGCCCCCGTCTTGGGGTTCCCGTCTTGGGGTTCCATGCGAATGTCAGTTCCCAGTTCCCACAGTTCCCGCCGCTCGGCGTACCGTTGATCCGCGTCGCTGAGCCCCTGGCCGCGAACTCAGAGGCCGCCGAAGACGGCTGTTGAGCCGCGGTGGCGTAGATCAGTCTCCGAGACGCCGCGGAGTTGCTCTCTAGCAGCCCGTGGGATTGCGGGACAGGTACAAATAGATCCCTGATCGAGGTGAGACAGCCTTGGGCCCCGAACGGTCTGCCCTGCTCCGAGACCGACGCCTCCGGCTGCGCGGTCACCCAGTACCGGTACGATATGCAAGATCACCTCGTCCAGGTCACCGGCGCCGAGGGCAACGCCACAGTCTACGAGTACAGCGATCGCGATCTCCTCACTGAGGAGAAGTCCAATGTGTT
Source organism: Gemmatimonadota bacterium (assembly GCA_036679495.1). Taxonomy (GTDB): domain Bacteria; phylum Gemmatimonadota; class Gemmatimonadetes; order Palauibacterales; family Palauibacteraceae; genus JAZDDE01. The sequence continues at coordinate 2,603 of JAZDDE010000133.1, read as the reverse complement.
CGATCTCGGCGGACCCTCCGAGAACGCCCTTCTCGGCACCAAAGAGGGAAAGAGGGGACAAGGCACGCCTTTCCCCTGATCTCCTCACCGAGGAGAAGTCCAATGTGCTCGATCTCGGCGGACCCTCCGAGAACGCCCTTCTCGGCACCGGACAGCTCGAGTACAACGAGCACGGCGAGCTGATCGAAGAGATCGAGGTCGAGCGCGCGGTGACCACCACCCGCACGGGGCGTAGCGCATGAAGTTGGCCATCTGCTGGGCGTTGTCGGGCCAGAGCAAGAGGTGGGCGTGGTATGTGCAGTCCTGAGTTATGTGGAGTCGTTGGTTTTCGAGCAAGCGGTGCTTGTTCCTGAGAAGCTTCGACTGCGCATTAGTCGCGGGATGATCTCCGTCGAAGGAGGTCATCATGAAGAGCGCAAGAAAGGTAACGGAGGTCTGGTCTAGCGAGTCTGATCACGCGTACATGCTGCAACGGATCCTGCGTGCGGACGCGTGGAATCGGCGGACACTTCGGGTGTTTGCCGAGTGGTTGTCGTCGGTTCGAAGCCTGAAGGCCGGGACGATCGCGGTACGGATCGACTCGGCGAGCACGTTTGTCGACTCGGTGGCGTCACGGGCGGGTTGTTCGTGTGCTCGGGCGTTTCGAGCGATCACCATCGAGGAGATCGAGGACTTCTTCATCGCCTACGGGAAGGACCACGGCAAGGCAGCGCTTCGCAGCATGCAGGCGGCGATGCGGTTGTTTCTTCGATTTGCCGGCACGCGAGGCTGAGTGGGTCGCGAGTGGGTCGAGGCGGTGCCGAGCTTGATGAGCTATAGGCTCAGCACTCTTCCGCGCGGCGTGACCGGACATGCGGTGCCCGGACATGCGGACATGCGGTGCCACCCGAACATCTGAGCGCACCCCACGGTGCTAGAGTGAGCGCATGAAGGTGCTGACCGGCAGAGTTGTCGATGGCAGGATCGACGTCGGAACCGATCTCCAAGACGGATCGGCCGTTGCCGTGCTCGCCATCGAGCCCGAGAGCGTTGTCCTCTCCGAGGCGGATGAGCGAGAGCTGGCCGATGCCCTCGAGGATATCCGAGCCGGCAACTTCATCACGGGTCGCGAGCTCCTCGAAGAACTCAAGGTTCGAATCTCTCCCGCCGCGCTATCTCTTCACCACCGCTAGGACAGAAGACATTCATCCCGGTCCTCTTGACCTTTGAGATCCGGGTTGGCCGGCGTGCAGCCCGACAGATTCGCCAAGCCGCTGACTGGTGGAGCAAGAATCGCCCCAAGGCACCCGGCGCGATTGGTGAAGACGTTGGGTCAGCGTTCGACCTTCTCGGCCAACTCCCAGGTGCTGGCGAGCGGGTCCAGCACCGCACCATTCCAGTAGTCCGTCGGCTCCTTCTCTCGCGGGTTCGATACCTTCTCTACTATTCCGTTGACGAGGCCTCGAGTGTGGTTGAGATCATGGCTCTCTGGCACACGGGCCGCGGTCGGCCTCCGGTACTCTAGACCATTACACTCTTCCGGCACGCGTTCCGCAATTGGGGATACGAATGAAAGGACTCGCGATTGCCTTAGCGCTCGTCTTGTCGGGTTCGGCAGGGAGCGGCCAGGCCGAGGAGAGCGGCTGGCCGCCAGTTTGGCCGGAGCCACCAGTCAAGCTCCTGATCGTCGGCACGTTCCATTTCTCCGATCCGGGTCTCGACAGCTATCGACCCAAGCACGACGTGGACGTCCTTTCGCCCAAGCGGCAGTCCGAGCTCGCCGGTCTGTTGGAGAGACTCGCTTCGTTCCGACCCAACAAGATCGCCGTCGAATGGCCCTACTCGAAGCAAGCGTCTCTCGACCAGCGATACACGGCCTATAGAACCGGCTCGCTAGAGCTGTCGCCGGACGAGATCGACCAGATCGCCTTCCGGCTTGCCGCCCGCCTGGGGCACGCACGCCTCTACGCCGTCGATGCCAAGAGGAGGTTCTACGAACCTTGGATCGATCCCGACGAATACGCCATCGCCCACGGGCAAGAAGACTGGCTCGCACCCGGAGTCTGGGATCTCTACGAACGCCAGCACACCTTCGAGGACGCTCTCAAGACGCGCCAGACCCTCATCGAGCACCTCCTCTATCTCAACACCGAGGAACGTGCGCTTCGATCCCATGGCCAATACTTAATCGGGAACTTCGCGGTCGGCTCCGGCGAGGACTACCCTGGCGTCGACTCGAAGACCGCCTGGTACAACCGGAACCTCAAGATCTTCGCCAACATCCAGCGCACTGCTGACCTGGAGGGGGATCGAATTCTGCTCTTGATCGGCTCCGGCCATCTGGCAATCCTGCGCCACGCCGCTCAGGCTTCACCGCAGTTCGAGTTGGTGGACGTGGCGGAGGTTCTCGGTAGCGGCTGATGGCCTTCCCGGCGAAGGAGTACGTTTCTTTCGCTTCCTGAGAGTCCCCAGGGGGCCTCGACGGCGCCGCCCGGCTCTGGCCTTACCGTGCGCGCGCTGCCGCCCCCCGGCCCCTACCCGCGTCAGCGTGCTCGTGGCCAGCCTCGGCGCCCGGATCCCCCTCCAACCACCCCGAAGCGCTACAATCCGTGAGGAGAAGGATC
>JAZDDE010000132.1:0-7445 GCA_036679495.1 Gemmatimonadota bacterium | reverse complement strand
AACCTCAACTCGTGCCCGTTGATCGGCCTCCACTACGAAAGTTCCCGCGTCGACCGGATCCGATCCCCGGATAGCCCACAGCTGATACACCTGATCCGGGGGTAGCACGGGCAGTTCGTACACGAACAGAAGGGCGCGGCCGCTGACCGGGTCGATGAAGGCCCGTGCTTTCCCCGGCTCCCCTGGTGCCGTGCCTGCCAGAACCACGGAAGACGCATCGGGAGACGAGATGGTCAAAAGGTCAGCGTCTAGCGATGCCAGAAGTGTCGCCAACGAATCCACAACGGCTCCCCTGGCCTGAGCCTCCGCGAGCGCCACACTCGTCTCCTCAAGCCGAGTGGACAGCCGCCACGCCGTAGCGCCCAGTACCAGGGCAGCCACGCTCGCCGCCATCGCGAACCAGGGAAGGTTTCGGGTCGGGAACCGACTCTCCTCGGGACGGTCTGGTCGCAGAACGAAAGTTCCGCCATCCGGCAGTCTGGCCCCTGCCGGGGCTCGGCTGGGCTCTCTTGTTCCTGCGGGGCTCGGCTGGGCTACGCTCTTATCGTGAGGCGCAGCAGTAGCCGCGTCTGCACGTACCTTCTCGATCAATCGCTCCCGGAGCGCCGCAGGCGGGTCGACCGCGGGCGCGCTCAGGCCCACCGCCGCTACGGCGTCGCGGATACGGGCGACCTGTACGTCCCCCGCCGGCCCGAGCCTGCCCATCTCGCGCTCGTACTCTTCGCGTTCCTGTCCGGTCAGCCCGGTCAGGATCTCCCTCAGAGCCAGGTCGTGAAAACGATCGCCATGCATGTCAGCGACTCTCGCTCTGTTGGCGCACCATCGGTTTCAGTCTCGCCTCCAATGTCATCAGGGCAGCCCTGATTCTGCTCTTGACCGTACCCAGCGGCGCCTCTGTCTGCAGCGCAATTTCACTGTGACTCAGCCCGCCGAAAAAAGACAGCTCCACGGCTCTCCGCTGCTCAGCGGGCAGCGTGTGCATGGCCTGACCGACCACGGCCCGCAGCTCGCTCAGATCCGCGTCGTCGGCCGGGCTTGGCGCTGCATCTGCCAGCGGCTGCCGATCCGGGGCTCCATGGATGTGATCCAAGGCGCCCCGGTACGATTTCTCCGCTCGAATTCTATCCAGAGCCCGGCTACGCGCGATGAGCGTAATCCAGGACTGCCCCGCGCCCCGTTTCCTATCGAATGACGCGGCCTTGTTCCAGACCTCCAGATAGACCTCCTGTGCCACTTCTTCCGCTAGCTCCCGGCTGCCCAGTATTCGAACCAAGACACCGAACACAAGGCCCGCTGTCTGATCATACAGGCGCGCAAAGGCGTCGGTATCCCGCTCGATGAGCAGGCCGATTAGTTGTGCGATCTCATCTTGATTGTGATTCGGCACCCGGTCTCCCATACAGTGTACGGTAGCTGGCCCGAGTCGGATCGCCCGGCCGTACGAGGGAACAAGCAAGGTAGCTGCAGAACGATCAAGACCGGAAGTGGCGCGCCGTGGCTCTAACCGAAGAATCGACGAATCTCTGGCGGCATCTCCTCGAGACTGTGATACACCCGGACACTTCCGTCGCCATCGGCGACGTGAAATTCGTGATGCGTCTCAACTCTGGTTGCTGGATCGTCTGTAGACCCTCTTTGTGACATCTCGGCCTGCTCGAGTGCCTGCCGCAAGGAGTCGGGAATCTCGTTGCGGTCGCTGTACGTTTGGATCCGTCCGGTGGTGGGATCCGTCAGGTGAAACGACTCAGAGACGCGGTGCACTACCTCAGGTTCATGAGTCGCGACACTGGAAGGACTCATATTGAACAGCCTCAGAACCCGCCCTACCAGGTCCAGCCTCATCCGTCGCTCCTGTTGGTTCATGCTCCCCGTGCCCTGTCCAGACATCTCCCACCGTGGCAAATTCCGGACCGTGATCGGGCGGTCTACGTTGGACAGGGAACGCCAGTCGGACGCAAGGCGAGGACTGTAAGCATGAGGTTTGCTCGGGACTCACGCCCACTCTCTTGCAATCTCCAGGAGGCTAGAAATGAATCGCCGAATATCACCCGCCGTTGCGCTCTCCCTGTTCCTGAGTTTTGGCTGCGGAGGGGACGCTACAGGCCCCGAAGGAATCAGCATTTCCGACATCGCCACGACCTGGAACGCGGCGCAGCTACTCTTCACCGGGGACGGTACCCAGGAAGATCCGATCGCGGATGGAGGCAGTGCGGTCCTGACGATTCAGTCCAGCGGCCAGTTTACGTTCTCGATAGACTTTGCCGATGGCTCCAGTCAGTCTGATTCAGGCACAATGGAGTTCGATTCCGAGAACGAAGACTTTTTACTCGTACTGTTTGATGGCGAAACAGTTGAGCAGTTTTTCTTTTTCCAGTTGAACGGCGACGCCATGAGTCTCAACGGCCTCACCGAATTCGACTTCGATCGCGACGGCACCGACGAGGAAGCCAGCCTGGTCGCGGCGTTCTTGCGCTAAACCTGCCAGCGAAAACATGCCGATACTTATCGCACATCCGACGGTCATCGAAGCTCCCGGCAACAAGCCCAAGCAGATCGAGGAGTATGCTGGCCGGGTGAACTCGGGCCACGAGTCGGTGAGCGTGGCCCGCATGGTCGCGCCCGGGGGATGGGTTGAGCCTGGCCAGCGGCCCGAGTTCGAAGAAATCACACTGGTGCTCGCCGGGACGCTGCACGTCGAACATGAAACTGGCGCTCTCGACGTGCGCGCTGGACAGGCTGTGGTTACGAAACCCGGGGAGTGGGTGCGCTACAGCACGCCGGAGGCCGATGGTGCCGAATACGTCGCCATATGCCTGCCGGCGTTTTCGATGGCAACCGTTCACTGCGACGAGTAGCCCCAGGGCACGCAGCGGCGCCCGGGGCCACGCCGATCAGTCGAGGCGGCCGGTCTCGCGCAGTGAGCTGGCGAGCTGAACGATTCGCAGTTCGAGCCGCTTGATCTCCCTGGTCACCGTGGCTCGTTCAATCTCCATCCAGTCCCATAGCTTCATGGCCATAACCGCGGCCAGGCTGAAAAAGAATACCGCAACCCAAATAATCATCTCCCGCAGGTCCGGCGCCGAATAAAAGCGGATCACTGAGTAGACACTCAGCACCATGAACGCGATCCCTGCGATCAGAATCCCAATCGTCATCCAGGCGCTTTGGCTGCGAAACACCTCCATTTGTTTTTGCAGAAGCGACTGTTCGCCGAGCTGCTCGAACAGCTCGGCATCTTCCTGCCCAAGCGCATCCCGAATCAGCACATCGATGTTCTCATTGCTGGGCTTCATGATCCCTCCTCTAGCTTTTGCTTCAATGCGGCCCGGGCGTGGAACAATCTTGACTTCACCGTTCCAACCGGAACCGACAGCACGTCGCTTATTTCCTTCACGGACATTTCTTCCAGATAGAACATCGCCAGTATCGTTCGCCGGTTATGGGGCAGCATCTGCAGCCCCTGACGTAGAAGTCCAAGTCTCGAATCGGATGGTTCCTTCGATCCGGAGTCCCGTTCGGCGGCTTGCTCGACCGAGGCAGCTTCAAAAACCCGCCGGCGCTTCTGCTGCGAGCGTACCCAGTCCGCACACTTGTTGGCTGCAATCCGAAACAGCCAGCTGCGAAACAGTGCGGGGTCACTCAGACGGCGAATGCCTCGAACGACAGCCAACCAGACTTCCTGCGCGACATCCGGGGCAGCCTGCGGCGAACCGGTAAGCCTGGCCGAGTACGCGAGGACCCGCTGATTCCACCGCCGAACCAGCATGTCCAGCGCTCGCTCATCGCCGTTCTGACACCGCAACACCAAAAGCTCATCCAGGACATCTTCGCGCTCTCGTGCCATGATTTACTTAGTGAGTCGTCAATGAGGAGGTGGAGGTTCAGACACGGCCTCCCACGGGTGACATGGTCGCCCTGCAGGTTAGCCGCGAAGCAAGAGCCAGGCGCCACCCATAAGCAGCAAGACACCGAGCAACCGAGAGGCGTCAAACAGCCGAACATCTAGGCCGAGCATCCCGTAGTGGTCGAGCCAGGCGGAGAGAGCAAGTTGGGCTCCGACTACGACCGATACGGTCGCGGCCACGCCCATTCTCGGAATCGTAAAGCTGACCGCGCCAACAACGACAACTCCAAGGACGCCGGCCACCAGGGCGTACCACGGCACCTGCCGCCAGGCCTCCAGATGGCCGCCTGGCACCGCGAGCACGAGAGCCGCCGCCGCGAGCGTTCCGCCCAGATGAATGATAAACACGCCCTCCAGGATTCCGATGCGCTGCCCCATGAGACTGGCGAGCGGATTCTGAAGGCCGATGGCAAAGCCTCCTACTATGGCCGCAAACACGGACAGCATTATGGCTGGAATCATGGGTCCTCGGGGGGTATGTGGGTGTGACTACGAGGGCTACACTCGGCCCCGTATCTTCGCGAACCACCAGCGGAGACCGACGAACAGAAAACGCCAGTCACTCAGAAACTCCGGCGGCTTTCCTTCGAAGGCGTGTCCAACGAATTGGAAGATCCACCCAAGAACGAAGAGACCCAGCGCGTACGGCCAAAGACCGCCCACGAAGATGGCCGACACGAAAAGAAGAATCGACACCGCGATCATGGGGATTCCCAGCGTGTGACAGAATCTGTTGATCGGATTCTGGTGGCTCGTGGCGTACTGCTCGACCCACTCCTCCATCGGCTTACTGCCCAGCATTGGACCTCCGAATCGGGCTAGACTTTCTTCAGGACAATGTTGAAGCGGCAGCGCCGGGCGCCGGCCTCGTCACCTTCATTGCCCTCCACTAGGTCGGCGATGACCCGGCCGCGATCGTCTTCCGGAATCTCCTGCACCAGGAGATCGTTCTCGTTGAGCTCCTGTCCGGCGAAGTACAGCTGCGTGATCAGCTCGTGATAGCCTCGGCGCGCGATCTTGAAGTGAATGTGGGGCGTGCGTGTCCAGTCTTCGTTGACCGGGTACGCTCCCGGGAAGATGGTCTTGAAGCCGTAGTTTCCATCTTCGCCGGTGCGGACCTGCCCGAAGCCTTGGAAGTTGGGATCAAGAGGGGCCGCGCTGGAATCGTCCTCGTGATCATACCGGCCGTGTTTGTTGGCCTGCCAGATTTCCACCAACGCTCCCGACATGGGCTTGAGGTCCTCGTCCAGAACCTGTCCAGATACATAGATGATGTCGCCTTCCGCCCGCCCCTCCTGGCCATCCACCTGAGTCAGGTCGATGTCAGTGTCTGTCGGGAATTGCTTCGGATAGAACGGCCCCGCCGGTTGAGCCGGTGTGTCACAGGTGCCCTCGCCCGCCGGCTTCGGGATCGCGCTACCGGCAACTACTACCGCTGCAGCACCCAAACCAACCTGCATCATGGTTCGCCGGCTGATGTTGTTGTCAGGGCTGATGTTGCTGTCCGACTGTTCTTTGCGGCTCATTGATCGTCTCCCTCGGAATCGGAGGCCTCGTCGCCCCTCTCGCTGTCGGATAAATCGGCGTTCTCATCGGTGCCCACTTCGACGGGTCGCTCGGCGGCGCTCCAGGCCCGGAAATGGCCCTCGAGGTCGCGTACACCGGTAAAACCGGCCGTCTCCAGGGTGGCCGCCGCGTGCGCGGCACGCGGTCCAGCCTGGCAGTATACGACGACCTCTGCGGACGTCTCGAAGTCCAGTTCATCCAGCCGATCCGCGAGCTCTGTGTGCGGGATATTGACAGCACCCGCAATGTGTCCGTCAGCGTACTCCGCCCTCGTTCGTACATCGAGCACGAAAGGCGCGCTCCCATCGTCGAGGCGGCTCACAAGCTCGGAAGATTCGATGGACGTAGCGATCGACTGGTTCTGCGCCGAAGCCGGGCCGACGGTCACGAACATCGCCGCCAGAGTGCCGGCAAGCGCACGGGTCAAATTGCTCTGTAGCTTCATAATCGCCTGCCCTCATCAGTAAACATTCTCCAAGTAAGCTGCTCTTCTGTAGTAGCGCCGGGCGATGCTTGCTCGCAACTAATAAGTTGTGTCCGATCTCCGAGCCCATGAAAGCAGCGCGTGCTCGTTGAGCTTGATGCTAATTACCACCATCGGCGCCGTGAGCGCGAAGTTCCAGAGTTTGGCCGGGGGAAACAGCGGCTGCACCGGCTGGTCTGTGAGTACAAGGTCCGCCATGCCCCAGATCGGCAGCATGATCGAAAGGATGAGCAGCAACAGGTTGATGCTGCTCTCGGTCAGGCCGATCAAAGGTCGCAGAACGGGACGTGCCCTGCCCAAGAACACGAAGGCGACGAGCGCCGCGTAGTACGCATATCTCCAACTCTGACTCTCGATGCCGGCGACCCGAATCGGTGCTCGCCATACCAGGTCGACGAGAAAGAACAGCGGCGTCGCGAGGTAATAGATTTCAAGTACACGCCGCCAGGGCTCTGTCGACAGGCCTCTAACCACCGGTGTGCTCACGCAGCTCGTCGGCCATCCTCGTCTCCTCTCGAGGGGTTCCCAGTCTCCGCACTAGAATACGCCGGCCCGCCCGCAGTTTGCCAATCGGCCACTCGGCGCCGCTATTGCGTGAAACCCGTCAAAGGAGATCATGGATGACGCTCCGTTACGTAGCGGAGAAACCGGATGCGGAAGCGTACCTCGAGCTGTTCGAGAGCACAGGCTGGAACGAGATGTACGGCCTTTCGGCCAGCGAACTAAAGCGGGCGGCAGGCAAGAGCTGGCGCGTGATGTCGGCCTATGATGCAGAGGAACTGGTCGGATTCGGGCGCCTGCTCTCGGACGGTGTTCTGTACGCGGTGATGTTCGACGTGATCGTCCTTCCAGCCCGCCAGCGGGAGGGCATCGGGGGCGAGATCGTACGGTATCTTCTGTGGGAATGCGTCGATGCGGGAATCCGGGATGTGTTGCTGTTCAGTGCCCGTGGAACCGCGGATTTCTACCGGCGCTTCGGTTTCGAGTCACGTCCCGGCTATGCTCCGGGGATGATCCTGCGGACGACCTGATGACAGGGAGCGGAGTGGAAAACGCGCAGCACCGAACGATCTGCGTCGGAGACGACGGGTGGTCCGTCCAGATCATCGACCAAACGCTTCTTCCGCATGAGTTCCGCCTTGCCCGGCTAACCTCGGTCGAACAGGCGGCGCGCGCTATCGCTTCCATGCAGGTCCGCGGCGCTCCGTTGGTGGGTGCCACCGCGGCCTATGGTTTGTGCCTGGCTATTCGCGAGGATCCGTCCGACGAGGCGATCGCGGCGGCCGCTGAGCGCCTCTTGGCGACCCGTCCCACTGCGGTGAACCTGGCGTGGGCTCTCGAGCAGGTGCGAACGGCTGTGTCCGAGCTTGCCCCAGGCCAGCGGGAAGCCGCGGCCTACGCCAGGGCCGCTGCGCTTGTCGAGGATGATGTGGAGACATGCCGCCGCATCGGGGAACACGGGCGGCCCTTGATCGAGGCTCTTGCCGAGGC
>JAZDDE010000131.1:0-15702 GCA_036679495.1 Gemmatimonadota bacterium | reverse complement strand
TGGTAGACATTACGGAGCCCGCTCACCCAAAGAAGATCACCCACTTCACCGAGAACCTGACGGGCGGCATTCACAACGCCTGGATCGAGGGTGATCTGGTGTACGCAGTGAACTACGGTACCCGGGACATTCACATCGTCGATGTCTCGAATCCCGAGCAGCCGAAGAACGTGGGTCGCTGGGGACTTCCGAAGGAGGACAAGTTCATTCACGATGTGAACGTCCTGGACGGCCTGGCCTACCTGAGCTACTGGGACGACGGAGTCGTTATCCTCGATGTCGGCGCGGGCATCAAGGGCGGAACCCCGACGGACCCCGTGTTCGTCTCGAGCTACCAGTACAGTTACAAGCTCGGAGACCAGAGCTACGGCAACACGCACCACGCCATCCGGTACGGCAACTACGTGTTTACGGGAGACGAGATCTTCGGTTGCTCAGAGTGCGTGAACGGGGCCCGCGGATATATCCACGTTGTCGACGTATCCGACATCTCCAATCCGCGGGAAGTGGCGTTCTACAAAGTTCCGGAGGCCGGAGCGCATAACATGTGGGCCGAGAACGGGAAGTTGTACATCGGCCACTACCAGGCCGGTCTCAGGATCGTAGACATTTCCGGAGAGCTTCGGGGCGACCTGTACCGGCAGGGCAGAGAGATCGGATGGTTCATGACAGAAGATGCCACTGGTCCTTCCCCCTTCGCGACATCGACCTGGGGAGCACAGCCTTACAAAGGAAAGATCTTCGCTTCCGATGGCTCGTCCGGTCTTTGGGTCGTGGAGATGGACCCGGACGAGCCTCTCGTTCCGTAACCGAATAGGCCTGGCGATCCAGTTTAGAAGGGAGCCGCGTTGCAAGAGTCTGTACCTATAAGGTTCAGCGTCAACGGCGAACCGGTTGAACGAAGTGTCGAGCCGCGCATGCTCCTGAGCGACTTTCTTCGGCACGAGCTCGACCTGACTGGCACCCATGTGGGCTGTGAGCACGGCGTATGCGGCGCTTGTACGGTACTGCTGGATGGTGAAGCCGTCCGGTCTTGCCTCATGTTTGCCGTCCAGGCCGACGCCGCCGAGGTCACCACCGTCGAGGGTCTGAGTTCGAAATCTGAGGCGTTGGCTGCGAGCAACGGAGACGCGGACGGGGGGCCGCGTCTTCATGTCCTGCAGGAGGCTTTCAGAGAGAAACATGGCCTTCAGTGTGGCTTCTGCACTCCTGGCTTCCTGATGACCCTGATCCCGTTCCTGCGCGACAACCCGTCTCCCAGCGAAACCGAGATCCGGGAGGCCGTATCCGGTAATCTATGCCGCTGCACCGGGTATCAGAATATCGTCAGGGCGGTACAATTAGCGGCGGAACGCATGGGATCCGAGCCAGGCCCGCTGTCGTGAACGCGCCACATGTCGGGTCTTCCGTTCGCCGCAACGAGGATGAGCGCCTCCTCACCGGACAGGCACTGTTTGTGGACGACGTTCACCTGGACGGGATGCTCCACGTGGCGTTCCTCAGAAGTGACTACGCTCATGCGCGGATCAAGTCTATAGACCTGTCCACAGCCCGTTCGCGTGATGATGTGATCGGCGTCTACGCGGCGCGCGATCTTGGTGACTACTGGCGGCCTGGTCCGCTCCTGGTGCCGCCCCCGCCCATTGAGCGGCTGGAGTTCCACCAAGCCACGCAGGTGCCGCTGGCTAAAGATAAGGTGCGCCACGTGGGCGAGCCCATCGCAATGGTGGTGGCCCGGAGCCGCTATGAAGCGGAAGACGCGCTGGCCTTGATCCAGGTGGACATGGAGCCACTCGACGCGGTCGTCGATCTGGAGGCGGCCCTCAGCGAGGAGTCTCCGCGGCTGCACGAGCAGCTCGAATCCAACCTGGCCGCACACGTCATCCAGGAGAAGGGGGACTACTCGGCGGTTGTCGACAAAGCGGCCCGGGTCATAAAGCGCCGATTTCACTTCGACCGGGGAGCGTCAGCCCCCATGGAGAACCGGGGCGTAGTGGCGGATTGGAACGCGAAGAGCGGTGAACTAACGGTGTGGGATACGACCCAGGCTCCGATTCCAATTCGGAATGGCCTGGCTCGCTTGTTGGATCTTCCCGAAGCGCAGGTGCGGGTGATCGCCCCATTCATTGGCGGGGGCTTCGGCCCGAAGATCATGATGTTTTATCCGGAGGAAGTGCTGATTCCGTGGCTCGCCATGAAGCACGGACGTCCGATGAAATGGATTGAAGACCGGCAGGAGAGCTTCTTCGCCACCACTCAGGAGCGCGGACAGATCCACGACGCAGAAATCGCGCTGACCGAAGGCGGCATCATCCTGGGCGTTCGCGATGTCTTCTGGCACGATACGGGGGCGTACGACCCCTACGGCCTGACGGTGCCCATTAACAGCCAATGCACTCTTCTGGGCCCGTATCAGGTTCCCAATTACTACAGCGAGTTCCGGGTGGTATTTACCAGCAAGCCGATCGTGACGCCGGTCCGGGGTGCGGGTCGTCAGCATGGCGTGTTCGTGATGGAGCGCCTGCTCGATATCGCGGCTCGCGAGCTGGATATCGACCGAGTGGAAATCCGCCGGCGCAACCTGCTTGCCCCGGATGATTTTCCGCACGATCACGAGATCATCTACCAGGACTCGGCTCCGCTGGTATACGACAGCGGGAACTATGAGGCCGCGCTGGACAAAGCAGTCGAGAAGATGGAGTACAAGAAGTTCCTGGAAGAGGAGCAGGGGCGATTGCGTGCCGAGGGACGGCATGTAGGGATCGGAATCGTATCCTACATCGAAGGAACGGGTATCGGACCCTACGAAGGCGCACGAGTGACCGTGGAACCGAGTGGGACGGTGTGCGTGGCTACGGGAGTAGGCACCCAGGGACAGGGTCACTTCACATCGTTCGCGCAAATCGTAGCGGACCAACTCGGAGTGACTCCGGATCGAGTCCATGTTGTGACGGGTGATACAAGCAAGTTCAACTGGGGGACTGGCACATTCGCCAGCCGAGGTACTGTCGTGGCCGGAAGTGCGTGCCACGAGGCAGCCGTGGCCGTTCGGGCCAAGGTTATCGCGCACGCGGCGAAGGCGCTCAGGGCGGACCCGGGCGATATCGAGCTCGTGGATGGTTGGGTGCGCGTGAGGACCCGCCCGGAGTCTTGCATCAGCCTCGGCGATCTGGCGGTTCGCGCCAACCCTCTCAGGGGCGCAGTCACGCCAGGCACGGAGCCGGGACTGGAGGCCACGGCCTATTTCGGTCCAGAACGCGGAACGACTGCCAGCGGCGTACACGCCATGCTGGTCGAGGTGGATCCTGACACGGCCATGCTGAAGATTCTACGTTTCCTGGTCGTCCACGACTGCGGCAAGGTGATCAACCCGATGATCGTAGACGGACAGATTGTCGGCGGCGTGGCCCATGGGATCGGCAATTCGTTCTACGAGCAACTCCACTTCGACAAGGCGGGTCAACTCCTCAACGCCTCGTTCATGGACTACCTGCTGCCTACTGCGACCGACGTACCCACTGTGGAAGTCGACCACGTTGAAACTCCCTCCCCCCATAATCCTCTGGGTACCAAGGGAGTGGGAGAGGCCGGCGCTATCCCGGTCGGCGCCCTGTTCGCGCAGGCGATCGAAGATGCCCTTGGCGAGGGAGCCCCAGAGATACTGGAAATGCCGCTGAGTCCGAATCGGCTTTTCGAGCTGCTATCCGAGGCAGGGTACTACAACTCCCCGAGCCAGCAGGAGTAGCCCAATGCAAATGTCCAGCGAATTCGTGTTTGCCGGATCGCGGGAGAAGGTGTGGGAGATGCTGCACGACCCGGCCATTCTGGCCAAGGCGCTGCCAGGGACGAAGCGTCTTGAGATGGTGGGGGAGGATGATTACGCGGGTGAGATGCAGGTCAGCGTCGGGCCAGTGACGGCAGCCTCGTTCGCGGTAACGGTCAAACTCACCAACAAGGTGCCGCCCGAGAGCTTCACCATGGTAGTAGACGGGCGCGGGAACGCAGGCTACACGGCTGGCGAGGCGCACGTGAAGCTCACGGAGCAGGGCCCGGAGGCGACGTTAATGGAGTACAGCGCGGATCTCGACATAGGCGGGCGCGTCGCCGCTGTGGGTCAACGCCTAATCGATTCTGTGGGCAAGAGCTTGGCTAAGCAGGGGCTCGAGTCCATCAACCGAGAGCTGACCGGCCCCGTGGCGGGACAGGCGGGAGGCAGGGCAGGGAGCGGACTCGCCGCTTTCAGGGGAAAGACGGCGATCACGGTCGTGGGGGTCATTATCATTCTCGCGGCACTCTTCTTCTTCCTGTGAAACCAGCCCCGTTCGCCTACCACCGGCCAGGCACGGTTGAGGAGGCTCTACAGCTACTCGCCGACCACGCGGGCGAGGCCAAGCCCCTAGCCGGTGGGCAGAGCCTGATCCCCACGATGAATTTTCGGCTCTCGCAGCCGAAGGTACTCATCGATCTGGGCAAGCTGGACGATCTCCGAGGCATTGAAGCGGGCCGGAGCGGTCTTCACATCGGCGCCATGACGACACACACGGACGTCGAGAAGAGTCCGGTTGTAGCTGACCTGGCTCCGTTACTGGCCGAGACGATGCCCTTTATAGCCCACTCACAGATTCGCAACCGGGGAACCATCGGGGGCAGCCTCGCGCACGCCGATCCGGCGGCGGAACTTCCCGCCGTCATGCTGGTTCTCCGGGCCCAGTTCGGTCTTCTCTCGAACCGAGGTCACCGAAGGGTGGCGGCGACGGATTTCTACACCGGCCTCTTCACGACCGCACTCGAACCTCACGAACTTCTAGCTACGATCGAGATCCCGCGGCCGCAGAAGCGGACGGGCTACGCCTTCGCTGAGATTGCGCGGAGGCACGGCGACTACGCGCTAGTAGGAGTGGCGGGGGCCGTAACACTGGACCGGAAGGGCCGCTGTGATGCTGTTCGCCTGGCCTTGTTGAGCGTCGGAGACGGCCCCGTGACGGCCGCGGGTGCGAGTCGCCTAATGGCAGGCAAGGAACCCACCGAGGGCTTGATCCGTGAGGCTGCCGAGGTCGTCGCAACCCGGGACATTGACCCGCCGTCCGACATCCACGCGTCGGTGGCATATCGCCGGCAGTTGGCACGGGTTCTGGTCGCGCGCGTAATCGGGCAGGCGGTGAGGAGGGCGGGCGGCGGAGCGGCGTGACAGCTCGCAACAGAGGTTGACCGCGATGGAAGGCCGCCTTTCAAACGTGGATCTGGAGCCAGTACCAGCTGAGCGCCGTACATGGAACATGTGGCACATCGCGTCCCTGTGGGTCGGAATGAGCGTGTGCATTCCGACCTATATGCTATCTGCCAGCATGATTCAGTCGGGGATGAACTGGTGGCAGAGCCTTCTGGCTATCCTGCTTGGAAACGCCATTGTTCTGGTTCCCCTCATGATCAACGCACACGCCGGTACGCGCTATGGAATCCCCTTTCCCGTCTATGCCAGAGCATCCTACGGTCTCGCCGGGGCCCACATTCCCTCACTCGCCCGGTCAGTCGTCGCCTGCGGCTGGTTCGGAATTCAGACCTGGATCGGCGGATTGGCGATCAACGCCCTGATCGGATTCGTGTGGCCGGGATGGCACGACCTGGGTGGAGGCGCCTCGTTCATGGGCTACGGCGTCTCGCACTACGCGAGCTTCTTCCTCTTCTGGCTCATCAACGTGTACTTCGTGTGGGCGGGAACGGAGAGCATCAAGTGGATGGAAACCGTCGCGGCTCCGTTCCTGATCTTCATGGGTCTGGCGCTACTGGCTTGGGCGACGATGCGGGTGGGAGGAATCGGCGCCATGCTTCGCGGGTCGGAGAGCCTGGGCCAAGACCATACAGCGCAGTCAACTGGAGACTTTTTCCTCACGCTGTTTCTTCCCTGGCTTACCGCCATGGTGGGGTACTGGGCCACTCTCTCACTCAACATCCCTGACTTTACCCGCTATGTGGCCCGTCAGAAGGATCAGATGGCGGGACAGGCCATGGGTCTCCTCGTGACGATGCCGCTGTTTTCCTTCATCGGTGTCGCGGTTACGAGCGCCACCGTACTGCTGTATGGGGAGGCGATCTGGAATCCGGTGGATCTCCTCGTCCGGCTGTCCGAGGAGCAGGGGAGCATCCTGACTGGAGTTCTGTCGATGTTTGTCGTCGTCGTGGCCACACTAAGTACCAACATCGCAGCCAACGTGGTGGCTCCGGCGAACAGCTTCTCCAACGTGAGCCCACGCCGAATCAGCTTCCGGATGGGCGGACTCATAGCGGCGGGTCTGGCGATCGTGATCTTTCCGTGGAAGCTGCTCGACCTGTATCAGACGTGGCTCATCAGCTACTCCGGCCTGCTTGGCGCAGTGGGGGGAGTGATTATGTGCGACTATCTGGTGATCCGCCGTATGCGGCTGGACGTGGAGGCCCTGTACCGTCCGGGCTCCCTGTACGCATACCGGAATGGGGTCAATCCGGCCGCCGTCTGGGCTACGCTGGCTGGCGCCGGAGCGGCACTTCTGGGCGCTCTTGTCCCGTCTGTGTCGTTCCTGTTCAGCGGGGCCTGGTTCAGCGCCACTTTCGTTGCGTTCGGCGTCTATTGGGCGCTCATGCGCGGCACGGACGTTTTGCCCGTTGAGGACTTCGCGCAGCCAGTCACGCCAGCCTCAGCGCCCGCGTGAGCACTGCACGCCCGCCGCTCGAGGGCATCCGGGTGGTCGAGATGACCGAAGCGCTTGCCGGCCCGTACTGCGCCATGATGCTCGGGGATCTTGGAGCGGACGTCATTAAGGTAGAACGCTGCGAAGTGGGGGATCAGTCACGCGGATGGGGCCCGCCCTTCGTAGAGGATGAGAGCGCTTACTACCTGTCCGTAAACCGGAACAAGCGAAGCCTGGAGCTCGATATCAAAGCCCCTGAGGACCTTGCGGTACTTCATCGACTGCTGCAGACGGTCGATGTCTTCGTGACTAACAATCCGCGCATGGAGTCGCTTCGGCGCTGCCGACTTGACCCCGAGACGGTGCGCGGCCAGAACCCTGGAATCGTGTACGGAGCCATCAGCGGCTACGGGCACTCCGGGCCGAAAGCCGGACAGGGAGGCTACGACCTGATCGCGCAGGGCGAGGCCGGGCTGATGTCCATCACTGGTGATCCAGACGGTGGCCCGGTCCGGTTCCCCACAGCTATGGCCGATATAACAGCGGGACTGTACGCCCTGATCGGTATCCTGTCGGCTCTTTACACGCGTGACAGGTCCGAGACAGGTAGCGGAGAGGGACAGTTTTTGGATGTGTCGCTGGTGGACAGCCAGCTGACCTGGCTTGCCAACATCGGTAGCTCGTTCTTCGTAACCGGAGAGCGTCCCCGCCGAATGGGCAATCTGCATCCTACGATCACTCCTTATCAGCCAATCCGGGCACGCGATAAGACAATAATCGTGGCTGTCGGAAGCGAACGCCTGTGGGAGAAGTTCTGCGGCGTACTCGGCATCGACCAAGGGACCCGCACGGATCCACGGTTTGCGACTAACAGCGCCCGCAACGAGAACCGCAGCGAGCTGCTACCCCTGCTGGAAGAAATCCTGGCGACGCGCGACGCCGAGGACTGGTTGGCGGATTTCTTGGCGGCAGGCATCCCGGCGGGCCCGGTCAATTTTCCGGACGAGGCGCTGGCCGACCCGCATACCATAGCCCGGGGGATGATCGTTGAACTGGAGCATCCGCTGCTTGGAATCGTCCGCTCCATTGGCAATCCGATCCACTCGTCCGCAGCGGGCCCGACGTATCGGCGGTATCCTCCTCGCCTCGGTGAGCACAACGAAGAGATTCGAGCTGAACTGGAGACTTGAATGAAGATCTATGATCTATCCCAGCCTCTGAACCAGGATGTCTACGCCTGGCCCTACTACCCGCCGTTCGAGGTCAAGTACATCAAGCGAAAGGCGGAACACGGGGTCAACGCACAGTACATCCAGACGTCCAACCACATGGGCACGCACCTGGATGCCCCGCGTCATTTTGTCACCAACGGAATGACGATCGACCAGATACCGCTCGAGTGGCTGTATGGGCCTGGTGTGATCGTGGATCTCACGGACGAGATGAGTGACCTGTCGGCCTATACGCCGGACATGATCACCAGCCGAGTCGAAATTCGGAAGGGCGACCTGCTCTTCCTGCACACAGGCTGGCACCGTTTTGCCCAGTTCGGAGACGAGGCCAACGAGGAGCGTTACATCCACCTTCATCCGGGAGCACACCCCGACATGGTGGCCTGGCTTCTGGAGATGGAGATCAAGATCTGGGGCGTGGATGTGATCTCGACTGACCATCCCATGAACCTCCCCATCGGCCGATTTCTCGGAAAAGGAATGCACGGGCATTGCGACAAGGTGCGCCGGATAGCGGAGACCAAGTACGGGGGGCCCGAGGGCCTGGCCGCCGTCTTCCCGGAGGACCACTATCAGATCACTCACAACGCGCTGTTTCCCCACAACTGCATGCACGTCGAGAACCTCGGCGGGCAGATCTCAGACCCGGCGCTCCAGAATCGGCGGCTGACGATCGGCTGCTTTCCCTGGTTATTCAAGGGCGGAGAAGCAGCTTTCTGCCGCGCTGTGGCGTTCACGGAGGAGTAGCGTGCTTCTCGGTCCCAACACGAGCTCGCGGCGCGAACGCCCGTGAATGAACTGGCGCTGCTTCCGGCCACGGAGCAGGCTCGCCTCGTCCGGAACCGTGAGGTTTCGGCCGTAGAGCTGCTAGCCGCCTGCCACGAACAGATGTCCGCGCACAACGACACGCTCAACGCTGTCGTGACCCTGAACGGTCATGCCGGTGCGGAAGCTGCTGCCGTGGACAAAGCTCTGGCCACGGGACACGACCCCGGGCCGCTGGCGGGACTCGTGGTCGGGATCAAGGACGTAACGGAGACAGCCGGCATCAGGACCACGTATGGCTCTACTCTGTACGCAGATCACGTCCCGAAACGTGACGCGGAAATAGTCCGCCGCTTCCGGGCCGCCGGTGCTGTGATCCTGGGCAAGACGAATACGCCTGAGTTCGCTGCGGGAGGGAACACCTGGAACGAAGTGTTCGGCAGGACGCGAAATCCCTGGAATCCGGAGCGGAGTGCCGGCGGATCCACTGGGGGTGGAGCAGCGGCGCTGGCTACCGGGATGATCTCACTGGCGCAGGGAACCGATCTGGGCGGCTCGCTCCGCATTCCGGCCTCGTTCTGCGGGGTCACGGGGCTCCGTCCCTCACCGGGTCTCGTTCCCACCAGCCCGTCCTGGTACCTGTGGGACACGCTGCAGGTGAGCGGAGTGATGGGTCGCACTGCCGCGGACGTAGGCTTCGCGCTCCAGGCGTTGGCGGGGCCGAGCACGGAGTTTCCGATCTCCCAGCCCGTGGCGGGCCGCGACTTTGCCGCCGCGGCTGCCAAGCCGTGGCTGGACGACGGCCGGTTGCTCGCCTACTGCCGTGATGTCGCCGGGATTGGCATCGATCCGGATGTAGGCCGTGTATGCAAGGAGGCGGCTGCTACAATGGCCGCTGAGGAAATCGAACTCGACCTGTCGTACGGGCGCGAGGCTTTCCTGGCGCTTCGCGGTCTGTGGTTCCTGGCTCATCTTCACGATGGCCTCGATCGTCTGGATGAGTACGGAGTCAACGTGGCTAACAACATCCGTGCGGGTCTGGAGGTTACGGCTCTGCAGCTCGCGGACGCGGAGCGAGCCAGGCGGCGGATGCGGGAGGAGCTGAGCACTTTGTTCGAAACGTACGACGCACTGCTGACGCCGTGCATGGCGGTACCGCCGTTCCCGGTGGACCAGAACTATCCGGAAACCATCGATGGCCAGCCCATGAAGACTTATATCGATTGGGTGGCCCCGACCTTCGTCCTCGGAGAGACCGATCGGGCTTCCGGGGGCAGTGTGACTACAGGCCGATTGGAAGCGTTCAGCGACGGTGTGCTGGCCATTGTCATTACGATCATGGTGCTGGAGATGAAGGTGCCTCAAGGCAGCGAGTTCGCGGCGCTAGAGCCTCTGGTTCCTGTTTTTCTAAGCTATGTCTTGAGTTTTGTTTTCCTCGGAATCTACTGGAATAACCACCATCACTTGCTGCAGGCGGCCCGTGAAGTAAACGGCCCTATTCTCTGGGCAAACCTTCAGCTTTTGTTCTGGTTGTCGCTGGTGCCATTCGTCACGGGCTGGATGGGCGAGAATCACTTTGCGGCGCTGCCTGTCGCGGCGTACGGGATGGTGCTTCTCCTGGCGGGCTGCGCCTACTGGATCCTGAGTCGGGCCTTGATCTCTCATCACGGCGAGGACTCCGCGCTGGCGACGGCAGTTGGCCAGGACATCAAGGGGAAAGTGTCGTTGGCCCTTTACGCTGTGGGTGTGTCAGTCTCGTTCGTGAGCAGCTGGATCGCCATAGCGATCTACGTTGGAGTAGCCATTATGTGGATCGTCCCGGACCGCCGGATTGAAGCGGTCTTGGGCTCGACGCGGCGGGCCGATTAGGTCCCGCGCCCAATGGTTGCCTCTAGCCGGAAGCCTGGGAGTCCTGCTGTGGGGCACGGCGCTACTTGGAGACTATGGCTGGCGCCACGCCAGTCTTCTCGGACTCGGCGCAGCGCTGGGACTCGTGCTGTACGTGACTGCCTTCGGCTTCACGTCCGGGTATCGCCGGGTCATTCTGCAGCGCGATTTCTCGGCTGTGTATGCCCAGCTTCTCATGCTGGCCATAGCCACAGTTCTCTTCGCCGTCCCGCTCGCCCAGGGGAGCGCATTGGGCCATCCGGCCAGCGGTGCGACGGCCCCGGTCAGCCTCCAGGTCGTGGCCGGGGCCTTCCTGTTTGGACTCGGGATGCAGCTAGGCGGAGGATGCGGCTCCGGGACGTTGTTCGGTGTCGGCGGCGGCAACACGCGGATGCTCGTAACTCTGGCCGCTTTCTGCGCGGGCGCGTTCTGGGCTAGCCTCCACATGTCCGCGTGGGCCCGGTTGCCGGCCGCAGCCCCGATTTCGCTCGGCCAGACCCTGGGGTGGCCCGCCGCGGTGAGCCTGCAGCTTGGTGTGCTCGGCCTCATCGCCATCGCAGTTCGCGGAGCGCGCCGCTCCGGAGGCAGTCCCAGGCCCGACCTGGCATTGGACGCGCCCGGGTCCGCGGCGGCGCAGATGCTAGGAAATCCTGCCTTTCGTCTCTTGATCTTGGGAGGCGTGGCGCTGGCATTGCTTAATTTCGCCACGCTGCTGCTGGCCGGCCATCCCTGGACGGTGACGTGGGGCTTCACTTTGTGGGGAGCCAAGCTGGCCCAATTCGTCGGCTGGGATCCGGGGTCTAGCACGTTTTGGGATAGCGGTTTTCAAAGCGCGGCCGTTGCGGGATCGGTGCTGCGCGATCGTACCTCCGTCATGGATGCCGGAATTATTCTTGGCGCCCTGGCGACGTCTGCGGCACTAGGAAGATTCCGCCCCAAGCTCCGTATCTCAGTCCGTTCGCTAGCAGCCGCCATCGTCGGAGGACTCATGCTGGGTTATGGATCGCGGATCGCATACGGCTGCACGATCGGTGCGTTTTTCTCGGGCGTAGCCTCGACCAGCGTGCACGGCTGGGTGTGGATCGCCTCGGCGCTGCCCGGGACGTGGGTGGGCGTACGACTGCGACCCTGGTTCGATCTCCAAAACTAACGGGGCCGCTCAAGAAAAAGGGGTCGGCTACCTGGTGGCGGCCGGCCCCGGTGGGCTCGGATCTGACGCAAACCGCAGGTGAGGGTGCGGTCGGCGTGTCCGAACTAGTTAGGTGCGTGCGTCGCTGAGCTACCGTAGCTCCGGTTCTTACCGAACGTTCCTCCGCCCGGATCTACGCCTCCGTTGTCCATCTGCGCTATGTACTGACGTATCGAACCTGCGAACGGCTCGGTTTGGGCGTGTTCACCGAAGGGGTCGGAGTACCACACCGCCGGACCCTCCGCATTGCGCACGTTGTTCGAGTTGATGTCAACGGCACGCTGCACTCCGTTGAATTCCGAGCGCGGGTCATCGAACGTGAGCCCGGTAATCGTGCCACCGTTCGTGGACTCCTCGCAGGCGCCGTCGTCGGCCGTGTCTCCGTTGGATTCCGTCTCGTAGCACACCGCGATCGGCCGTCCCGTGATATCGGCCAGGGCTGGATCATGGAAACGGCTCGGGAAGAATACCTGGTAGTATGGATTGATCGAGGCCAGTGTGCCGCCGCCATCCCTTCGGATGCGCCCCGAGACCTGCCAGCTCTCCCGCAGGCTCCCGAAGCTAGACCGTTCGCCGTCCGGCACGAGAATGTCTTGCTCGACGCACTGGCGGTCGGGGATGATTCGCTTTCCGCCACCGTCCGGCGAGTTGGCCGGATTCGGAGTGCCCACGAACACATGCCGATCCCCGTCGCAGGAGGAGACGAACTCGCCGGCCTTTCCGATTGCGGTCATAATCGTCATGTGAATCTCGGTACCGTCCGTACAGACGATATGGTAGACGAGTTCATGTAGATTGTTGGTGAACGCGTCCTTGGAATGCGTTCCCTGATGCAGCTTTGTCAGCATGCTGCAGCGCGTATCGAGAAGCTCACCCGCCGCGCCGCCAGGTGTGGCTTCAAAATCGTCCTGCCACTCCACCTTGTGCCCAAAGTGATCTTCGTGGCGAGGGCTCGCCGGATCCCAGATGTCGAGCTGTTCGTTGGCGTAGCCGAACGGGATGGGTCCGACTGCCGCGAACAGTGAAGCGCCGCTGGGGTCGCGTCCGTGGTCGTGCCCGAAAGTACATCCCGTGGCTGGATTATCTGGCGGATGCCAGGTCGGGTAAATCTTCCCGTCCGGACCGATCGTCTGAAAGGCGTCGTGCTGCGCCTGCGTGCAGGTATCGTTCGGGCCAGGTGTCCAGCGTCCGAACGCGACACTGGATACTCCCGTGCTGGTTGGAATCGTCACGCCAGGATCCGACCCAGCGATAGGTAACGAAACTGGATCTTGAGAACAGGCGGCGAAGCTCCCCACGGCCATGACAAGAATCGCCAGTCGCGCTGGCGAGCGAGTATTCTGCGTCATGTTGGTCATTCCTCCGTCAGTACTTATGAATCCAGGCCGTCAGCGCCAGGTGACGCTGAGTCCGACCTGGACGAGTGAGAATCCGGCGTCGCTGATGGCCACACCGTCTCCGAAGCGGAGATTGCCGTACAGCGTCTGGCTGTAACGGACAAACGGTGTGAGCGTGGAATTGGGCCCCGCGGGCAAGTCGATTCCCATGCCGACCCTGGGACCAAAGGATGTAGTAGTCAGCGCGGTGCTGCCTCCGTCTGAGGCGCGATAGAATGTGGCTCCTCCTCCGAAGGTCAAGTACATCCGTCCTCGGGGATTCGGGTACCAGTTTGCCTGGAGGCTGGCCGTACCGTGGACGCGCCGCACCTCATCGTCCTGCCGTCCCCATCCGGTGGCTTCCAGGCCAATGACCAGGCTCTCGGACGTGGCCACGCCGATACCGGCGAGTAGCGACGGACCGCCGTCGCGCTGTCCGATACAATTCTGACATCCGACGCGGGACCAGCCGTAGCCCACGCCAAATGAATAAGAAAGCCCCTCCCTCACCTGGACTCCCTGGGCGGCCGCGGGTTGGCTTAACACCAGGAGAGCGATCAGGCAGGGGAGGGAGCATTTTAGTAGTTGCTCGCGGTATCTCACTGTCCGTTCCTTCCGTTTCCGAAGCGGATCGGCGAGGTTGCCCCGCTCATGCTCTCCTTCTTTGCCACTTCCGTGCCACGCTAGACAGGCCGGAAAGCCGCGGTGTCTGGCGCTTTTGCCCGGCCTGATTGGTCAATTCTTAGTCGGCTGTATACTTCGTGCAGAGAACCACGCGCCGCCGTATTCTGTTGACTGCCGAGGTCCTGATTGGAGGGCTCAGGCGCTGACTCAGTCCAACCAGTTTTGTCGGAGAGTGGAGTGACCTGTTCACACTGCAAGGAAGTAGACAGCTTCGTCAGCCAACGCATGGCCCGCCGAGAGCTAAAGAAGTATCGAAAATCAGGGCCGTCGGCGCAGACGACCCTTCTCCTGGGTGCTCTCCTTGATCACGGCGCAGAGTCCTCATCGCTCCTGGACATCGGAGGCGGTGTAGGGGCGAGTCAGCACGCGGCCGGAGACTGGGGTGCTCCGTTCATCACCTCGGTAGACGCTTCTTCCGCGTACCTGGACGCGGCCCGCCAGGAGGCGAGCCAGAGAGGATACGCGGATCGCTCCAATTACGTGTTGGGCGACTTCGCCGAGATCGCGGAATCAGTGCCCGAAGCCGACGTTGTAACTCTGGACAAAGTAGTCTGTTGTTATCCCGACATGCCCTCTCTGGTGCGGAAGTCCACGGCGAAAGCCCAAAGGATGTACGGTCTGGTATTCCCGCGAACGAACCTGGTGATGCGCGCGGCGTTCAGGGTGGGGAATCTGTACTTCTGGCTTCGCAGAAGTTCCTTCCGGGGCTACACACACGATCCGGCAGAGATCGCTCGGCACGTGCGCGAGGCAGGCTTACGGAAGATCTTCGTCGCGAGCACGATGCTTTGGAGGATCGAGCTCTACTCCCGCCGGAACGGGCGGGAGGTATGATGCAGCTGGAGCGCTTCATCCGGGCCATGCCCAAAGTCGAGTTGCATGTTCACTTGGAGGGCGCTATTCGGCCGGAGACCTTGCTCGTCCTGGCCCGGCGCAACGGCGTGGAGCTTCCGGGTTCGGATGTGGAAGGCCTCAGGCGATGGTACACGTTCCGGGATTTCCCTCATTTCGTGGAGATCTTCCTCACTCTGGTTCAATGTCTCCAGACGCCCGAGGACATCGAACTGATCGCCACGGAGTTTCTAGAGCAGCAAGCCGCACAAAACATTAAGCATACCGAGATTACCTACACTTGCTTCACGCAAAGGTTGAATCACGGCATGGACTACGATGTGCAGCTCGAGGCGCTGAATCGGGCCGCCGCGCACGCTGAGCGCGAGTGGGGTGTCACGATGTCGTATACGATCGATTACGCACGGCATATGTCACCCGAGGATTTTGTCGGTGTAGCGGAGTGGGCCGTCACAAGGCAGGAGAGCGGCATATCGGCGCTGGGCCTGGGAGGGCCCGAGGTCGGATATCCCCCCGAGCTGTTTAGGGAGGCGTTCGACGTTGCCCGGCAACATGGGCTACCGAGCGCTCCCCATGCGGGGGAGACTATGGGTGCGAAGAGCGTCCGCGGCTGCATCGAGGCCCTGGATGCCGACCGAATCGGCCACGGAGTGCGCTGCCTCGAGGACCCCGATCTGGTGGGCTTGCTCCAGGAGCGCCAGATTCCGCTTGAGGTGTGCCCGAGCAGTAATGTGTGTCTGGGCGTCGCTCCGACCCTGGCGGCGCATCCACTTCCGCGTCTCATCGAGGAAGGACTCTACGTCACGATCAATTCGGACGATCCTCCTATGTTCGAAACGACGCTGACAGATGAATTCCTGCGAACAGCGGACGTGTTCGGCTTCTCTCACGAGACGATTGAAACCCTGGCAATGAATGCGGCCAGGGCCTCATTTCTCCCGGGAGACAGACGAGAGGCGCTGGTGAGAGAGATGCGGCTGGAAATGGCAGACCTGAAACAGGAATGCGGTCTGGTCTGGAGAGCCTCAACAAGGAGGTTGCATGCAGGCAGG
>JAZDDE010000130.1:0-6499 GCA_036679495.1 Gemmatimonadota bacterium | reverse complement strand
GGACCTGGGGACCCTGAGTCGGCAGCTCGGCGACCTCGACACCTCCTTCGAGCTTCTCGTCGAGGCTCGAAGGATTCGTCAGGAGGAGGCGCCCGGAAGTCTGGCGGTGGCCGCGGCTTTCCGAATGCTCGCGATCCCGACTGTCCTGCGTGGCGACTACGTCGCCGGTGCCCGTGACCTCGCTCGATCCTACGAGATACTCCAGAGCATCGCTCCACAGAGCCACGAGATGGTCAACACCAGCAGTTCGCTGGGCATCCTGGAAACGTGGAGGGGCGGTCTCGAGGCGGCGGAGCGCCACTACCAGCGAGCTGTCGGCATCGTTGAGCGGCTCGAGCCCGGCGGCAAGAGGGAAGCGGAGCTTCTCGTGAACCTCGCCGATCTGAAGCTGCACCTGTGGAACCTGTCCGCGGCCGAAGGATACCTTCTGAGGTCCCGCGAGATTCTGCAGCGAATCGCGCCAAGAAGTTCGGCGATGGCCGTTGCGCTCGCCAATCTGTCCCTAATTCGTTCGCGTCGTGGAAATTTCGAGGTGGCTCTGGATCTTCAAAACAAGTCCACCGAGATCTTCGAAGAGGTCGCTTCCGAGCATTCCTTTCTGCCCGTGGCCTACGCGTCGATCTGCACTCTCGCCGCGCGCTTCCGAGCATTCCTTTCTGCCCGTGGCCTACGCGTCGATCTGCACTCTCGCCGCGGAGCTGGGCCGGACGGCCGAAGCGGAAGAGTCCTACCGGCGAGCCATGACCATGCTCGGTAGCGAACCTCAGCAGGGTCCCGACGTCGTAAACGCCATGCAGTCCTTGGGGGCCTGCCGAGCGCGGCTCGGAGATCATGAGACCGCCGAGCGCCTGTACATGCAGGTGCTCGAGCGAGCACAGGAGATGGTGCCGGGGAGCCTGCACGAGGCGCAAGCGCTCAACGACCTCGGTGAAGTGCGTTCGGCGACCGGCCGGCTCGAGGAGGCCAGGGATGGGTTCGAGCGCTCCCTCGGGATCTCGAAGCGGCTTTCGCCGGGAGGTCAGGAGATCGTGGTCTCTCTTCACGGTCTGGCGGATCTCGATCGGCTTGAGGGCGACTCGGTGGCAGCGCTGGGCCACCTGGAGGAGGCAGTCGGAGCGCTGGAAGAGCAGGGCCGACACGCCGGAGGTGACTACGAGGCCTGGGCCAAGTTCCAGCAGCGCAACTCGACTCTCTATCGTGACTACGTAGGACTTCTGATCGAGACCGGCCGGTTACCGGAGGCCTTCCACGCTCTCGAGCGCTCGCGCGCACGGGCGTTTCTCGACCTCCTCGCCGCGCGACCGCTCACCTTGTCGCGAGACCTTCGCCCCGAGCTCGAGAGGGCGTATTCAGAGGCCATCGAGGCGTACGATCGAGTCCTCTCCGAGCTTGCGGTCCTCGACTCGAGGTCAGAGGAGGGGCGTTTCGAAGAGCTCCGGCAGCGACTCGCCGCCGCGCGCCGACGGAGAGACGAAGTGCGGGCACAGGTTTGGGCCGCCGATCCTCGGCTGGCCGAGATCGAGCACCCCGAGCCTCTGGATGTGGAATCCGCCGCCGCGGTTCTGGGCCCGGGCACCCTGCTGCTGGCGTTTTTCCTGGATCAGGAAGCGAGCTATCTCTTCGCCCTGGGCCCGGAGCCCGGCAAGTTTGCCGTTCATCGGATTGACCGGGGTGAACTCGAGCTGGCCGAGGATGTGACTCGTTTTCGTAGCCTGGTGGGCAAAGCCGGCAGTCTCGACGCGGTAAAGCTCCTTGCCAGCAACCTGAGTCTTCACCTCTTGCAGCCGGCCGCGGCCGCGATCTCGCGATCGACGAGGATCCTGGTCTCGCCCGACGGTCCCCTGCACAGCCTACCGTTTGCGGCGCTGAGCGATCCGGCCCGACCGGGCTCCTTTCTCATCGAGGTCGCGCCGCTGACGGTCGTGGCCTCGGCTACGGTCTACTCGCAGCTTGTCCGCCGGCGAACCCAGCGCCCGCCGCAGAGCCTGGCTGCGTTCGGGGATCCTGCCTACTCGGCTGCGGAGGATCCGTTACCGGCGGGGGACATCGTGCTCCGGACGGCGCTCGGCCAAGGGCTCGAGCTCACTCCGTTGCCCGCCTCTCGTCACGAGGTCGAAGCGATCGCAGCCTTTTTCCCCGAGAGCTCCGAGGTCTACCTGGGCGAGGAGGCTACCGAAGAGAGAGCCAAGTCGGTCGGCGAAGCCACCTCGATCCTACACTTTGCCGTGCACGCATCGGTCGATCGCCGCTTTCCGCTCGAATCCGCCCTGGTGCTCTCGATCCCTCAAGAGCCCACCGAAGGCGGCGACAATGGTTTGCTCCAGGCCTGGGAGATCCTCGAAGAGGTCGAGTTGAAGGCGGATCTCGTCACCCTTTCGGCCTGCGAGACGGCGCGCGGCGCCGAGCTCGCCGGCGAAGGCTTGGTCGGCCTCGCCCGCGCCTTCCAGTTTGCCGGTGCGCGCAGCGTCCTGGCATCGCTTTGGGAGGTGGGCGACGCCAGTACCGCGGAGCTGATGAGACGCTTCTACAGCTATCTCAACGCCGGAGCTCCGACCGACAAGGCGCTACGAAGGGCACAGCTCGACCTCCTGTCAGCGGTCGACACGCCTCCCAGATTCCGCCACCCCTTCTTCTGGGCGGCCTTCGAGCTGATCGGCGACTGGCGCTAGGCGCAACTTATGGAGAATCTCAGATGAAGAACTTCCAACCGAGCCCCCTTTGTGTACTCGTGCTAACGGCGCTGTCCGCTGGAACGGTCCTTGCCGATCCGCTAGGCAGTCCGCTTTCTGGACAAAGTGCGCCAGAACTGCTTGTTGGGGTGAGAGGCGCGGTTTTCGCTTCCTCCGCGGCGGTGAGATCTCATCGTGTGGTTGTTCGGACCCGGTTGCTCGAGGCAGGCGCTTCAAAGCTTCGATTGGACCTGCCCGGCGGCATCGCACGCGAGTTTAGGCTGGTCGAGCTCGAGCGCCGAGGGGTGGGGGACCTGACTTGGCGCGGGACGCTCAGTGGGACTGCTGTCGAAGCCACCCTCACCCTAAAGAACGGTTATGTCGTTGGGTTGATAAACGACGACGAGGATGTCTATTGGGTCTCAACTCAACCAGATGGAGGGCAGCGACTCGAGAGAATCGAGCAGAGTCGCTTTCCGTCCTGTGGAACAGAGCAACTGGGGAGCAGCTACCGTAGCGGATCATCCGCCGGGTTGCCAGTTGGCGACTCACCGCCATGCCCAAACCCCACCGACGATGTCGATCGACTCGATCTTCTCGCCTACTACACCACCCTGGCGCGGGACGAGGCGGGTGGGGTGGGGCAGATTGAAGCAGTTATTCAGGCTGCCGTAGACGTAACCAACACAGCCTTCCTGAACTCACTGATGGATTTGCGCTTCGTATTGGTCCACACGGAACTCTCCGAGCGCGTGGAATCTGCTCCGATCAGCGACGTCTTCTGGCTACATGATGACCCAGGGGTGGCGGCTACACGAGATGTCGTCGATGCCGATCTCGTGTCGTTGATGGTGAGTAGCGCCGCCAACAGCTGCGGAATTGGTTTTCTTCCTCACTTTTGGCCCGGTCCTCCAGCAGCGAAGGCGGATGATTCGCGGCTCGGCGGTGGACCCACCCGCTTGGAGGCATTTCAGGTAACACGCATCGACTGCGCCGTTGGCAATCTCACGTTCGCACATGAGCATGGACATAACTTGGGGTTCGAGCACAACCCTGAGGACGCCGGCACCCCTCCGCAAGGGGGTACCTACCCATTTCGCTACGGGCACTACGTAGATCAGGTGTTTCGAACAGTGATGTCCTATGATGATCAGTGTTCGCAGAAAAACTGCCCGAGACAGCCCTATTTCTCGAACCCTTTGGTGGATTTCAAGGGGAACCCTACTGGCGTCCCGGACGTCCGAGACAATAGCCGTGTTGGAGCCCTGACCAAGACCTGCGTTACAGACTACGAGATTGCTGGCGAGGTCTTTATTGACGGTTTCGAGTCCGGGGACACCTCGGCCTGGTCGGTGACGGTGCCCTGAGACCCGAGACGCCTGCTGGAGTTTCCGACAAGGGATCTGAGTAGCAACCGGCCAGGATTCCGCTGCCCGGCAGCCTTGAGTGCTTTGTCGACTTCGGAGACCCCCCGAAGACAGACTCCGTTCGGGTACAGAGCCCCTCACAAGCACCGCGACCGTGGTCCAACGGACCGGTTGACCCTCTCCACCAGAGGCTTGACACTGCCGTCCCAGCTCCGGCGCTGATACAACCTTGGTCAAGGTAGCGTCCCCGAGCTGAAGCACCACTCGAATACCGCAGTCTTGCTCGTAATCGAGTAGTGCGTCCGCGGGCGTGCAAACAGCGAGACGAGTCCGGTGCCGATGTCGGCAGGTTCAGAGACGGCGGTTTGTGAGCCAATGCGCCTTGCGCGCCGCCGAAATCAGTCCACGATCTCCACGCGTCATCGCGCACCGCGAACCTCCGTATAATGGCAAGCAGCTCGCGGCTCACACGCGGTGGAACCCACTGGCGGAGCTCAACCCATGCCGACGACCACACCCGAGCACGATGAACGAATTGCGAAGATGACCTTCTCTTCGGTCTATCCGCACTACGTGACGAAGGTCGAGAAAAAGGGCCGGACCAGGGAAGAGCTGCACCAGGTGATCAACTGGTTGACCGGCTTCGATGACAAGCAGCTACAGAAGCGCATTGATGACAAGTTGACCTTTGAAGAGTTCTTTGAGCAGGCCACGCTCAACCCGAATGCACACCTGATCACGGGCGTCATCTGCGGCTACCGGGTTGAAGAGATTGAGAACCCGCTCACGCAGCAGGTCCGGTACCTCGACAAGCTCGTGGATGAACTCGCCAAGAGAAAGAAGATGGAGAAGATCCTCCGCGCCGGGTAGAACCCGGGAGAACCGATGCATCGTCCTGTTGTTGGTCTTCTAGTCACACTGTTGTTCGCCTCGCTCGTATCTGCCGGCACCGAACCGAAGGAAGTCTCGTTCACCGCCGCCGATGGCGTCGAAGTGTACGCGGACCTTTACAGGGCCGATGCCGAGGCGGATTTGGTTCTCCTGTTTCACCAAGCGGGCGGTGACGCCAGAGGTGAATACGAGTGGATCGCCAACCGACTGGTGCAGGTCGGTTTTCACGTCCTGGCGGTGGATCAAAGGGTGGGAGGCGATCGCTTCGGCGGCGTGAATCGCACGATGGCCTTTCTGGTTTCCGAAAGAGAGTTGACCTACTGCGACGCCTACCCGGACTTACTGGCCGCGCTGACCTGGGCGGAGGCCGAGGATCTCGGGAATCGCCGATTCGCCTGGGGTAGCAGCTACTCGGCAGCGCTCGTCGTTCGCCTCGCCGCTGAGCATGGGGAGCGCCTGGCAGGCGTCCTTGCTTTCTCTCCGGCGGGTTCGCGAATGGGTGATTGCGAAACATCTGTCTTTGCTCCGCGGGTCGAGATACCCGTCTTCGCGGCTCGTCCCGACGGCGAGGTGGGGGTGGACTCGGTACGTGAGCAGCTCGAAGACTTCGCGGCACGCGGCTTTCGGACCTTTGTGGCCATCGGTGGTGTGCACGGCTCCTCGATGCTTCATCCGGAGCGGGCCAAAGGTGAGGTCGAAGCTGTCTGGGAAGCCGTCCTCGAATTCCTGGCCGAGCCCTAGCGCCTTGCTCGACAACGCACCCGACGTATGGCGAAGAATGGACTTACCCCGGCAGCAGCGCCTGCAATCGGCCTTCTTCCCCGAAGGACTGGCCTTTGACGGCGACAACTTTGGAACCGCCGAGACGAGTTGGAACCGGATTCAGGCTTGGCTACTGGACCTCAGCGAACTACGGCACTACCTGGCAAATTCGATAGGAGCACCTGCGTGAACGGGTTGGTGGGAACCTGGCTCGTCAGCTGGCGAGCCCTATGGGTTCTGTGCGTTGATCGGGCGGCTGGTGTGCCCGCTCTGGCTCGAATCCGCATCGCGCTCGGGTCCGGGGCTGGCGTTTGATCGATGGGCTCGGTCGCGCGAATAGATGGCACATCTGCGGCGCAGATGGGTTGAGCTAGGATTGCTCAACGGTTTGGCCTCGGTCCCCAAGAACCATTCGCGCAGCGACTCTCCTCGGAGCGTTGGTCGCCTCGTTCTTGCTGTCGGCCGCGCACGGGCAGCCGACAGGCGACCCGGCGTCTTCCGGTCGTCCCGCGAGCTGCGGTCCGGTCGAGGAGTTCCAGGTCAACGAGGAGACCCTCGGCGACCAAAGAAGGCCCACCCTGACATCTTTGGCTAGCGGCGACTTCATCGCCGTCTGGCAGTCCGCCTCCAGCCCTTATATAGAGGGGCGTAAGATCTCCGCGGATTGCCCCAGACTTGGTCCAGCCTTCCCCGTGACGACAGAGTGGGCCGAGCTACCGCACCTGGCCGCTGACCCCAACGGGGGCTTCGTCGTGACCTGGGACAACTCGCTCTACGCCGATGGCGGCGTCTGGGGGCGGCGATTCGATT
>JAZDDE010000013.1:0-3797 GCA_036679495.1 Gemmatimonadota bacterium | reverse complement strand
GCTCATCCGAGTGGACGACAGCTCGCATCTGTGGTCCGAGCGATACGACCGCCAGAAGGAGGACGTCTTCGCCATCCAGGACGAGATCTCGGAGCGCATCGTCGAGGCGCTCCGTATCCGCCTGATCGGGAGAGGGAAAGCGGGCCCCGGAAGCCGGCACACAGACGATGTGGAGGCATACCATCTGTATCTCAAGGGCCAGCACAACTGGTATCGACGGGAGGGAGACTCGCTGCAAAAGGCGGCGAACTTCTTCGAAGAAGCAGCGCGGAGAGACCCCGCCTATACCCTGGCCCACGTCGGGCTGGCGAATGCCTACAGCAGCCTGGGGTTCTACGGCATGGAGCCGGCTGCCGCCCGAAAGCAGGCCGGAGCCGCCGTCGATCGCGCGCTGGCCCTGGACGACGACCTCGCCGAGGTCCACGCCGCCAAGGGTTTGATGCAGAACTGGATGCTGTGGGACTGGGACGGTGCGGAGCGGAGCTTCCGGGCGTCAATCGCGAGGAACCCCGAGTACATCCTCGCCCGTTGCTGGTACAGCTTCCTCCTCGACTCCAGGGATCGGCCAGAAGAGGCGCTTTCCATGGCCGAGAGCGCGCTCACGCTGGACCCGCTGTCGCCCTACGTGAACACGTGCCTGGCGCTCAACCTGATCGCCCAGGGCATGTACAGCGAGGCGACCGAGGCGCTGGGCCGGGCACTGGAGATGGAACCGGACTTCCTCTACACACTGTGGGTTCTCGGCGGCACCCACTCGCTCGCCGGAAGGCATGACGAAGCCGTCTCTGTGCTGGACAAGGCGGCGACCCTCTCCGGCCGCGCTCCCTACTACCTCGGCTGGCAGGCGTTCGCCTGCGGCAGGGCGGGACGGCGGGAGCAAGCCACAGGCATCATCAAAGAGCTCAGCGAGAGGGCCCGGACGGAGTACGTGGCGCCACCGTTTTTCGCCTGGGCCTACGCCGGACTCGGCGAGACGGAAAAGGCGCTCGACTGGGCCGAGAAGGCCTGCGAAGAGAAGAGCCCGCCGATGGCGATGCACCAGGGCACCCTGCTCGGACACCTCCGCTCCCAGGAGCGATTCCGCGAGATCCGTCGGCGAATGACGCTCGAGCCTTGACCCGGCGTCGTCACTAAAGACTAAAGACTAAAGCAGAGTGGGAGGATATCCATGGCGGAGAACGAGGTCATTGCGGTGCGGGGAGCCACGGGAGCGCAAGGCGGCTGACTCGTCCGCGCCATCCTGGCGGTCGCCGGGTCCGCCTCACCGGGGGGGGCGGCTCCCGGTTCTTCTGGACTCGGGGACAAAAAAGGCGGGGTCCTGAACATGGCGCGGGGTCCTGAACATGGCCCTGCCCACGCGCCTTCGTCATCATCAACCCATGATCGGCAGTCGCGCCAGAGAGGCGCCTCGTGCCGAGCCAGGAGGATGAATGATGACGCACTCGACACTCGCAGTGGCCCTTGTCGCTTTCTCGGCGGCGCTGGCATTCGCAGGTAGCGGCGACTCTCCGCAGTGGAACTCTGACGAACACGGAGTCGTGCTCGGAGGCTACGACGTCGTGGCCTGTATGCACCCCAGTTCGGAGGTTTCTGCGCGTTCGGCGTGGCCGTAAAAAAGGCCCGGGTTCCAGTGGACCCCAAGACCTTCAAGATCCAGAATGGGATGCTGCTGCTCTTCTTTAACGACATGTATGAAGGAAAGAAGGTCAATACGAAGCCCATGTGGGAGCAGAACCCCGACCAGCTGTACAACGACGCGATCGCAACCTGGCCCACGTTGAAGTGACGCGGTCCCGAGTTCCATGAGTAGCGACGTCCTGGCTGAAACACTGGAGGCCCTGAGGCTGCGAGGAACGGCTTACTTCAAGGCTGATTTCCGCGCACCCTGGGGGATGGCTGTGCCAGCCAAGGACGTCGCTGCCTTTCACGTTGTGGTCCAGGGCCAGTGCTGGCTCCGGGTGCCCGGAGAGACGCCCAGAGAGCTGGGGCAGGGCGACGTGGTCCTTTTCCCCGAGGGCACCGCTCACGAGCTCGTGCACGCCGCCGATGCCGATGCGTCTCCTGCCGAGGACCTGCTCGGTCGGCCCGGCGAGGCACCGAAGCTGGGCTACGGTGGGACGGGCTCGATCACAACGCTCGTCTGTGGCCATTTCTCGTATGACCGCCGGGGGCTTCACCCGTTCTTTGCCGCCCTGCCCAAGCTCGTCCACATCTCGGGCGAGGACGAGCCACACGCCTCCTGGGTGGCGACCGCGTCCCAGATGGCCGCCGCGGAGTCCACCGCGGGTCAACGGGGAGCCTCGGTCGTCGTCGACCGCCTGGCCGAGGCTCTGCTCATCCAGACGCTCCGGCAATTCCTGGCGCGCAGCGCCAAGCCCGAGGGCTTCCTGGCGGCAGTCCAGGATCCTCCGGTCGGTCGTGCCCTCGCCTGCATTCATGGACGCCCGGAGCGCAAGTGGAACGTGGGAGACCTGGCTCACGAAGCGGGGATCTTCTCGGTACCGCCGAGGTGGCCCAGAGAGTCGGCTACGACTCCGAGTTCGCGTTCGCGAAGGCTTTCAAGCGCTTCTTTGGGGATGGCCCAGGAGCCGCCCGCCGAGCCGTCGCCCGAACGCCGGCCGTCAGGGAACGGGGTTGATCGTTTCCAAAACCTCGCGGTCGAACCCCGATGGGCGAACCTGATCCGGCGTGTCCTACCAAGAGCCGAGATGCGCGTGATCGGCTTCATTTACCGAGCCGGCCCTGACCAAGCGCATCCTGGATCACATCCGCAAGCGCAAGAAGGTCTCTCGCCCTCCCCCACCACTCCGGCCCGCCGTCGCCAGCTTCGCCTGAGAGCCGTCTCTGCCGGTGCCGCACCGCCCGGCGAGGGGGGAGTTGTCGGCTCACTCCCCCCTTAGAACGACCCCCACGGCGGGAGAGCCTAAAAGCAACTACCTATTCAATCTCAGGACGCCATGGGAAAGGCCCCATCCAGTCATCCAATAGCAGCCGCCACGCGTTCATCTCCAGCCACTGATCGTACCCGGCCCAATCCTTGTACTTCGGCAGCTGGACCACACCGGGCACCGCCATGGGATTGGTGCCCTTCTTGAACTCTGCATAGATTGCGGCGCGCAGGTCCCGGATGAACTGCAGACCGTCTTGCACGTCCTGCTTGGTTCCACCTTGCAACGGCTCGGCATCCATATTGTGGGTGAAAACGGCTCGATCGAAATCGAGCTTCAGAATCTCCTCGAGCGACCGCTCCCACTCCCTGATGTTGAAATCCGGTACAACGCTAAAGAGCACTCGCTTGGGAACCGCCAGGTCTGCTATGTAGGCGATCTTCCGTTCAGGCAGAATGAAGACGGTCATGCCCAGGCCGTGATTCATCCCCAGATAGTGCAGCTCAACCGTCGTGGCACCGAGAGTGATGTCCTTCCGGCTTCCGCTCCAGTTCTCATCCGGAACGACCATGTCCGGACCTGGGTTGGCCTTCATCCACTCATAAGCCTCGGCATGAGCAACGA
The DNA here is from genome assembly GCA_036679495.1 of Gemmatimonadota bacterium. GTDB lineage: Bacteria > Gemmatimonadota > Gemmatimonadetes > Palauibacterales > Palauibacteraceae > JAZDDE01. The sequence continues at coordinate 285 of JAZDDE010000013.1, read as the reverse complement.
GAGTTGCTCCGGCATCCTTGAAGACCTGACCGCCACTTGAATGATCCCAGTGGTTGTGGCTGTGGAGCAGGAACCGCACCGGTTGGTCGGTCGTTTCCCGGATCGCCTGCAAGAAGCCGGCTGAGTGCTTGGTATTGACCGATTCGAACGCGATCACGCCCTCGTCGGTCACCACGAACATCGAAATGTACTCGTCGCCATAGCTGTAGACACCGTCGGTTATCATGGCGGTGTGTTCTGGAAGGTCTTGCGCGCTGATCAACGAGCTGCAGATACCCGATCCGA
>JAZDDE010000129.1:0-3684 GCA_036679495.1 Gemmatimonadota bacterium | reverse complement strand
GCTGAGTGTCCCTGGCAACCGTATTTTCTATCTGTCGATCCCCCCCAGCGTGATCGAGGGGTGCGTTGGGCAGCTCAAAGCAGCTGGATTCGTAACGGATCCAGGTGTCTCTGCTCAGTTCTCACGTGTGATCGTCGAAAAGCCGATTGGCCACGACCTGGAAAGCGCCAGGGGGATCAACGAGACCCTTTCACGCGTTTTTGATGAGAGGCAGATCTTCCGGATTGACCACTATCTCGGTAAAGAGACGGTACAGAACATCATGGTCATGCGGTTCGCAAATTCGCTGTTTGAGCCGCTCTGGAACCAGAAGTACATCGATCACGTCCAAATCACTGTGGCAGAGCAGGAAGGCGTTGGGACTCGTGCTGGCTATTACGAAGAGGCCGGGGCCCTGCGAGACATGGTCCAGAATCACATTTTGCAGCTCGTTTGCCTGACTTCGATGGAGCCACCGTGGGCGTTGAGCTCTGACGTCGTACGCGATCACAAGCTCGAAGTACTGGACTGCCTACGCCCGATTGCGGGTAGCGAGGTGGACAAGTACGTGGTTCGAGCCCAGTACGGGTTGGGATTCCATCAAGGACAGGAGGCTCCGGGATATCTACAGGAGGAAGGGGTCAAACCCGACTCGACCACAGAGACCTACGTTGCACTCAAGCTCTTCATCGACAACTGGCGGTGGTCCGGCGTTCCTTTCTATATCCGGACTGGAAAGCGCATGCCGAAGCGCGCGAGTGAGATCGCCGTGCAGTTCAAGCAGGTACCGCCGATCCTCTTCAACGCGGATCCGCAGGCGCCCCTCGAGCCGAACGTGCTTGCGCTGAGGATCCAACCTGATGAGGGGCTCTCGCTTCGAATTTCGGCCAAGCTGCCCGGGGCCAAGATCCGCATCTTCCCGGTCAAGATGGACTTCCAATACGGGACGACCTTTGGCGATCAATCTCCGGAAGCCTACGAGCGCCTCTTGTTAGACGTGATGGCGGGTGACGCAACGCTTTTTATGCGGCGTGACGCTGTGGAAGCCTCATGGATCTGGATCGAGAGTATCCTCGAGACCTGGGCCGCGGCTGGAACGCAGCGGCTCCCTGAATATCAGGCATCAAGCTGGGGTCCGGTGGAGGCCGACCAGCTGATCCAGGCCGACGGCCGTAAGTGGCGGGAACTTTGAGCGAGAGGTCGTTGCAGCCGCTGGCTGATTTGCCATCGCCAAGGGCGGTCCCGCTCGAATGCATCGAGCAAGAGCTCGCCGAACTGTGGCGTACATATAACGCGGAGCCACGGGGACAGGAGCCGGTAACGCGTGCTCGGATGTCAAATCTGGTGATCTTTTGCTCGACGCAGGATCAGGCGAACAATGTTCTTCGGGAGCTACCTGCGATTGTTCAGGTGCATCCCGCAAGGGTTCTGCTGCTGGTCGCCGAGCAAACGACCCCGCAGCCCGGGATCGATAGCTACGTATCCGCACTCTGTCACGTGAGTGGAAGTCAACGGCAGATCTGTTCGGAGTACGTCACGCTGAGCGCGGAGGGTGACTCGCTCCGCGGATTGCCGTCCGCGGTGCGGTTTCTCTTGGTCGGGGACCTGCCGACGACACTCTGGTGGGCTGTTCCGACTGCGCCGCCGCTCGGCGCAGAGCTCTTCCAGGAGCTGTCCCAGCTCGCGGATCAAGTCATCTACGACAGCCGTGGATGGCCAGATCCCGTGCCGGCCGTCGTTGCTACAGCTGAATGGGCTGCGAGCGAACGGGCTCCCACCTTGGTTGCCGACCTGGCATGGCGCCACCTGAGGCCGTGGCGTCGGCTCATCAGCCAGGTCCTCGATCCCGCCGTTGTGCCGGGCGCGCTGGAACACATCGACGCGGTCGTGGTCGACCACGGCCCGCATGCACTGCCGCAAGCTTGGCTCCTGATCGGCTGGTTGGCCTGCCACCTCGGCTGGAAGCCCGTCGGCGGCAAGGTTAAGCCGGGCGTCGAGGTGACGTGGGGGTTCGAGGGTCCGCGGCATCCGTTGAAGGTTACGATTCGACGGCTGAGCGAGGGACTGGCCGAAGTGGATCGCGTATCAATTGCGTGGGCAGATGGGAGGAAGACGCGGGGCCTAACTTTCTCCCGGCTCGACGAAGGGCGACTGGGCGTCATTGACGAAAGCGCAGCGGCACCTGTCTCCGTCCTGGCAACGCCATCTACAGATGTCGCGCGTATGGTAGGGAGACAGCTCTCGAATCGTGGCCGCGATATGCTGTTTTGTAAAACGCTTCAGGTCTCGCGATCGATGGCAGAAGCGGTGCAGTGACGGTCCGAGTTGTCGCTGACGCGGACGACGTGTGTCGCGCAGCCGCGCAAGAGTTCATACGTATTGGCCGCGATGCGTTCGGGGTGCGCGGGCGCTTCGCCGTGGCACTCTCCGGCGGCTCGACTCCACGCCGCCTCTACGAGATTCTGACCCAGGCCCCGTTCCATTCGCAGCTCGAATGGTCGAAGGTCGACTTCTTTTTCGGCGATGAGCGGGCAGTGCCGCCGGATCATGAAGACTCTAACTTTCGTATGGCCCACGAGGCGCTGCTTTCGAAGCTGGGCATACCCCCCAGCCGCATCCATCGCATGGAGGCAGAACGCCAGGATCTTTCCGAGGCTGCGCGCGATTATCAGGTGGTGCTCGCCCAGGTCTGCGGCGTATCCGCGAAAGGCAGCCCCCCGGCGCTGGACCTGGTCCTCCTCGGTATGGGGCCCGACGGCCATACGGCCTCGCTTTTCCCCGGGACCGAGGCGCTCGAGGAGAAGGATCTCTGGGTCATGGCAAATCGGGTGCCCCAGCTGGCGACAGACCGCATTACGCTGACCACGGCGATTCTGAATGAGGCCCGCTGCGTCATCTTCCTGGTGGTTGGAGCGGACAAGGCGTCCACTCTGGCCCAGGTGCTCGAGGGTCCCCGTGATCCCGAGCGGCTGCCGAGCCAGCTCATTCGTCCGGTGAACGGCAGGCTGGTGTGGCTCGTGGACGCAGCGGCAGCGAGTGAGCTTGCGAACCAGAGCTGAGGGGATTGCATGATCCTGGCTGGAGATATCGGGGGAACGAAGACGATCCTCGCCCTGTACGAAGAAGAGGGCGACGAATTGCGGAAGTTGAGGGACGCCCGGTATCCGAGTGCAGAGCACGACTCACTGGAGGGGATCATCGAGATCTTCCTGGGGAGGGACCGAGGACTCGCGCTCCGCGCGGCTTGTTTCGGGGTGGCGGGCGCCGTCATCGATGGGAGGAGTCAGGCGACCAACCTCTCTTGGGTGATGGACGAATCCTCACTCGCAGAGGCCACCGGAGCGTCCCGCGTCAAGCTTCTAAACGATTTGGAGGCGATGGCGTACGGGATGTTGCACCTGCCAGCCGAGGACTTCGCCCATCTGAACCTGGGGAATCGCAAGGATCGTCGTGGAAACGTCGCCGTCATTGCCGCTGGCACCGGTCTTGGAGAGGCGATGCTCTACTGGGACGGTAAGGAACATCATCCCATTGCGTCCGAAGGGGGACACGCCGACTTCGCACCACAGTCGGATCAGGAGATTGAGCTCCTCCGGTACCTACGAGACAAGCTTGACGGTCACGTGAGCTTCGAACGGGTTCTCTCCGGGCCGGGCCTCTTCAACATCTACCAGTTACTGCGCGACACTGGCCAGGGCGAGGAGC
>JAZDDE010000128.1:0-4101 GCA_036679495.1 Gemmatimonadota bacterium | reverse complement strand
TACAGCCGGTATTCACTGACCCCAGTTTCCGGATCTGTAGATGCCGACCACGTCAGAGTCACCTGAACATCGGTGATTCCGCTCGCCGCCAGATTCTGCGGCACGGAAGGCGGGGTCGTATCTGTCGCCACTGGAGTGGTTACCTGAGCCGGTCCGCTGAGAGGACCTTCGAGTCCAACTCCGTTGGTGGCGGAGATCTCGTACACATATGTGGTCCCGGGAGCCAAGCCCGCGTCCGCAAACGTCGTCGTCGCGGACGTGCCAACCGGCGCTCCGTCGCGGTAGATCGTGTACTCAACGATCCCCGACTCCGGGTCGCTGGCTGCTTGCCAGGAAACATCTACGGTAGACGGACTGGTCGCCTCGGCGGATGTACCGGTCGGCGAGCTGGGCGGCGTGCCGTCCAGGGTTGTCACCGTGATCTCGTCGCTCTGGCTTCCCTCCAGTCCCGATCCGTTGACTGCGGCGACCTTGTACTTGTAGTCCGTGAAGAACTGCCGACCCGTATCGGAGAAGGATGTGGTCGTGGAGGTCTCTGCCGCACTCCCATCGCGGTAGATCACGTACCGCGCGATGCCGCTTTCCGGGTCCTGGGCTGCCGTCCAGGTGAGATCGATTTGCGTAGCGCTAGCGGCGGTGCCGGCAAGATTGGACGGTTCGGTGGGCTCCGTCGCGTCCGGCGTCATAATCACGACCGGTCCGCTGAGAGGTCCTTCCAGCCCATGTCCGTTGATTGCGGAGACCTGGTACGTGTATGAGGTAAACGGAGACAGTCCGGTGTCCTTGTACTTGTTGTCCGTCGTGCTGCCGATCACGGAGCCATCTCGATACACGACGTAGCCCTGAATCCCCGTTTGCGGGTCCTGCGCCGCGGACCATTCCAGTTCGATCGTCGTCGGGCTTGTCGCGCTACCCTGAAGGTTGGTCGGTGCGGAAGGCGGACTCCCGTCCAGGGTTCGTTCATTGACCCGGTCGCTCTTTCGGCTCTCTCCCTCGAGGTCCACGGCGGAGACGCGGTACTGATACTGAGTATACGACTGAAGACCCGTATCGGAGAACGTCGGGTCGTCTGCTCCGCTGGTCCCGACGAGGACGTTGTTTCTGTAGATGTTGTAGTTCAGCAGAAAGAATCCGTCTGTTACAGGGTCCCAGGTGAGATCGATCTGCGAGCTGCTGACCGCAACGGCGACCAGGTTCTCCGGTTTGGAAGGATCGGACGGGGTGCGGCTATCGGGCGCTGGGTGCGCGGCCGCCAGCATCAGCCACACTCCGGCCAGTCCAGCCGCTACTCGGGCCGCTCGCCGGGCACCTCGCCCGAAGGTGCCCTGCATGAAGCCGCTCACGGGGTCCCCACTTCCGCCTCAACCGGCGCCGATGGCAAGCTTTCGTTTCCGCTTCCGTCGAGGGCGGCCACGGCGACGAACCACGTTCCAGCTTCCAGGCTGTCCACAGTCGCGCTAGCGCCGAGCCCGACATCGAGCACCGTTCCGTTGGCCTGGGTCGGAGGTGACTGTTGGCTGTAGTACAAACGGTAGCCGGCCAGGTCGGTCAGCGGGTTCCCGTCGGCGTCCTCGCTAGGGGCGTCCCACGCCAGATTTATGCTGAACAGAGTCGGTCCAGGCCCAACGAACCCGTCTGGAGCACTGGGAACGCAGGCTTGCGCGAGCAGGGTGGTGGCGGCGAGGGACAGGAGGACGGTTATCTGAATTCTGTGGCGCCGGTGCAACATGGCTACCCGCTTTCGTTTCACGTATCCTACAGCAATGTGCGATCCCGACTAACGGATAGGCGCGGAGTTCCGCGTCCATCCGTTTCTTGTCAGGGGGTAATAAAGCTACTAGGGGGGCAACTATCCTGCCAATTTTTCCCAGTGGCCTAGGAGCGTGCCACCTGGCGTGTCTCCAGTTCCTCGCCGAGCGACCGCAAGCCCAAGCCGGCCAGTTTTCCGCCTAGCGTATCCAAGAGGCGCTGGCCGACGAGACCGATCGCGCCGGATGTGCGCAGAGCGCACTCGTACTTCATGAGGGTCGTGTCCGGATCCTGAACATCAAGCTGGACGTTCGCATGGCCGGCCGCGCGTCCCAGCAGACCTTCTCCGCGTACATGCATCGTGTACCGCTCGGGATACGACTCGTCTGAGATGTTAACCCGTATCGCGAAACTACCTGCCGGGAGAGGTCCAACCGCCAGATGCACCCGACCGGCGTAGACCCCGGGACCCGAGACCCGTAGCTCCTGGCGGCCGGGGAAAGCGCGGGAGAGAACCGCGGGGTCGAGGAGCATCTCCCACACCGACTCGCGCGGGCCGTCGAACGTGTGCCTGCCAGTCAGTCGCATGTCGCAGAGATACGTCCCAGGAGCCAACCTGGAAAGCGGCGCCTATTCGTACCGGAGCGCGACGATAGGATCGACCCGAGTGGCCCGGCGGGCCGGGATATAGCACGCGACCAGCCCGGTCGCGGCCAGGAACAGCGCGACGCCGGTGAAGATGATCGGGTCCAGCGGCTGCGTCTCGTAGAGAAGAATGTCGAGGAAGCGCGAGAGTCCGGTCGCCAACCCGAGCCCCAACGCCAGCCCGATCCCGATCTGCCACAGTCCCTGACGAAGCACGAGCGTCCGAACATCGGCCGGCTGCGCCCCGAGGGCCATGCGGACGCCCAGTTCCTGGGTCCGCTGATTCACCGAGAACGACATCACGCCGTACAGCCCGATGGCAGCCAGTAAAAGGGCCGCCAGGCCGAAAATCATGAACAGCGTGCCGAACACCCCGTAGAACCAGTTGTCCTCGTCGATCGCGCTGGCCAGCACGTTCACGTTGTAGATCGGCTGGTTCGGGTTGAGTCCGGCCACCTGCTCCCGGACCATTGCCGTGAGCGCGAGCGGATCTCCGGCTGTGAGAATGGATATGGTCATGAACTGTCGTGAGTTCTGCGCCAGGGGGATGTACAGGCCCTCCGGGCTTTCCGTGTTGTCCTCCAGATCATTCGCGAAGGCATCCGGAATGACTCCGACAATCGTGCGCCACGGCTCGTCGGTTTCCAATCCGCCGGGCCGGATGCGCCGGCCTAACGGATCGGTGTCCGGGAAGAAGGTCCGGGCAAAGCTCTGATTGATCACCACAACCTGATCGGAGTCCCCGACGTCCTGCGAGCTCAGAAGGCGTCCGGCGACTGGCCGCATCTCGAAGACGTCGAAGAAATTGGGCGTCACGACGTACCCACTGGCGTTCAGGATGTCACTATCGTTTGCGTAGTCGGTCCCCTCAACGGCGACTCTCCACCCGCTTCCGCCTAGAGCCGGCAAGTTTGAACTGAGGGACGCCTCGCGGACTCCCGGTTGCCCCGCGAGCCTCCGCTCCAGCTCCTCGTAGAACGCCAGCTGGTCGCTCTCTTCGGGGAACTCGCTCGGGAACAGGCCGACACGTGCGGTAAAGATTTCCTCGCTAGCGAAGGGTAAGTCCGTGTTGTTGAGCTTCGTGATGCTCTTGATCAGGAGTCCAGACATGACCAGGAGTCCGCAGGCGAGCGTGAGTTCGACCACCACGAGAACGCGGCTCAGTCGGCCCAGGTGCATCCCGGACGATCCGTGAGCTTCGTCCTTGAGAATCTCGTTCATGTCGTTCCGCGACGCCTTGATGGCCGGAAACACGCCCGACAGCAGGCTCGCCAGTAGAACCAGAGCCGCCACGAAAGCCACGATGATAAGATCCACCTTGATGTCGATCCAGAACGGAGGATTGGTGTCCGCAATGGCCAGATTGAAGGCATTGGAGCCGACGAAGGCGAGGCCTAGACCGAGCAGTCCTCCGAGGGCAGACAGCGCGAACGAATCGGTCAGAAGCTGAGCGATCAGTCGCTTCCGGTTGGCGCCGAGCGCGGACCTGACAGCCACCTCTCGGCTGCGGCTCGACGCGCGGGCCAGGAGCAGGTTGGCCACGTTGGCACAAGCGATGAGAAGCACGCCGGAGACGGCGACCAGCATCGTCATGAGCAAGGCGAACGCCTCCTGGCCGATGTACTCTTCTGTATACGGCTTGAGGACGGTGCCGACCCCCTCGTTGGCGTCCGGATACTCGAGCTCCAGCCGTCCGGCGATCGCGGC
>JAZDDE010000127.1:0-6947 GCA_036679495.1 Gemmatimonadota bacterium | reverse complement strand
CGCTGATCTCCGGCTGGACGATGAAAGTCGTCTCGTATTCCCGCACGGTGTGTCCTCCTCTCGGACGGGCCAACCCGGAATTGGGCCAGCACCGGGTCCCGTGAGCAGCCATCCGCCGCGGGGGGCGAACGGTCCGATCGGGGCCGAGGTGACTCGAAGGCGGAGAGGATTAGCAGACGCCAGCCGGAGGAGCCAAGCGCGACCCCGCGGGGAATCTGCCCGAGCACGCCCGCCCCGCACCCCCACCCAGTCCGACACGGCACAACCGCCAATATGACATACACGTGTTGGCCATATTGATATCGCCCACACCACGACGAGACCGACCCGAGCAATTCCGGCGAGATCCAGCGCTCAACGATGTAGGCCATACTCAATCGCACGACACCCGAGCGATGGGCGCTGTGGGTTAATAGGTAGTTGGGCGGCAGATCAGGCCACCCAGCTCGGCAACCATTGGCAAGGACTGACGACCTACAAAGGGAGGCAGAATTTTGGACAAGTTCGTTGACCTGGGTGTCTCCTTTTTCGACGAGGACTTCACCCTCGATCCCTTTCCCTACCTAGAGGACTTCTACGAAAGAGAAGAGATCCTGGGCTTCAGGGCCGACGGGATGAACTTCATCTTCCGCTTCGACCAGGCCCGGCAGGTCATTCGCAGTCGAAGCTGCGGCAGGCAGCCACTCGCGAGTGATGAGATTGAAACGCGGGAGCGCATCTACGCAGAGCGGTATCCCAATCGCGCGAAGCACTTCCGGCTCTCCTACACAAGCTCCTCCGCAGAGGTGGCGGACTTCTCGGGAGCCAAGCCGATCTTCGACCGTCTCGCAGCGGGCGGCCGCATCGACAACTACATCGAATCCATTCAGACCTTGCCGATGCGTGTGATGCTCGAGACCTGTGGGCTGCCCTTCACGGAAAAGCAGCTCTCGGATCTCAACCTCGCGAGCATGGCCGTCATCAAGGGCCTCGACAATTTCGTCGACGAGACGCCACTCAAGGCGGCCGACGAAGGTCAAGCCCTGGTATGGCGATACGTCGAGGAGCACTTGGACCAGACCGATCCCGAAGCTCCCATCCGTCAGCTGTTCGAGAAGGGCCGGGGGCTCGGCATCGATGACGAGAAGTTGAAGGCAAACATCGGCAGCTTTCTTATCGTCCCGCTCTCCAACACCGCGGGTATCTCCTCCGGCTATCTCTTGCGCAGCCTGATTCGCTTCCCCGAAGTCCGCAGAAAGCTCGCCAAGAATCCAGAGCTCATTCAGGACGACAAGGTGATTACCGAGCTACTGCGCCGGGACAATCATGTCAAAGCTCTGTCGCGGCAAGTCCACGAAGACTTCGATCTGGGACCCTTCCCGATGCGGAAAGGAGAGTCTATCTACCTGTTCTTCCCCGGCGCGAACCTGGATCCTGCAAGTTGGGAGTCGCCCCTCTCCATCGATCTGAATCGAAAGTTTACTGGAGCGAACAATGTCGTCTTCGGCGGCTCTGCCTACATCTGCATCGGCAAGAAGTTGGGAATCGAGTTCCTCAAGAACATGACAGCGGGATTCGTAGAACATCTACCCGATCGCGCACGAGTCCTTGAAGATGAGGTCGAGGCCGACGGTAGTTGGGTAGCTGAACGCATCATCACGAAGATGCCCCTAATGCTTGGGCCCTGACTCCACCACCCCTCGAAGATTGGAACTGAGCAGAACTGGGGCGCTGCCGCCCAACAGGCACTGCAGCTGACAAGCTTGACCCCGGGGCGACCTAACCGTTCGTGGTATCTTGGTTCTACTCGGCAGTTCGGCGCGAGGTGACGGTCACCGCTTGCAGCTGAGCGCCGATCCGTTATGCGGCGAGCACGGGAGCAATGGATACATGTCGACTGCGCGTTCTCTGAGCATCTTCTTTGCAGCTGGCGCGCTCGGTGGCCTAATCAACAGCCTTGTCGTGTGGTTCTTCGGGGAGGTGGCTATCAGCCAGGCCATCGGAGTTGCTATCGCGCCGTCCCTCTCGCCGTCGTGGCTCTACCCCCGGATCGTTTGGGGTGGACTTTGGGGGTTGTTGTTCGCGCTTCCGGTCTCTACGGGCTGGCTGTCCCGAGGCCTTGTGCTCAGTCTGGCTCCGAGCTTGATTCAGCTATTTGTGGTCTTTCCATTCAAGGCGAAGAAGGGAATGCTCGGGCTTGAATTGGGCTTCCTCACCCCGGTTCTCGTTCTGTTCTTCAACGCTGTCTGGGGCGTAGTTGCATCCTGGTGGGTCCGACATACGCGTGCGTAGCAGAACGGAGCATTCGAGTCCGCCGCATAACTACGGCATGCAGTCGGACGTTGAAGGGCGTGGCTCCAAGTTCCGCTGTACTGTTTGCATTCATCTTTTCGGGATCAGCGCACTCGGCGGCGCCCTTCAACGCCGCTGATGCCTGGTCCGTTAGGCGGCGCGGCGAAGGCGGAGGTCGGTTTGCTCAGCCACGTGATTCTCGGCGTCAACGACATTCAGCGAGCCGTGGGTTTCTACGACGCTGTTCTGGGGGTACTCGGATACAAGCGCCGCTGGATCGCGGAGAGCGGAGCGGGGTACGGGACCGAGAACGAACTCGGAATCGATACATTCTGGCTCAACAGGCCACTTGACGGTTGCCCCGCCAACGCCGGCAACGGAACGAACGTTGCGTTCCTTTCGCCCAGCCGCCAGGCCGTTCGACACTTCTATGAGAAGGCGATGGCCCTCGGAGGCACATCCGAGGGAGAGCCTGGCATTCGCGAAGAAGCCCACCCAAACTTCTATGCCGCGCACGTGCGGGATCTCGACCAGCACAAGATCGTGGCGGTGTGCCACGCAGGCGAGTAGAGCCACGGCCTGTGGCGCGCCGCCTAACAAGGCGCTGCAGCTGACAGGCTAATGCCCATCGGTACCGGTTCGTGGTAGGGTGCAGACGTACCGGTGGTCAGGTCTCAGGCAGCAGTGCGCCGCCTGCAGCTGAGCGCCATGTCCGTTAGGCGGCGAATGGAGCGGGGTACGCGGATGGTGTTCTGGTCTCACGTGGCCCTCGCGACCGCAGCGGTGGTGTTCCTCGCCGGCTTCTATCGCGCCTACAACATCACGCCTTTTGGAGGCGACGGATCGATCTTCCTCCAGTTCGGTTTGCGATCTACTTCATCTCCTTCCCGGTCCTCCTCGCTGTTCTCACTCCGGCGCTCAACCTCGCTGTTTTGCGGCGAGCAGGCCGTTCGATGGCCTTCTGGGCCTCGTTCACGACACTCCTGGCGTTCAACGCCTGGGCCAGCCTTCAGCTGTACCTTCTGCAACGCGACGGCCTGTGAGGTTCGGCGCCTAACAAGGCGCTGCAGCTGGCTGCCTGTGCGGGTTGCCGACTTTGGGCCGTGGTAAGCTTGCGGGCACCTAGGCGGTCAGGAGACTTCGGCGGCGTGCGCCGGCAGCAGCTGAGCGCCATGTCCGTTGGGCGGCGTGTGCGTCGATCAAGCTCGGTACTGCTCGCGATCGTGCTGCTGGTGCTCTTGTCGTGCACCAGCAAGCCCCGAGTGGGTGGAGAGTGTCGCTTGCCAGTAGCCGCGGGAGAGCTGGGAAGCCTCTGTGGATTCCACAACCCGGAGGATCTTGTCTACTTCCGCTCGGCAAATGCCCTCATCACGGCCGAGTTCGCGGTTGGCGGCGCGATCGTCGCCTTTTCGCCCAGCGATCTCTCATCCAACCCTCGGACGCTACGCCTCTGGCCGCGAGATTCTGCGTCCTCGGGCATGCTCGGCGCGCCACTGGGCGACGCCAATTGTCGCCCCCCTTCGCCGGCGTCCCTCCATCCTCACGGACTCGGATCTCTCGAGGTCGAGGGTGGCTCCAGTCAGCTCGCTGTCGTTTCTCATGGCGCTCCCGACGCGATTCATCTGTTCGATGTCCTAGGAGTCTGGCCGGCGGTGTCGCTCGCCTGGCGAGGATGCGTTCAGTTCCCGCCGCGAGCGACAGGGAACGATGTTGCACTCCACCCGGACGGTTCGATCTACGCGACCAACTGGGCGCCGTCCCGTGCCGGGCTATCCGGAATCTACTATCTCCTCAAGGGATCCTTCGGCGGAACGACGGGGGAAGCGCTTCGATGGGATTCCAGCCAAGGATGGCGCTCGGTTCCAAGCACGGCGGGGGCACTTCCAAACGGGATTGCCCTCTCGGCAGACGACCAGGTTCTCTACGTCGCAGACGGAGGACGCCAGCGGATCCTCGCGGTCGACGTCTCCTCTGAGGCTGGGCCTGCGCATGAACCGCTCGGCGTACTCGGGAATCCCGACAATCTCTCCCTGACGCCGGATGGGAAGCTCCTGACCGTGAGCTTCAACCGCGAGGGCGACCTTTCAATCCTGTGTTTGGGCCAAGATCGCGTGTGTCGCGTCGGCTGGCGCGTTGTTGTGCTCGATCCTCGAACGAGAGCCATGCAGGTGCTCTTCGAGCACGACGGTAGCGTCCTCAGCATGGCCACCGGCGCCGTTCTCGTAGGCGAGCACTTGTTCGTTGGAAGCATGGCTGACGATCGCATTGGGATTTGGCGAATCTCAGGCGATGTGTCGAGTGACATCTGGCCACCCGAGTAGAGCGCGGTGCTGCCTAACAAGAGATTGTGATTGAAGTCAGGCGATCATGCTTGCCATGCAAGGGACCCAGGCGCTTTCGGTCTCATCACTCCGGGTTGGAGAACGACCAGTGGGCAGTGACTCTGCCCATCGGTCACTTCATTCAACCCTGACTAGCATCATAAGAGGCGCTGCAGCTGACTGCTTCCAACGGCGCGTTCCCTGTTCGTGTTAGGCTTACCAAGAACCAGGCGGTCACGAAGCTGGGGCGCCGTGCTCCAGCAGCAGCTGAGTGCCATGTCCGTTAGACGGCGGAGACAATGCAGACAGAAGAGTATCGTCCCAACGGTCCGCCAGCCGGCTTGATCTCGAGGGTACCCAAGACCGTGGCGGCACTCTGTTTGCTAGGCGTACTCGGCAGCATCGCTCACTATCTGCAAGACACGCCGTACAACCCACATTTCCAACTCGTACCTGGCGCCGTTCATGCACACGTCGTCTTGGGTGCGATCTTCCTCCTGTTGCTCCCATTGCAGTTCTTCAGCAAGCTTCGAAGCAACGGTGTCCATCGAAACACGGGTCGAGTGCTCGTGGCCATCGGTTTGGTCGTTGGCGCTACCGCTCTGGTGATCACGCTCGTTATGCCGTACTCGGGCAATTCGGAGCGGATCATCATCACGCCTTTCGCGTGTCTCTTTCTCTACTCGATCGCCGCAGGATTTGTCGCGGTACGGCGCCGTGATTTCTTGCGACACCAACGGTGGATGATCCGCGCAGTCGCCATTGGTACCGCCATTGCAACGATGCGCCTGGTGTTCATCCCATCACTGATCTGGCTGGCTTCACCGCGATTGCCCCCTGAGACCCTCTCAATTGCGAGTTTCACCTTCGCTTTTGTGCTCCACAGCGCCTTCGCCGAATGGTGGATAAGGCATCGCGCCCCGGTGGTCTAAAAAAAGGGAGGATGGCTGCTTCTGGCCGAAGGAAGACCCAAGACCGTTAGGCGACTGCAGCATGATCGATCAAGCCGAGCTACCGCACGGCCGATTACACCCCCATGATTCCGCAGGGCAAACCGGGCACTGGGGCATTTCAGTGGAACCGCAGTGGGTGGTTCGGCTCGCAGGTTGGCGCGACAGTGTGGCTCGCACTCCTAGGCGCGGGGCTGCTCGCACAAGCGAAGCCAGTCGGTGGGTTGCTCCTCCTGTTCGCTGTCATTCCGAATTTCGTAGGTTTCGTCCTGTGGCGCCTTCGCAGTAGAATCTCTCCGTACCCGGCGATTCAGGCTCTCATCGCCGTGTGTGGGGTTTCGGCGCTGTGCGGCATGCTCTGTCTCCGTGCGTCCATCGCTGTCGAGACTGTTGAGGGCCTCCCGTCCATCTGGTTTCTGCTCATGTACCCCGGGCTCATGCTCATGTTCTGCCTTCAAGAGCGGAGCGCTCGCGCCAACGCCGCCTAACAAATCGCTGGCAGCTGACTGCCTGTGCGGGTTGCCAATTTTGGACCGTGGTAGACTTGCGGCCTTCTAGGCGATCAGGTGGCTCCGGCGGTGTGCGTCGGCAGCAGCTGAGCGCCATGCCCGTTAGACGGCTGAGGCTGCATGGATCTCTTTGACATCCTCCAGAATCGTCTCATTCGAGACGTATCCCAGGAGGCCAGTAGTGCTGGGCGCCGCGCCAGGGACGCCGGCCAGAGTGCGGCCAACGTCACGGAACAGTTGGAGCGTCTCACTCTCATTTGTGCAGCCATGTGGGAGTTGCTCCGTGAGAGCAGTTCCGTCACCGACGAGGATCTCCTCGCCAAGATCAGAGAGGTCGACCTCCGAGACGGCCGGCTCGATGGCCAGCGATCTCTCGACCCCCTTGTGTGTCCCGAGTGCAGGCGTGCGAACAACCGGCGCCGTATCTCATGCCTCTACTGTCAGGCCGTCCTGGAACCGGCCGGGCTCTCTTAGTACGCCGACGGAACCCGGAGAAGTCCAAGGCATGACTCAGGCGGTTGCATCAGGTAAGCGCGGGCAATCTCTGGGGGAGGAGATCGCGAACAGCGTAAGCCACGGCTTTGGCTTGCTCGCGGTCGTGGTTGCTGCCCCGATTCTCATCGTGGATGCGGCCCAGCGGGGCGGGACGATGGGCGTCATCGGCGCAAGCGTCTTCGTATCCAGCGCAGGCCTCTTGTACCTGGCGTCCATGCTCTACCACGCGCTCCCTCCGAGTCGGGCCAAGCACGTATTCCAGGTGCTTGACCACGGCGCGATCTTCCTCTTGATCGCCGGCACGTATACGCCATTCACGCTCGGCGTTCTCCGCGGCGCATGGGGCTGGGGTCTCTTGGCGCTCGTTTGGAGCCTCGCCCTGGTGGGTGTCGTGCTCAACG
>JAZDDE010000126.1:0-12662 GCA_036679495.1 Gemmatimonadota bacterium | reverse complement strand
CATGATCTGAACGTGCTGGAAGTTGGATGCGGAGCCGGGGGATTCTTGGGCCGCCTGAGTCGTTACGGGCGAGCGACGGGTCTCGAGCTTTCTCGCGAGTTCTCTCTACTGTCTCACGAACGCAGCGGCCGTCCGACGGTCTGCGCGAGCGCGTACGAAATTCCCTTGCGCGATGACTCGCAAGAACTGATCTGCCTGTTCGATACGTTGGAGCATATTCCCGACGAGGCCCGTGCACTCTCGGAGATCTTCCGAGTGTTGCGTCCTGGGGGTGTTGTGTTCTTCTCCGTTCCGGCTTACCAGTTCCTCTACGCCAACAACGATCGCATTGCCCATCATTGCCGTCGCTATACAGCGCGGAGTCTGAAGAAGGTTCTATGCTCTAGCGGATTTGTTCCGATCAAGATGAGCTACTTCAATACCTTTCTCTTCCCGGCGATTCTACCGGCAGTCTTGCTCGGAAAGCTCAAAGAGAAGTGGATCGGCCTCAGGAACCCAGAGCATACAAATCTGACCGTCAAGGTTTCGCGCGTTGTGGGTGAGATTCTCTACCGGATCATGAGCAGCGAGCGATATCTGCTGAGGCACTTCAGTTTTGGGGTTGGCCACAGCTTGATCGCTATCGTTCGAAGACCGGGAGTTTTATTGCAGGCGTCTCCGGGTCAGCGCGCGCTTCCGTCCTAAAGGCCGGCGAACTTGCGGGCGCGCCTGAGCGCCTGGCTGGAGTCGTACGAGCGCAAGATCTGCATCTTCTCGGCCTCGACCGAGCCTTCGGCATGAATGGCGAGTACAGCGTGGTAGCCCCCGAAGTCGCGCACAGTGATGTCGGCGATGAGATTCATTATTCGTATCCGTTCTTCTGCAGGGACTCTACCAGCGAGATATTTCTCGAGTACCGGGCGTATCTCAGGGGCCTCCCAGTCTTTGGCGCTTGGCCCGGTCACGAGCATGCCTCCGGCGCACTCCTGCACCAGCGCGACCATCTTGTGGTAGTTGGTCGCAAACGTGAACTTCGCCATGTTTACGGTTAGCGGATCCGGGTATGCGATCCCGTGCTCGCCGATGCGCGCGCGAAGAGCCGCCATCTCGGTCAGAGCTCTTACGGTCTCGGCATAGGTAATGAGCGAGGCTAGTTTGTCGCGGATGTGCCCCGCCTTTGCGACGCCGTTCATCTCGACGATAGTCGCACTAGCGCCGATGAAGGTGTCGAGTAGAGGCAATTTGTACGATACGGCCGTGAAACGATGGTACTCTACGAAGGTAAGGGCGAGGGGGCCGGCCTTATGAGGTTCCCTGCATAGAAACACGCGCTCCCACGGCACGAGGACATCGTCGAAAACCGTGAGCGACTCGAGCATCTTGGCTTTTGAGGAGAGCGGGAAGTCGAAGCTGTTGCGATCGCCCGCCGAGAACGACGAGACATAGAGCGACAGTCCCGGCGTAGCGACGGGAACCGCGAATGAGACCGCGTAGTCGGCGTCATCGGCCCCCATGGCCCGGGTCGGAAGGACGATGACCTCATGGGAGTTCGGGCTGGCCGAGGTGTGGGCTTTTGCACCACGTACTACGATTCCTTCCGAGTTCTGATCGACGATTCGTAGAAAAAGATCGGGATCCGGCTGGGCGTGTGGTGGCAGAGAGCGGTCCCCTTTGACATCCGTTTGAGCAACGGCGACTGCGAGGTCGCCGTCGCGACAGTGCCGATAGAATGTGCGGGCTCGCTCGAGTCCCTCTCCCGTCAGCACCCGCTGGAGCGCGAAGAGCGCATCCGTGCCGATCTCCTTGATGAGGGGCGGGATGGTCCAACCGCGCTCGGTGCCGTGCTCGATGAGCCGTGAGCGCGCCAGCAGGTCTTCGGCCGTTCGCGGGATCAGGTAGTAGGCGCTGATCTCCTCGCCCGTCTCAGGGTCCTTCACGACCGCAAGATCCCGCTGTTCAGGGTCTTCGGCCATCTCATAGTCGAGAGCCGCGTGGTCGATGGCCACTCGAAGCTCGGGCTCCGCGGTTACGTCGGCAACTCGTCGACCCCCGTAATAGACGGTGCGACCGTCTCTCAGGGAAGCCCGATAAGCATCAGCGCTCAGAAGACCCATGGCCGTACTTTACTGCGAGCGAGGTCGAATGGGAAGCGGTCAATAAGCATCGAAGTCAAAGACATCGTAGCGGACACGGGCCGGATCAAAGACGCGTTTCTGATCGGTCAGGTCATAAAAGAGGAGGTTCAGCGGCGAGGGCCGGAAGCGAACCGGCACGTTGACGTAGAGGGATCGCCTCCAGTTGCGGCTGGGATCGACCCCGATCCAAGCCCGGAGCGGGTGCAGAGCTTTGAGCTCCAGCAGATCGTCGGGCAACATGTCTGTGTCGAACATCCCGACCTCCAGGAAGATCCCGAACTTGCCAGTCGGCGCGTACAGGTGCCCGAAATCGCCTCGGTACGTCACCCGATAAGGATCTGGGGAGTGAGCGAGTCGCCACGCGATTCCCTCCCGGTCCCAGACTCGAACGAACTCCAGGTCCGGGATCCCCCGGCGAGGCGGGATCGGGCCCGTTCCGAGCCGGACATCGAGTTGACAGATCACCTGAAAGCCCCATTTTCGGACGAACAGCGGTGTGCTCATCGCGTTGCCAACGCCCGAGAGATACCCGAAGCCCCGTTCTCTCGCGGCGGTGAAGGACTCCTCGGCCAGCGCAGTGAAGAGGCCCTTCCCCCGAAAGCCGGGGTGGGAGGCGAGCTGGAAGGGCCAGATTCCTCTTTCCTCCACGCCGTGGATCTGGGCCAGAATCGGAATCATCAGGTAGTGACCGATGAGCTCGTCATCCTCGGAGAAGGCGTTGAATCCGAAGGTCGGGCCGAGTGGATTCCCGTTGTACAAGCGGTCGAGATAAGCCGGCGTGATGTGTTGTGCTCCTGGGAATACAATGTTGAGGAGTCTGCACGTACGTTCGATTCCTGCCGGAGACAGATCTATGGGACGAACGTCAATCATGTGTGCTCCCCGGCACGAGGGCGCTCTCGACATACTCACGGAAAGGAACGATGGCTACATCATGCTGAAGGAGTTTTTGTAGCCGACGAAACACGTCTCCGCGGTTCCGATACAAAAGCCAGTTCAAGAACCGGCTCTCGTTGATCCACGGGTGCATGAATCGCTCTTGCTCGGTGTCGATATCGTAAGGATGGATATAGCCCGTTACCGGATCCCCCGATGAGAGTCGCTTCCGGAACAGGTAATCGATGAGTGGTAAGGGGAGCGTACGAAAGTAGACACCGCCCACGAACGGGACGTTCAGCATGGGGAGCCGGGACAGGCTGACCGGCAACTCCCAGATACCATCTACCATGCGCGCGCGATCGGGCCCGAAACTCGGCCAGCCATACAGGGGGTTACGAGCTGCTATCACGGAGGTGGAATAGGTAAAGCCGAGCTTGCGAAGAATCTCGTAGGCCCAGCTCGTCTCGTGCGTCATGGAGGCGATGGGTGCGCGATAGCCGATGACCTGCTTTGCTCCCGCCCGCGAAAGGTCTTCCAGACACCGCTCCAGATCCTCTCGAAAGCTCTCCCGGGTATGGCGGTCGAGAGGAACGTGATCGCTGGAATGGCATGCGATCTCGTGACCTGCTGCCACGATTTCTCGGATCAACGAAGGGTAGCGACGAGCGATGTCTCCGACCGTGAAGAAGGTGCAGTGCGCGCCGTGCCGCTGGAGGAACTCGAGGTAGCGCGCCACATTGGCCGGAACACGCTCGGCGAACCGATCTCCGTCGGGAATCATGGAACGGATATCCTCCAGGTCTATGCTGAAGAGGAAGGTCCGGTCCGGGCGAGCTGTACCCTTGGCTCCCGGGGATTCGACTCTACCGGCGTTTGGAGGGCTGAAATCTCCGCCCACGGAAGTAGCTCCCTAGTGGGGATCCGAAACGGATCGCGCAAGGGACATATCATCCCAGGGTGGATCTCAATATATCACAACACCAGGCCCGAATTAATGTGTTCGGAAGAACAGTCGGGTCGACGAATACGAGTGTGAGGAGCCGACCGGGACCGGTGCCGTCATCGCCTCTGCCTGCGCCCTTGATCCACGTACCCGAGTCGCGGTAAGCTGCGCCACCGCTCCGCTCGGTAAAGCTTGCAGCGGGTTGGGCACGAGGCCTTGGACAGATCCTCTGAGCAACCGCTCTTAGAGCGCGCCGACTGGATGCCGATGGGGGTGCTGTTCGCACTCGCGCTCGCCGTCGAAGCCGGAACCGCTCTGCTGGGCCTCCGAGACGCGCGAATCCCACTCGCACATCTGGGGGTCTACTTCGATGGCCATCTCTACCTGGAGATCGCCAAGTCCTTTCCACTCCCGTACGCCGCAGAGGGGCCCGGGTATCTGGGGCAGGCGCCGGGGTACTCCGCGTGTATCTATCTGGCTCGGCTTCTGAGCTTCGGCTCGATCAACTGGGGTCTGCTCGCCATTTTGTGCGCCTGGATTCCTGGCGCCCTGGCTGCGCTGGTGTTCTACGTACTCTGCAAGGAAGTTGCCGCACCTCCCTTCTGGGGTGGCGTGTTCTTCGTCCTTGGACACCCCATCTGGATGACCCGCGCAGCGACGGCGCATTCAGAGCCGCTGGCAGCCGTCTTCGTAATGCTCTGCTTCCTCGCCTACCTGCGTGGCCGCGTCGGATATTCCGTGGCATGGCTCTCAATCGCCGCACTGACCCGATTTCCCGCGCTCCTGGTGGGTCTTCCGTTGGCGTTCGGTGTTCTGGTGCAGAGGCGAGCGCTAAACCTGCGGAACCTCGCGCTTCTGTCTGTGCCGCTCATCAGCTTTGGGCTGTTCAACCTCTACATGTACCTGCGCATCCCCGGATTCGCGGGTGTCATGGAAGCGCACTCGTTCTGGTGGGATACGAGCTGGACGTGGCCCTTTTCAGCGCTGCTGTATGCCATTAGCTACTGGCAATATACCGGGAGCGTGGTTTTCGCAGTGACCTGCGCTTCGGCCCTCTTCTACCTGACGACGGTGTTCGTCGGGTTCCGACCCTCCGAGCGTGAGCGCTGGTTCCTACCGCTCTGGGTCGCCGCGATCGTCCTCTTCCACGCCTCGCTGAGCGGGCTCACCGGCGCGACGGGCTTCGGCCGCCTCACGATCCTGGCCTGGCCCGCGGCCCTGCTCATCGCCTGGCGCATCGTCGGGCCCCTGCTCCCGAGATTCGCCGTGCTTGCGCTGTGCCTGGCCATAGGGGCTTTCGGCCTCAGGTATGCGAGGGGTCAGATCGCCGGAGCCCTCTTCGTCCAGAGAGCTACTCAGCCCTTCCTGAGGGAGACGATCGATCGGCTCGATACCGACCAACCCTATTGGGTGGACTTTCGAGCAACCTCGTCGCAGACGCAGCGCAGAGGAACGCAGTGAGCGTGAGAGTGCTGCGAACAGAGCTGATCCTGCTGCTCGTGCTTCTGCTGGGTGGCTGCGCGCGCGATGTCACACCTCCTCGCCATGTTTTTCTGTTGACCGTCGACACCTTGCGTGCAGATCACCTCGGTAGCTACGGGAACGCGTTGGGACTGACGCCGAACCTCGATCGCCTGGCCCAGCGCGCGGAGCGCTTCACGCGGGCGTATGCGACCGCGCCGTTCACGCTGCCCTCAATTGCCTCGCTCCTGAGCGGCCGCTACCCGAAAGAGCTCGGGATCGTCGCCAACATCGGTAACCTCCCACCGGAGTTTCCCACTCTGGCCAAACGCCTGGGTCAGAAGGGCTTCACATCCGGCGCGGTCGTGAGCAGCTTCGTATTGAGGTCTTACACCGGTCTCAATGCGGGCTTCACGGTGTATGACGAGCGCTTCCCGCAGCGCGAGAAGGTCCGTGGCGCGCCCGAACGGATCGCTGGACCGACGACGGATGCGGCGATCGAGACGCTCGACCGGCTCCTCGAAGACGATGAGGAACACATCTTTCTTTGGGTGCACTACCAGGATCCGCACGGCCCCTACACGCCTCCCGAGGGATTTCGGGAGCGTTACCTGCCCCAGGAAAGCGCCAGTCAGGGCGGGGAGCTGCGGCTCCAGCTCTCAGCGCGGGGGATTGGCGGGATTCCCAACTACCAGCACCTCCGGGGCCGTCGGGACGTTGCCTTCTACCGGGCCGGCTACGACGGTGAGGTGAGCTATATGGACCGCGAGGTGGGTCGCTTGCTGCAGGCTATTGCAGAGCGTGGCTTGGAGCGCGAGGCCATGATCATCTTCACCTCCGATCACGGGGAAGGGCTCGGCGAGGGAGGGTATTGGTTTGCGCACGGGGAGTATCTCCGCGACCCCTCGATGCGCGTGCCGCTCCTCATCCACACACCGGGGCGCTCCCCACGCAAGCGCGCCTGGCCGGGCTCTTCGATCTGGGTACCAACGGTACTCTGCCCGGGCGCGATCTGTTTGCAGACGCGGCATCAGGGCGGGCGCGCAGCGTCCACTTCATGACCACACTTCGCGCCGCGACGCAGGCGCGGGCTGGCCTCGTGATGGGAGGGTACAAGTACATTCGCTCCGAAGCGCCAGGCGGCCCTCGCGAGGAGGTATATCGTCTGCCGGACGAGGTGCGTAACCTCGCCCACACGCTTCCGGACTTGGCCCAGAAGCTGCGCGCAGAGCTGGGCAGCTGGCATAGAGCTACGCCCGCGCTTGCAGCAACGGATGAGCCGGAGCTCTCCCACTCCGATATCGAGGCGCTGCGTGCGCTGGGCTACCTCGAGGAATGAGGGAGCCTATCCCGAGGCCCGGGCCAGCGGACGGCGGGTCCCGGTAGCAGCTCGATCGGGACGCAGTTTCTCCCGGCACCCTCTTTCTGTTTCAGCGAGTCCATGATCTTGAGGCCTAGACGTCGCTCCGGATGGAACGCTCCCAGCACCCCCCATGTGAGGTAGTGCACCTCCCAGAGCTCATCGGGTTTCCAGTCGTCGCCGGGTCGCACGTTCAGCGCGACGCAGCTCCCGGCGCGGAGCGTTGGGATGTGTTCCCTGAGGATGGCCACCAGATCACGATTGATGGCGCCCTTCGGTTGGTGGGCGCGCTCCCAGAGTGTGTCGCCAGGTACAGCGGCGAGGACCAGACCCAGCATGGCGGCTTCGAGCAGGCGCGGGTGACGCGCGCCCCAGCGCGACCAGAGCACGTTCAGGTGCGCTCCGAGCAGGAGGCAGAAGGGCGCCTCCATGATCATCGCCCAGCGAGGAGGATGCACGAAGACGGTACCGGCAACGGGCACCATGACCGCCAGCAGCCAGGTGCTCAGCACGAGTGTGCGCGTGCCCAGCTGCTGTGCGTCCACTCGACTTCGCCAAGCGGTGGCCCAGGCCGAAGCGATCAGGAGGGACACGACGACCAGGTGCGCCGGGTGTTCGTGGACAAGGATGTAGAGGTAACCGACTACGTTCTTGAGGATGTGCCACCCGAGAACGGGCAGGTAGAGGTCGGGCATCGGGAGATCGGCGGGGGCCATCCAAAGCCAGCGAAAGGGCACGTAGATAGCAAGCATGGCGATCTGCGGTGCGGGATCGAGGATCGCGCGGCGCATGCGCAGACCCATGCCGCCCTGCGTATCGGCCAGGGCGAGCAGCACGAGGATACCTGCGAGCGTCACCGCGAGCTCGTTACACAGAAAGGTCGCGAGCATGGCAGCACAGGAGCCCACCTGATAGCGGACGTGACGCTGCCTCGTGAAGTCGAGGAAGAGCGAGACGGAGAGCAAGTAGAAAAAGCACGCGGCAACGTGCTGGAAGGCCGAGGCCCAGAAGATCTCTTGCGCCGAAGCGTACATGGACACACTGAGGAGCCCACTGACCAGCGCCACGCGCCGGTCGAAACCGAGCTGGCCCGCCAGGCGGTACACGAGGGCGCCCGTGGCGAAGTGGACGGCGAGGCTTGCCAGCAGATAGAGGAACGGCCGAAAGCCCACCGCTGCGAAGAATCCCGTGAAGTAAAGGTCGACCGTGAGCGGTCGGTAGCTCCACCAGCTCCGCTGAGTCAACGGAAAGAAGATCTGCCACCAGTCCCGCTCTTGCTGCGCCAGCTTGAGGAAGATGAAATCGTCGCCGAAGAACCACTCATAGCGGGCGACCGAGACATAGATCGCAACGATGACGGCGCCGATGAAGGCGCAGGAGATGAGAAAGCCGCGCGAGGTCGAGTGCTGACTGCGATCGATCGTCATCGACACCCCGAAACAGCTCGCGCTCTCTGGCAGCGCCGCCTTTGGCACTGGCCTGCGTAATCGCTACCCAGGCTAACGTAGCGAACTCGGCTGCCCCACGTACCCGAGTGCTCGCAGTTTGGCGGTCAGTTGTGCGGTGTCGGGTGTGAGCCATGCGCACGATTCCCGGTCGCAAGCACCTGTGCTTCGAGGAGGGGACGCAGAGAGCCGACTGGCTCGAAGATCGCTTCGCGGCATGGATCCAAACCGGCCGTCCTTTTAGCTCGAGGTCCCCTCCCTTGCGTGGAGGCAGACGCCGGATCGCAAGATCCCTGGCGAAGAGGAGAGTTCTCTCTTGCGTTCCTCCCCTATGGAAACCGCTCATTCCGTCGAATCAGGCCCTATACAGCGGAATACTCCGGGAGGGAAGCCCGCCCGGGGGGCTCATCCGGCAGGAGAGCGGGCCACTGGGGCATGCCCGGAAATCCTCGTTCTCGGACCCCGGTTCTGGAGTATACTTAGCACCGTCCGATTCACGGAGTTCGTTGTGTTAACTGAACAGGTGGAGCCGCTACTCGATCCAGAGAATGCCGCAGGCGGTACCAAGAGAGTTCTGCTCCTGACGCCGTTTCCCTTCTCGGGAGGCGAGCGTTACAACGTGAATGTCGATGCCACGATCTCGAGGCATTCTGGCGCCAAGACCAAGAGCGGTGTCTTCTTCCCGACCGGTCTCGCCTACATCTCATCGGTGCTCAAGCAAGATGGCATCGACGTCCACCTGGCCGACGCGATTCCTCAGGATTACCAGACCGATGCCGTGCTGGAGCTGGCCCGGCAGAGCGATATCCTCATCATGCCGGTTGCCTCGACGCGCTATTCGGACACCAGCGAGTTCCTGAAGAGTCAGAAGCACAAGATTCGGATCGGAATCAGCAACTTCGCGTCTCTCTTCGCCGACAAGCTTCTGAACGAAGACATCTGCGATATCATCGTGCACGGCGAGGTGGAGTACACCTGCTTGGAGGTCGCGAAGGCCTATTGCTCCACGGAGGACCCGGATCTCTCGGAAATCTGCGGGATCTCCTATCTCGACGAAGGCCGGGTGCGGCAGACGCCCGCGAGGGCCCTGACCACGAATCTGGATTCGATCCCTTTCCCGGACCGAGAGGGAATGGATCACAGCGTCTACACGGATGTGGCCTTTATGGGCTCGCCGACCGCCTATGTCCTGACCGCCAGAGGCTGTCCCTTCAAGTGCACCTTCTGCTCGACTCACCTGACCTACAACTACGCCGCCTACTACAGGAGCCCCGAGAACGTCGTAGCCGAAGTCGAGGAGGTCGTAGGCAAGTATGGCGTCGAGAACATCTACTTCATCGATGACACGTTCACGCTCAAGCCGAGGAGAATCGAGAAGATCTGCGATCTCTTGATCGAGCGAGGGCTGAACAAGACGGTCCAATGGGCCTGCCTGGGGCGGCTGGACATCATCAACGACACGATCCTGCAGAAGATGAAAGAGGCCGGTTGCATCGAGATCCGCTTCGGCGTCGAATCGGGGAACGACCGGATCCTAGAAATCGTCAAAAAGAATCTGACCGTGGCGCAGATCGAGCGCGGCGTCAACCTGATGAAGAAACACGGAATTAGGTACACTCTGTTTTTCATGCTCGGAAATCCCGGCGAGACCAAGGAGACCGTGAGGGATACCATCCGCTTTGCGAAGAAGCTGAATCCTCTCTTCGCCTCGTTCAATATCGCCACACCGCTGCCGGGCTCCCCCCTCTATGACGAGAACAAGGATGATTTCGAGTTCTCAGACATCGAGACTTTCAACACCGTCTCCTCCAACTACACACTCTGCGAGTTGACGCCCAAGGAGCTACGGCGTGAGCTGAAGTTTGCCTACTACAGCTACTATCTCCGCCCCTCGTTCTGTCTCAAACTACTCTCCGAGATCGCCAAGAAGCCCAGAGGGGCCTTCTCCACGCTCAAGTTCCTGTTCGGGCAGGCCCGCTCGGTCCTGTCCTAACGCTTCGTGAGCCAACGCCCCGCTATCGGAATCCTGGGTAGTGGGAGGATGGCGCGTGAGCATCTTCGCTGGCTGACGAGGCATCCCGATGTGGGTAGAACCGTCCTTTGGGGTCGGAATGAGCAGGCGCTGGCCGAGCTCAGCAGACGTTACCGGAACACTGCCTACTACACGGATTACGAACGGATGCTCGCCGAGGAAGAGCTTCTCGCGGTCAATATCTGTCTGCCGCCGCACTTGAGAAGAGACTACGTCGTTGAGGCGCTGCGCCACGGATGCCACGTGCTCTGCGAGAAGCCCGTCGCGCTGAGCATCGAAGATGCTCAGGTGATGGCGGAAGAGGCGCAGCGGAACGACCGGTTCGTGATGGTCGGCTACACGCTGCGCTTTCTGCCCGAGATCCTCCGCTTGAAGTCCATCATCGACTCAGGAGCGATTGGTCGGGTCAAAGCCTTTCTGTTCCGTAGCGGGAGACCCTTTCGCCGGGTGGAATGGTTCAACGATCCCGAGAAATCGCTCGGGGTGTTCGGCGAGCTGGGGATCCACGGCATCGATCTGGCGCGGTATCTGATCGACGATACGGTCGAAGAAGTCAAGAGCGAGGTCATCCGCTCGGTCCCGGGACGCAGGGTGGACGACACTGGGATCGCGGTCCTGAGGTTCAAGGAGGGTGCCATCGCCAGCATCGCTTGCTCTTTCTCCTACCCGTTCTTCGAGAACGAGCTGGCAGTCATCGGAACTAGGAAGTCCGCTCGGGTCACGCGCGGGAAGGTGTTCGTGGAAGAGAATCAGACCGAGCGCTCCCTCGGGAAGATGTTCGTCGGCTCGGTGTTGGAAGGACTCTACCTGCCGATCCGATCGGTGATCGCCTCCCCCTACAAGAGAGAGCTTTCGTATTTTGTCGATTGCGCTCTCAACGGAAAGCCACCGGAGTGCGATATCGATTACGACCTGGATACGCTGCGCGTCTGCCTGGCGACCGTGGAGCAAGGGAAGCCGGTCGAATCGGGAAGCTGAGCTACTGAGGCCAAGAGGGCCACGTCCCCGACTCTCGGTGAGACATCCCAGCCGCGCGGTGATCTCTTCTCGACTTGCGAGTTTTAGTGAGCTTCTCCCGGCGTGGCTGGGCGCCCGACCGCCTCCACACCCAGCTACGCCGCTGAGCTGTCGTCTCCTGGATTCTGGCTCCCGCTTTGGCTGCTACAGGTGCTGCTCAATCGACATAACCGAGGGATCGTAGCCTGCATAATCGTTGCTCAGGCTAACGTAACGAACTCGGCTACTCCACGTACCCGAGTGGTCGCAGTCTGGCGGTCAGTTGTGCGGTGTCCGGCTCGCCTCGTCGTGGTACACCCGCAGGACCTCGGCTCCGAGCCAGTCGTTCCAGAGTTTGCTGGCGCCTTCAATGCTGAGGTGCGTGCCATCTGGCCGGTAGCTCGGATCCATCTCGCCACCGGGAAGAGTGCGCATGTAACCAGCCAGGTCAATGACGCGCACGATCCCGGGCCGCAGCTTCTCGAGCTCGAAGATGAGCTCGTCGAGACGCGCCATGCGCGCCGGGTCCGATTCGGGGTAAGGGGTCTTGGGCAGCTGTAGGCTCGAGGGCTTGTGGACCTGGATGGCCGGGTGCGTGAGCCAGAGAACGAGCGCTCCCTCTGACGAGAGTAGGTCCACGACAGAGAGCATTTCCTGTCGCAGATAGGCGTCGAGCACCGGATCGCCCGGGTGCCGCCAGGTGTCATCGCCTGGGAGCTTGCGATCGCACACCTCCCAGGGACCCACCAGGACGATGACAAAGTCCGGCCGCCCGCGCTGGATGTCCTCCGCCCACGTAACGTCCCGGTCGCCGCACTGCTTTCGCCGCTGGTATTCCCTGCGCTGGAAGCGGTAGGTTCCCTTGCGCGCGAGACCACAGCCGAGCTCGCCCACGCCGCCACGCGCCCGCACGCCTTCGCGGGCCATGAGCCAAGTGTCGAGCCCCATGCCGATCATCAGCGCAGTGGAGTCCCCGTAGACGGCAGCCCGTTGTAACTCCTGAAAGCGACCCGGGGCCTCCATCGCCCCGGGAGCTGCCGCTGGTACGGGGGGGAGTCGCTCGTCCAGCGACTGGCTCGCGGCGCCGAAGTCGATACGGCCGCCGTGTGGTCCCGCGGTGACCGCGACGGCAGCGAGGGCGACGGTGGCGAAGGCGGCCGGAGTTGCGACGAAGGGATGCCATCCTCTGAGCGCGCGCCCTCTTCGGATCGGGGCCTCGAAGAACCGGTAGGAGATGCCAGCCATCCCGAAGGTCAGTAGTACCCGCACGGCGAAGAGCGGCCACTGCTAGAGGCCGGTTCGCTCCGGAGTCAGCCATAGATACACCGGCCAGTGGAACAGGTACGCACCGTAGGACACGCGCCCGATCCAGCGGATCGCGCGGCCAGAGAGCAACACGCGCACGGGCCCGGAGGGCTGAACCCCCGCTGCG
>JAZDDE010000125.1:0-4997 GCA_036679495.1 Gemmatimonadota bacterium | reverse complement strand
CCGAAGTACGCGCTGACGCCCAACGGCCTGCCAGCGATGGGCTTCTGGTAGGAAGGACCCTCTGGTTGGTGCCACCAGCCTCGACGAGATCGGTCTGAGCGCGGACGACTCATACAACCGGAGGGTTGCCCCGGCTACACTGCCACGTCACTGTCACGTCCGCGAAGCAACACCCTATCCTTTAGGGGCACCATGGATCACGCGATCACACTGGATCTTCCCGGAAGGCGCAGGTCCGTACGGCATGTGGGGCGGCAGGTGCGGCTGCTGGAGGGCCGGGGCATCGCCCTCGACGTGCCGCATGGCCGGCCCGCTTGATACCCAGAGGCGACCTCCAGCGTCTTCCGGTCGGAGTAGGCGCCCCGATCACTGGAGGCGACGAGCGAGTGATGCCTCCTGCCTTCTGCGACGGCGGCCTCGATCGTTGCCGAGTGTTACCGTCCGTTGGAGGCAGTTGGCCAGTGCTGCCCCAAGAGTTCCCCTTGGCATCGCGACAGCGAGATGTGGTGCGCTACTCCTCTGATAGGCACGGCGGAAGTAACTAACGGCCAGTCATACACTTGTCCGGCTCAGATCGACGTTTAGCCAGGGCCTTGAATCCCCTTGCATACGAACCTTCCAAGGTCTTGGTCTTCGTCTGCTATCACTCGGCGACCGTCACTAGCCGCTCGAGACGGTCGAATTGCTCGACGATGGGACGAACTGGCAGCCTAGTTATGCCGAGTTCGGCATGAGTGGCACACCTTCGCCTCTTACCTGGCCTTGAGCGGCGGCGCAACCACACCGCTATACTCCTTCCACTGTTCTCCTCGACCACCAGTCGACGAAGCAAAGCACATGAGCTCATCGGCCTCTTTCGCCGCCGGGATCCGAAAAGTGAAGGTGTCCTCCCGGCTGACAAAGCCGTAGACGTCGCGCGCCTGGACGCGGAAAACGTAGCGCCCTTCCCAGAGATTCGTGTAGTCCTTGTCGGTTTCGTGGGTCCAGGCCGACCAGTCGTCGTCGAGGCCGTCGAGGCGAACGCGGTAGTGGGTGCCCTCTGGCGCGTCATAGCGCGGCGCGGCGAAGGCAAAACGGAGGTTGTGGTCCGGGTAGGGCCGCTCGGCCGGAAGATCTCCCGGCCGGCCGTCGTTCCGTCGTTTCAGTGCTCGTGAAGCCCGGTGCGAGCGCGTTGACTCTGACGCCTTGAGGCCCGTACTCGGCAGGAAGCACTCTGGTCGCGTGATCAATTGCCGCCTTGGTCGCAGAGTAGAGGGAGATCTCGGGCATCACGCCCTTTGTTCGAGCGTGCTTCCTCGCGGGTAGATCCTGTTGCCTGCTCCGATGCCTTGGACACCCGGGACCTCAACCTGCAAATCCTGGACGCTTTCCTCAGGCCCTAGATCTATCCGAGCTCGGAGGGGCGCTGCCCCCAGCGTTGGCGGAAGTCACGGCTAAAGCGGGAGGGATCGCCGTAGCCGACCCGGAAAGCGGCCTCACCAACGTCGAGACCGAGCACCTCGATCAGGCGTCGCCCCTGCTCGAGGCGGAGCTGACGAAGGTAGCGGCCGGGCGTCGTGCCCGTAAAGTCCTTGAACCGGCGGTGGAAGAGGGAGTTGCTCATGCCCACGTCCTTTGCCAGGTCGGGGATTCTCAGGGGCTCGTTGTAGGACTCGTGAATCTGCCGGATCGCCTGGAGGATCGGTTGGTTGGCCACCGATTTCCGGCTGGCGGCGGCGAGGCGCGAGCCCTGGCGTCCGACGAGAACTCGGAAAGCCACCTCGCGTAGCACCAGCGGGGCCAGAATCGATCTTTCGTCGCGGTTGTTCACCGAATCGAGCAGGCGCTGTACAGCGTCGAGAATCGGCCGTTCCATCGGATCGAGCCAGACCGGCTCCGTATCCTGCTGCCGCAGGGAGCCCAGTTCCTGCAACACATCGGCGACGGTTTCCACGCCGAGGGCCAATCCGATGGACAGGAATGGGCGCTCCGGGCTCGCTTCGAGGATCTCGGCCTCGATCTCCATTGGCCGGGTGATCACCGCATAGGTCGCAACGTCATAGCGATAGGGACCGCTGTCGGTAAAGCCGCGCTTGACGCCCTGGGCCACCAGGCAGAGTGACGGCCGGCTCACCAACTCGGCGGTGCGGGCCATCGGGGCATCGGCCCGAAAGACCCGCAAGGGCTCGAAGGGCGTGTCGTTCCAGCCTTCCTCGACGGCGTAACGCCCGATCGATTCGGCCAGACGTCGAAGCGGACGGCGCTGGGCATCTCGGTTCGTCATGTCGACACGATAGGCCGTCGGGAGCGAGCTTACAAGGTTCCTGAAGCAGGTGTGCAGAAAACGCCCGACTTCGGACAGGAATTGCCTACCGTGTCACGCCCGCCGCGAGCCAAACTTCCTTCATCGCGAGGCCAACCTGGCTTCGCAGTGGTTCAAAAACTGACCAGGAGAGCAAGATGCCCACGCAACATGTCCTTTTCATCGTCACCAACGCTGGGTCCATCGGTCCCAAAGACCGCGCCACTGGCTACTACTTTCCCGAGATTGCTCACCCGTGGGCGGTGCTCGAGGACGCCGGTGTGGCCGTGGACTTTGCATCGATTGAAGGCGGGGAGCCACCCGAGGACGCCTACGACGAGTCCGACGCGGTCCAGGCTCGATTCAAGGCGAGCAAGGCGGTTCGCCGCCTCGCCCAGAGTCGGCCGCTTCATGAGATCGACGTCACGGCCTACGACGCAGTCTTCGTACCCGGAGGCCTCGGGCCGATGGTCGACATGGCCCAGAATCCGAGGGTCGAAGAGGCGCTGGCTCGTGCATGGGACGGGGGCCTGGTGGTCGGTGCTGTATGCCACGGGCCCGTCGCGCTCCTGGGCACGCGACTCTCCGACGGCACTTCGCTGGTACATGGGCGGGAGCTGACCGGCTTCTCCAACGCCGAAGAGGAGGTGTACGCGAAGGACGACGTACCGTTCATGCTCGAGACTGCGCTGCGAGAGCAAGGTGCCGTGTTCACCGCGGCCGATCCAGGGGCTGCGCACGTGGTCGTGGACGACCGGCTGGTCACCGGACAGAATCCCGCATCCGCGGAGGGTGTGGGCGAGGCCATCGAACGCCTGTTGCGGACAAGCCGATGAGTGAGAATGTGGTGGTGGTGGCCACATGGCATGTGGCCGCTGGCGAGCTCGACGCCGTGCTTGGAGCGCTCGCCGGGCTTCGCCGAGCGTCCCTGGCCGAGCCGGGCTGCCTTGCCTACGACGCCCACCAGGCGCTGGACGACCCGAACCTTCTGGTGCTCGTCGAGCGCTATCTCGACGCGGCATTCCTGGATGCCCATGTGGCGAGCGAGCACTTCCAGCGCCTCGTCGTCGACACGGTTGTGCCGCGGTTGGCGTCGCGCCACGTCGAGCGTCTGCGATCCGCGTTATGACCCCAAGTACTTCGCCGCCTCGTGTCCTCAATAGCTCACGCATTGAGCGCTCCATCTTCTCAACGTCACCCAAGTAGTAAATGCGCATGACCTCGTCTTCGCGAGGAAAGGAGCCAGTCATGAAAGATGAACGCAACACGACGCCGACGGCCGATGGCCCTGTCGGTCGGCAAAACCCAGAGTTCGCTCGGGCGTTCCCAACACGGACAACGACACTGGTTTCAGTGGCGTTCGGTGCTGTTCTCATCGCCGCGATGGCGATGGGCCAATCGGCGGACGCGCCCTCACGCGCAAGCGATGTACGTGGCGCCGAGTTTGCGGCCAACGGCGAGGTCAAGCGGCCAGACAACTGGCGGTCCTGGGTTTTTATCGGCGCCAACCTGACTCCCAATGGGCTGAACGACGGCAAGGCAATCTTCCCTGAGTTTCATTATACCTACATCGAGCCGAGCGCTTGGGCCTACTACAAGCGAACAGGCAGATTCGCCGAAGGCACCCAGATTGTCAAGGAGCTCGTGTTGTTGGGCAAGAGCGAGTACGAGGATGGATCAACCACAGGGCCGGTGGGTCGTGGCTTTTACGCGGGTAAGCCGATTGTATTGGCATATATGTACAAAGACAGTAAGCGCTTTCCCGACAAGCCGGGCGGTTGGGGGTATTTCGACTTCGGCAGCGCTCAACCCTACAGAGCATCTGCAATGGCACATGCCAACAAAACCTGTGCTTCATGCCACGAACTCGCAAAAGGTACGGATTACGTGTTTACCCAGCACTATCCGGTGCTGCTCGAAAAAGACTCCGCCTATGCACCGTCACGGCACGGGCGAGGACAACGTTCTGACGAAGAATCCGCTCGACTAGCAGCCGACCTGGGACCGACAGCAGGTCATCTGAGGCCGGGGAAGGCACCTGATTTAGCGAAAGCGCCTTCAATTCGACTTGCTTCCAAGCCAAACACCAACAAAGGAGAAATCATGTCGGATCAACAAAACAAGAATGGAAACGAAGTGCAGAGCTTCAATGAGTATGCAGCGATCGAAGAAGCCCTGGAACCATACATCAGCTCCGCAAAATCGGGGGATGGAAATCATCTTCGGACGGCCTTCTATGACCACGCGCAGATTGTCGGCTCACAAGAAGGAAGTCCGGTGAACGTCAATGCCGATACTTTTGCTGGCATCATTAATGACGCAGGAGGTTCACCCGAAGTCCAAGCCCGTATCAGTTGGATTGATATCTCAGGCCCTGCTGCTGCAGCCAGGGTTGAGTTCCTGAACTGGGGCGGCTTCCGATACACCGACTTCGTCGTCCTCTATAAGTCCGAAGAAGGATGGAAGATAAGCGGCAAAGTCTATGATTCGCACACAAGGAATTAATGAAGGTACTCTTCGATTGAGTCCGCCTTGGCAGAAAGGCGCCTACCACCCATACCAGCAGCGGCCTGGTCGCGAGCTACAAACTGATTCCGTCGGGGCGTCCCGGAAGGAAGAATCGGCCAAGGAGGCCGCCCGCATCATATCCTGAAAGGTCCTCTAGTCTCGATTCACGACGGTCGTTGTTGGAGGAACCGGCTCGTCCTCCGCTCCA
>JAZDDE010000124.1:0-5864 GCA_036679495.1 Gemmatimonadota bacterium | reverse complement strand
GTGACCCTGGTCGTGGACGATGGGAACGGGGAGACGGACTCGGCCACCTTCACGATTCAACTGAGCTGAGGAACTCGCATGAGGCGCGGCTCGAGGATTGCTTGCGGTGCGGCGGCGGCGTGGGGGCTACTGGCTCTCGCCCCCGCCGCCAGCGCCCAGCCCGTCACGGAGCGGTCAGCAAATCTCAACGGAACCTGGATTAGCGCTCCGCGCGTCCTCCATTTCCAATTCGCACATCGTTTCCAAGTGGCGGGCGGGGACGTCACGGATCTGTTCGACGGGGCGAAAATTGTCAATTACCCGACGTTCGACTTTAGCTATGGTCTGTTTGACGGGACGATGCTGGGTTTTCGTTACAGCAGCAACAGCCTGATCGCGGGTAGCGTGAATGAGTGGCAGCCGTACGTAAAGACCGCCTTGATCCCGAATCGCGGAGGACCCCGACCGTCGCTGGCTCTAACCGGCTCCTGGAACGCGGCGGCCGAGAGTCTTGACGGCGAGCTCGCCGTACAGTCAAACCCGGGACGCTTCATTTTGCTCGGCGCGGTCCGCGGTTTCACCGACGGCTTCGAACGTCCGGGAGTCGAGGGCGTTTCGGCCGTGGCCCTCTCCGCAGGTGCCGGGGTGCGACTCACCAGATACCTGACCCTCTCGGCCGACGTGGCGGATGTCGTCAGCGAGTCGGGACTCCCGACCGCCTGGAGCGCCTCGCTGGGCATCGGAATCCCGTACACTCCGCACAGCCTGTCGATCATGGCGACAAATGTCAGCAGCGGCACGCTGGAGGGCCAATCAGTGGGCATCGACGGCGCCACTTATTGGGGGTTCGAGTTCACTATCCCGTTCAGCGGGTTCGCTCGTTGGGGTAAGATCTTCGATCCGATGACGAGCGTTACCCGGGATGACGCCGCCGGGGCCGGGAGTCGGGTGGTGGAGATCGAGATCCGAGGGCTGAAGTTCGAGGACGCCGAGATCGAGATTCCGGCGGGAACGACCGTGCGGTGGGTGAACCGCGATCCAGTGGCTCACACGAGCACCGCAGACGGCGACGATCCGGTGTGGAGCTCGCCGAGCCTCGGCCCCGGCGATGTCTATGAGGTTACGTTCGACACTCCGGGGGAGTTCACGTACCACTGCGTACCGCACCCGTTCATGCGGGGCACTATCGTGGTTGGTTAAGACACGTGCGCTACACAAAAGCGCTGACGGCACGGGTCTCGTCCAATACCTCTGTTGGCAAACAGAGGCGGACTATGTGGCATGTATCGATGATGCAGAGTGGGACGATCTTCCGTCCACTCAAGGGTTTATGAAGCTCGTCGAGTCTGGTGAAGCCAGTATGCAGGTCCGGTTGTACGATGTGGTTGCCCACTCAGGCCTTTTCCGCTAACGCGGAGCGCTGGACACTCTCTCCGAGAGTGGCTGTAGTCACTCAGCTATCAGGTATTGGAACCTCCCATCTCCGCGCGCTTTCTTCGTCTGCGCGAGCAGGGGCTGCGTCCAACAGGGAGCCCAACCTACGCGAAAGGCCCAACCAAGTGAGCGCGACGCCGACCAGGAGAATGTTCAGCCACGTTGTGCTCAAGTCCACCAGGTCCGCAGAGCCGAGACCGGCCAGCCAGACGAACAAGACCCCTGCAGCCAGGCCCTCACCCAGTCGCGCACCGAGACCATCGATCAAGACCTTTGCGATGCTTCGGCCCGCGCTCGCGATGGGTAGGAACGCCTGCTCCCAGTTCGACCGGTGTACGGACGATTTGAGCCCTCCTTCGGCGGCCCTCAGGGCTGAGCGAGCAAGCACCGACGAACTCGCGA
Source organism: Gemmatimonadota bacterium (assembly GCA_036679495.1). Taxonomy (GTDB): domain Bacteria; phylum Gemmatimonadota; class Gemmatimonadetes; order Palauibacterales; family Palauibacteraceae; genus JAZDDE01. The sequence continues at coordinate 4,049 of JAZDDE010000124.1, read as the reverse complement.
GCATCGCAGTCGCTCCTGCCACCAGTGCGCCCGGGAGGACGAGAAGGCTCCCGCCAACCCCTATCCATTTCTGCAGCTCGGGAACGAGAAGCAACTGAACGAGGAGGGCGCCGGCGTTGAGTACGGTGTAGAGGTTGGCAAACAGCGCCGCGTTCTCCTGCCCGGTGTTGCCGGAACTGGCCGCGGCGAGGAAGAACTGAAACTCGATGAGGACTCCGGTAAGCGATCCCGCGATCGCAATCATGGCGAGAATCACGACGTACCGCTGTCCCATCAGGGCGCGTATTGGGTGGGGCTCCGGGGGACCGGTACGAGCGTCGGCCGAGGCCGGGCGAATCGGGTACCGCGACTGGGCAGCCATCATGACGAACGCCGATGCCGCCAGCACTAATCCGCCCAGAACAAGAAACAGGGGTGGTTCGATACGCGGCGCGAGGATTCGTGCGCTCAGACCGCCGAGAATACCTCCCACGATCGAGGCGGCGCCGATCGCACTGTAGGGGCGCGCGACTTCAGACCCTTGAAGATGGTCAAGCAGATCGGCCGCCAGGAGCCAAGAGAGCGAGAACATCACTCCGAACACCAGCGGCACGGCCATGAAGAACAGGGTCATGAACGCTCCGCCGCCTGGCTGAGCCTCGAAGGAAAACCAGACAAGCCCGGTCGCCACTACCAGCGGCACGATCACGCGGGCGAGGCGAGGTCCGGCTCGGCGCATGATGAACAGCGTCAGAAACGCTGTGGGTCCCGCGAGGAGCGCGATCCCAATGTAGGCTTTTGGAAGATCGAACAGGCCCTCGTCCTGGAAGAAGAGAGCGTCTCTCCCGGTCTTCGTAAGAATGAGGGAGGCCGTCATGAGAAAAACAGCGATAGCCACCCAGGATGTTCGCTCCCAGGTGCCGGCCTTCATTTTAGGATCTTGCTCGGTGCCCACACACGCTCGCTCATCATGGACGCTTGGTGCTGCTCCCACCGAGAGCCCCCCACGCTGCCGGTCGCAACGACCTGTCGGGCCGCATCTTAACTACGCTGTCCGGAATGTACTCGGCCGGGGCATGGTCCAGAACGGCATTGTCGCGTCGGTTGTTCCGGCGTGAGCACTGTCGCGGCTCAGTTTTCGGCGTGTGTCCGCGTGTATCGGCGCCAAGTGGCGTCAGCCCGAAACCGCGATTCTTGTTAGATTAGTGCTTGGCTGGCCGGGATGGAGCGCATAGTTCCACCCGGCACGGAAGGAGGAGTAATTGACGAATCCGATTGAGCGCAGGTCAGGACAGAAACGGCGACGCAGCCCGGACCGGCGATGGGGCGACGACCGGCGCGAGGAGCAGACTCACGCTACCGGCCCTGATCGGCGAAAAGGCGGCCGGAGAAAGAGGAACCGCAGGAGCGGCGTCGACCGCCGCAAAACTCTACGCCTGAGCGAGGAAGAGCAGATTTCTCGCATGCAGGATGAGGGTGGGCCGGTTTGATCGAAAGCGCGCGGCCGGGAATTTCGTCCCATCGCAGCTCTGGCCGGACACTGCAAACCGCACGCCCTCAGTAGCTCCCGGTTCGATCGCGGTTCCCCTAAACGCTCTTAGTTGTCGCGTACCTGAATGTTGCCGCCTTGGACGTCAAACGGTCCGAAGCGTGGAGGGGCAGGATCGTTACAGAACGCCTCGTTGGCTGCCTCGTCGCCGAGGCCCGCTAGAGTGGATCGGTCGGTTGCACCTGCTCCCTCGCCGTTGTCGATGTTCTGCCACCAGAGAAAGGCCCCAACCGGGACATCGGGATCATTGCTGACCTCGACTACACCGCCGACTTTGGCTCGATTGCCGTCATAGACGTTGAGGCAGGTTACGCTTCCTACAAACTTGAACGTTTGGCCCAGAAAAGACTGATGATAGTTGAAGCTCCCCAAGACGCTTCCGCCGGGTAGCTTTCGCCCGCTGACGGCGAGCACGTTTCCGACCTCAAAGCCGAACACCTCGGGGGGCACGGTAAAGTTGATGCCGGTGTTGACGCTTACCCCTGACGCTGAGCCGACGCTCAGCGCCGAGGCTCCGAACGATGTCTCTGAATCCGGTGCAGTCAGGCGACCGCTAGACTCCGGCGAGCAACCCCAGGTCAAGGCTGCGCTGCACAGCACTCCGATCGTGTAGCGAGTGGTCCGCATGTCGTCCTCTTTCGTGTGAGATTCGGGCGTTGCCGGAGCATCCTAGGCCGCGCTGAGAGGACTGTCTTGAACGAATTCTGATCCATTGACTAAAGGCAGCGGACGGGAGCGGAAGGGGAGCGGCCAGGCCCCCGACACGCACGGCGGCGCTAGGGCGGCTGACTGCCCTTGAAAAACCGCCTAGCTCAATTCTCCGTGGGACGGGGGCGCAGCCATTTGGAGTGCGGCCCCGCGCCTAGAATGCGGAGTGTCTGCCGATTTGTATTGAATTATCGAAGCGCGGTTGACGAAATGAAGTGTCAGTTCTTGGTGAGGACTCGGAACCGGCCGGGTGGGTGGCCTGTGTGTTGTTTGAATGCCCGCGTGAAGTGGCTCTGATCTGAGAATCCGGATTTGAAAGCGATCGCTGAGAGGGAATTCTCGGTAGTCTGGAGCTGGCGCGCCGCCCATTCGAGGCGTAGTGCGCGAATGTAGGAGGCGATCGGTAGCCGTTTGTGCTGCCGGAACACCCGCCCCAGGTGAACCGGGTGTACGCCGACCTCCTGGGCAATCTGACTTACACGAAGCGGTTCCCGAAAACGATCGTGCACGATTTCCTCAACGCGAAGCAGCCAGCCTGGAGGCTGACCCGACCTACGATGGTCTTTCCGCGCTCGAGACCCCATGACCAGCATCTCGAGGCCCGTCGCCTCGAGCGCCAGAGGCGTCAGGTTGTCGGATAGCTGCATCTCGCGGACAAGTGTTCGGGCCAGTCCAGTGATTCCGGCGTGCTGAAAGCTGCTTGCCTCGTTGAGCAGCGCCGCACACGGGCGTAGCAGTTCCTCGCGCTCGGAGTCGGGCTGAAGCACCACCACGGACGCTCCGACTTCATCGAAACGGTTTTGGTGTCGCTCCCCTGCCGGTTCGACCCAGACCGTATCAGAGACGCAGTCGTACGTTCGGTTTGTCATCGTACAGTCGAGTGAACCATCGAGAACAACCGCGAAACAGGCTCGGTCGTGATGGTGGGGCGACAGAAGGAGTTTCGGGGGAAACCAAGCGCGTGTAATTCGCAAACCGTTCACTTCCGCAGATTGGAAGCGCGGACTTCCCATATTGACAGGCACGTGGGGGCGGGAAATGGCGCACACCCTTTCATTGAGGACGGCTTAAGGCGCCCGACTATACCCTGGGGTCTGAGCGAACTTCAGCGCGAATATCAGCGGATACACCTTTGGCCCAAGCAGGTTCTCGAACGGGTCGCCGACCGCGGCTGTCATGATCGCCGTTCAACGGCTACGAGAACTGATCGATCAGAATTGGATTGCCGTCCGGGTCCTCGAACGTGATATGGGCCGGGCCCTCGGAGTCAGGGTCAGCGCGTTCGATGAACTCGGCGCCGCGATCCTCCAGCACGCGCTGAATCTCTCGTACGTCCGTAAAGGACTCGAGCGTCTTGCCCTCGATCGTAATACCCGGGTTGAACGTGAGGATATTCTTCTCGAACATACCCTGGAACAATCCCACCACCGTGCTGCCGTTCCGAAGAATTAGATAGTTCTGTTCCAGATCGCCCCCTGTCGCCTCGAACCCCAGCTTCTCGTAGAAGCCCTTCGAGACTGCGAGGTCTTTTACGGCAAGGCTGATCGAGAAGAGTCCTAGATCCACAGTACATCTCAACTTTCTAGACGCGCTACCAGCGCATCTGTGTACAGACCAAGATCGCGTTCGCGTGCAATGATGAGGTCCTCCCGGTCAAGTCGATAGTCCGCGCTTCATAGAGGTCAACGGTTTGATGTACGTCGGCTTCAATTGCTGTGAGCATCAGCCGCAGACCTGCGGTAGAATGACAGGCATGAAACGCATTCTCCTGGCCCTGCCGAGCGGCAGATGAACGACGGCCCGGTCTTACATG
>JAZDDE010000123.1:0-7920 GCA_036679495.1 Gemmatimonadota bacterium | reverse complement strand
GCCGACTGTCGGGTCCGGTAGGGCTCCGAGCTGAGGCGCGCGGTGGCCCGCGGCCCGGGCGCGAGCCGTAGCGGCGGCAAGGCCGGGGTTGCGCAGCATCGTCTCATCCACCAGGGCGCGCAGCCCGGGCTCGCCCGTGCCCTCGAGACCTGTGCCCTCGAGACCCGTGTCCTCGAGAAAGGGGTCGGTCCGCGACGGGGTCCAGCTAAGCGGGGAGCGATCTCAGATCAGCAGCGACGCGAAGAGATCGTACAGCGGTGGGCTATGGCCCTTGAGCCCGACCACCAAGACACGTGACGGACGTTCGCGCGGCGTCGGAACGGACTGGTATCTCGTCGCGGCAAACCCGGCATGAAGCCTGTGGTTCGGGGTCGCTGTGTCGATCGGCTGGTCCGAAGCCTCGTCGCAGCACAGCATCACCGTCACGGGCGCGCCGCAGTGAGCGGACTTGACGCCTGTCTCGACGGCACAGGTCCCCTCCATGCAGACGCCAACGACTGGAGCCAACACGAGCACCGCCCAGAGGGCGAGGCCGCAGGTGACCGTGGCTGTGCGCACCGATCTCATGGTGAGAGTATAGAGGAGATGTCGAGAGAGGATCTGATTTGTAGGGTGGGACCGGGATGAACCCCTGGCTCGTGGAGCACGAACCCGCCGTCAGGCTCGGTGCTTTCGGAGCGATTTTTTGCTTGATGGCGCTGTGGGAAGTCGTGGCGCAGCGGCGGACCTTGCGTCACGGTCGTGGCCGCCGCTGGTTGGCCAACGCGGGCCTGACCTTGGTGGACTCGCTTCTCGTCCGACTAGTGTTTCCCGCCGCAGCCACCGGGGCGGCTTTGTGGGTCGAGGGCGAGGGTTGGGGGCTGCTGAACGCGTTGGACTGGGCACCTTGGATCGAGGTCCTCGTGACCCTCCTCGTGCTCGATCTGGCGATCTACTTCCAGCACGTGATGTTCCACGCGGTGCCGGCGCTCTGGCGCCTGCATCAAGTGCATCATGCCGACGAGGACTTCGACGTCACGACTGGCGTACGTTTCCACCCCATCGAGATTTTGGTCTCGGTGATCTTCAAGGCGGCGGTCATCGCTGCCCTGGGGGCATCGCCGCTCGGGGTGGTTCTCTTCGCGCTGCTGCTCAACGCGACGTCGATGTTCAATCACGGCAACGTTAGGCTGGCTGGGACCTTCGATCGCATCGTCCGCTGGATCGTGGTGACCCCGGACATGCACCGTGTCCACCACTCGGTCGAGCTCGATGAGAGCAACAGTAACTTCGGCTTCAACTTGCCCTGGTGGGACCGCCTGTTCGGCACCTATCGGGCGCAGCCGCGCGGCGGCCACGAGGGGATGCGGATCGGCGTGGAACATTTCGAGGGGGAGGAGCCTAGGGGGTTGCTCGCTCTCCTCGTCTTGCCGTTCGTCGGCAAGCGGGGTCGCTACTCCCTGGGTGATAGAGAACCGGGAGACGGAGAGCCGGGAGACGGAGAGCCGCGCGACTGAGCCGGCTCCGACGCCTCAAAAAAAAGCCGCCCCGCAAAGCGGGGCGGCTTGTGACTTGCAACTGAAAGCTGCTTAGTCGAGCTTGACGACGTTCTGCGCTGCCGGGCCCTTGGGACCCTGGACGGCGTCGAACGACACGCGGTCACCCTCAGCCAGCGACTTGAAACCGCTGCCCTGGATGGCGCTGTGATGAACGAAGCACTCGTCGTCGCTCTCGTCCACTTTGATGAAGCCGAAGCCCTTGGTGTCGTTGAACCACTTCACTGTTCCTTGTGCCATTGCTGCTACTCCTTCGAGTAATCGAGGTTTTGTTCCACCTCAGTTGTTTGCGGGGATGTCCCGCGTAGCTCATGCTGTCTACCTACTCGTAAGGAGTGAGGCCGTACAACCTGGCGATCGATTGAGCAAAAAAAATAGAGACCGATGAACTAGCTGGTCTCTGGCTTGCTCTTCCCGATAACCGGGCGACTCGACATCGAATCGCCTGAACTGATGAGACCGTAGCAGGATTCCGGGTGATTGTCACCTATCATGTGTCTTTGATCATGACGTGCCGCAGATCATCGATGGCTCGGTGCGTGCTGCGTGGAGGAGGCTGAGATGAAGGGGAGCTTTCGAGGGTCGGCGCCTTGGCGTTTGCGTGCGGCCAGGGCATCAGTTAGCGCAGCAGCTAGAGCGGCCGTCTGCCTGTCGGTACTCCTGGCCATCCCGACCCCGGCGCTGCCAGCGACGGAGCCCTCGGGCGAAGCGCTCAACGAGATGGTCGAGCGGGTGAGCGAGGTCAAGATCGAGCTCCACGCGGCTCGAGAGTACGCCGCCGCGGCCGAGGTCTACCGGGAGGTCCTGACGCAGGTCGGAGAGCTCGAGTTGGAGGGCGCCGACGCTATCGACGCGCGCTTGCTCGAACGCCACTTGCGAACCCGGCTCTTTGAACTCGAGGACTTGCGACTGCACCAGCTCGTCCCGGGCCGGTATTTCGCGTTGTCCAAGACGGACAACCTGTTCATCCGGCCCTGCGCGCAGCCCGATCGGGCTGTTCGGGAGGCCCGGGATGAGCTACTTGAGCTGCCGGAGATTCTGGCCAACGCGCGGAGCAACCTCGAGCGACCTGCCAGGGTGTGGACCGAGAATGCGATTTACATCGCCTACTACGCCCAGCTGATGCTGGATGGGCTCGGCGACATCTGCGTCGACGATCCGGAGTTGAAACGCGAGCTCGCCGCCGCAGGAGCGACCGCCGGCGAAGCTCTCGAGGGCTTCGCGACCTGGCTCGAGACCGATCTTCTCCCGCGCTCCGATCGCTCGCCGGCGTGGACGCCGGCGCAGGTCGAGTTCTACCAGTTCGAGCACGAGGGCTTGGAACACTACGGCGTCGAGGCGATGCTGGAATTGGCCGAGGCCGAGGAGCGCGCGACCTGGGCAGCGATGGAAGAGTTGGCCCAACGCATCCACCCGTCGGGCGACCTTACGACCGTCTGGGAGCTGATGAAGGAGGAAGCACCGCCTTGGCCTGAGGTCGCGCCCATGGCTGAGCGCTACGTCGCCCTCGCCGATGACTGGCTGCGCGGTGCCGGAAGCCATCTGATCGACATACCTGAGCGCTTCGACTACGGCGTCGTCGAGACCTCTCCGATGGGCCGGCGAGTCCTGTCCTTCGGTGGCGCCACCTACGGACCAACACTTGCGGGGCGGATCTCGGGCTACTACGTCCTGACGCCGCTCGAGGAGCGATTGAGCGCCGCCGAGCGCAGGAGCCGCCTGAAGTCCTATAACCCTTACTGGACGCACGTGATCTCGTACCACGAGTGGGTCGGGCACAACGTCCAACGGGCGATCGCAGAAGCCAACCCGGCGAGCCCCATGCGACGGCTCTTTCGCTCCAGCTACCTGAGCCAGGCGTGGTCGTTCTATCTCGAGAAGCTCTTCGAGGACGAGGGCTACTTCGAGGCCGTCCTGCCCCACGTCAAGGCACTCAAGACACGGATGGCCCGTCTTCAGATGAGGATGTGGCGGGTGCAGAGGATCCTGACCAAGTTGCGGATGGCCAAGGGTGAGATGACCTTTGAGGAGGCGGTTGCGGCCTATGTCGACAAGATCGGCATGGAGCCAGGCAACGCTTTCATCGAGGTGCAGCGTGACTCGCAATCGCCGTCGCCGCCGGGCCGCGAGATCGTCGGCGAGAAGGTGATTCTCGCTCTGCGAGAGGAGTACGCGAGGCGCTTCGGCGAGCACTACAGAATAAAGCACTTCCACCAGGCGTTGTTGCGCTATGGCGAGCTTCCTTTGCCGACCGTCAGGCAGCTGATGTTCGGCGATTTCTAGCAGCTGCACAGGCCCCCGATATACTCAGCGGCCGTTCCAGCGGTAAACAAGGAGCAAACAATGAAACGACACCTCGGAATCGGCCTAGTGCTTACGCTCATCGTCGTCCTGGGCGCGGGCCCCAGCTCCGCGGCCGGTCCAGCCGGTCGGCTGTTTGAACTCGAGGCCGGAGACCTCCCGGCGTTTCACGGTGCTGAAGCAGCCTGGCGGGTCCGGGTCGATACCGAACTGCTGGAGCAGGGGCCGAGCCGGCTGGACATCGAGACCCCGGATGGGCTCGAGTTCGATGCGCGAAGACTCGGTTTCGAGCGTCGTGGCCCGGGCTCGTTGACTTGGCGGGGGCGTTTGACCGATAGCGCCGAGAGCCGCGCCATCCTCTCGATGGAGGACGGAGCGCTCTCAGGCTGGATTCACACGCCGTTTGGACAATACGAGATCAGACCCCTGGCCAATGGTGCTTCGGCGGTGTTGCGAATGTCGAACGAGCCTCTTGGAGGCTGCGGGGCCAACCATGCGCCGATAAGCGACGCTTTGCCAGCCGGGGCCGCGGCGCCCAGGAGGAGGGCTCGGGCCCCCGTGGCGGCCGACAGCCCAAGCTCGATCGACGTGCTGGGCCTTTTCACGGCGGAAGCCCGTGATGCGATGGGTGGCACCGCGCAGATCAAATCGCGGGTTCGCCTCATGGTCGATCTCGCCAATGAAGCATTCGGCAACAGTAGGATGAGTGCCAGAATGAGGCTGGCTCACATCGGGCTCTCGCCAGTGGCGGAGAAGGACACTCTGAGCCAGAACTTGAGCCCGTTGCGTCAGAACAACCAGGTCAAGGCCTTGCGCGATGCTCACTCGGCCGACTTGGTGGCGCTCGTGCAGTCGAACGACGAGGACCTCTGCGGCATCGCCTACATCATGGACGAAGTCGGCCCAGGGTTCTCCCCATGGGCCTACTCGGTGACCGCGTATCAGTGTGTGACTACCTTTGCCCACGAAGTGGGGCACAACATGGGCATGGAGCACGATCCGGCCAACGGCAGCCCTCAGGCGCAGGCTCTTTTCCCCTGGGCGTTCGCGCATTTTGTGGGCGGCAACTGGCGGACCGCGATGGCCTATTCCGACCCCTGCGGTGGCTGTACCCGCGTACCGTACTTCTCGAATCCCGGCGTGATGTATGAGGGGCAGCCTATGGGGGTGCCCGGCGAGCGCGACAACGCTCGAGTCGGCGACCGCACAGCCCAGGCGATAGCGAATTTCAGGCTCAGTGGGGTGGTGCTAGCGGATGATTTCGAGAGCGGGGCGCCGACCGGCTGGCAGCGAAACCGTGGTGGCTTGACTGTCTTGCAGCTCGCAGGCAACTATCTGCTCCACCTTCCGTTCACCGATAAGCCCCAGCGTCGCTTCCTGATGCATCGAGTCGGCGGTAGGGGCAAGGGAGTGGATGTCGAGTTCCTGTTCAACGCCAACGGCGCCGAACTCGAAGGGGCCGAGATCGACATTCTTGTGCTCTTTGGCAAGGGCAGGGCCCATACCAAGCTGATCCTGACTCAAGAGGGAGGACAGCACAGACTGCGTCTGGTGGCTAAAGGCACTGAAGGGGACTACATCGAAGTCGCCAACACGCCGGTGCGGGCGATGACGACCGAAAAGATTCGAGTCGAATGGCGCGGCGCCACCGATCCCGAAGTGGCGGACGGCTTCGTGCGCTTGGCCAAGAACGATCGCAACAGGGGAGTGGTGAGGAACTTCGCCAACGACCGATGGGTCGTCAAGGAAGTGCGCCTGGGACTTCCATATGGCGACGTAGGAACCTCGGGTCAAGGCAGAGTCTACATCGACAACTACGTCGCAAGCGTGCCGCTGGACCTCCCGTAGAGCCCGGCGGTGCTGCGCCGCGGATTCCGACAAGTGGGGCGCAAGGCCGGCTTCAGTTGTAGACGGTCGGTTCGCCTTCTTGCCTGGAAGGCCACGAGCTGCTAGGTCCCGGGAACCCGGCCGGCGTCGGATACGACCGGCACATCAGCGCGATTCCTGCCCAAAACTACCTGGGCCGGGGCGGTAGTTTTTTCCATGGCGGTCGCCATCTCCGTTCGTTGCCGCCGAGGAACGCACCCGCACCCGTGAGCATCCAGAGCTTAAAGATTGCAACCAAAGGACTTGCAGGTAACATTAAGTTGTTACTTATTGCATAGGTCTCCGGCGAGAGTTCGGCATGAATCTTGCGCTATATCAGGCTCTTGACGCACTGAAGTTCTTGGAGTTCTCAATTGTTTCTTGATTGTTGATGTTCTTTGTGCGACGTCCGACGCCTGAGTAGCTGGCCGTCGGGGAACCCAACAGGCTCGGTCAGAGCAGCCGAGCCGGCAACGATACCTCGCCGCCGCCCTCCGACCGGAGGGGGCGCGTGAAGGAAGGAAGGCTCGAAATGATTCTTAGAGGAAAGGTATTCCTATTCACGGCGGGCGCCCTGCTGCTGTGTGTGGGCTTTGGCATAGCCGACGAGAGTTCAGGCAGAAAGAGCGAGACCTCTCAGGTGATCGTCCAGGGGGCCGACTTCGAGACCGTTCGCGAGGCGGTGCTCGCTGTTGGCGGAGAGATTACCCACGAGTTGGGCATCATCAGAGCCGTGGCCGCGCATCTCAACAAGGAGCAGATCGCCACCCTACGGCGCCGCGAAGGGATCACGCGGATCCATGCCAACCGAAAGGCGTCGGTCTCCGGCCCGGGTGGTTCTCACCCCGTAGTCCCCTATCCGTCGCAGGTCGGCGCTCGAGCGCTGCACGACGAAGGCATCACTGGCTGGGGTGTGACCGTCGCGGTGCTCGACACCGGCTTCCACAAGAAGGCCGGCGACAAGCACCGACTCATCGCTCACTACGATGCGGTGGCGGACCAGGAGCTCTCGACCAACGTGTCGAGCGATCAGCATGGTCACGGCAGTCACATCCAGAGCATCATTTTGAATGCAGACGGCGGCAGTGCTGATTCCGACTCGGACTCTGACTCAGGGTCTGACTCGGACTCAGGATCGGATTCGGACTCAGAAGCGAGCGGACAGCCGAATGGAATCGCGCCCGAGGCAGATCTCGTCGCGGTCAAGGCGTTCGACGACCAAGGGGTGGGCAGCTACGCTGATGTGATTCGCGGCCTCGATTGGATCGTCACCAACACCGGGCTCTACGGCATCAGGGTGCTCAACCTGTCGTTCAGCGCGGAGCCGCGCTCGCACTACTGGGACGATCCTCTAGCGCAAGCGGTGATGGCGGCGTGGCAGTCCGGATTGTTCGTGGTGGCCTCGGCGGGCAACACCGGTCCGGAGCCGATGACCATTGGCGTGCCGGGCAATGTTCCGTACGTCATGACGGTCGGGGCGATGTCCGACGCGGAGACTCCCGAAGTCGCGACAGACGACTTCTTGGCATCATTCTCAGCCGCCGGGCCGACCTACGAGGGTTTTGTGAAGCCCGAGGTCGTTGCTCCGGGAGGCCACGTGACCGCGATGATGGACAAGCACTCTTATCTGGCGGAGGAATACCCCGACTTCCACGACGGAGGGCGCTATTTCACCATGTCGGGCACATCCCAGGCTGCGGCGATGGTCTCAGGCGCGGCGGCGCTGATGTTTCAGGCGGACCCGTCACTCTCGGCTGGTGACGTCAAGTGTCGATTGATGGCCTCGGCAATGCCCGCGGTCACCGATCTGGGGACTATCGCCTACAGCGTGTTCCAGCAGGGCGCTGGTGCCATCGACGCTTACGCGGCGGTCCACGCCACCACCGGCGGTTGCGCCAATCTCGGTCTCGACGTCGATGCCGATCTTGCGGGCAATCAGCACTTCGGTGGTAGGGCTCACAAGGCGGCGGACGGCACCTTCTTCATCGAGGGCCTCGACGGTTACGCCTGGGATGGTCTCTACTCGTGGAACACCGGCTACGCCTGGCCGGACGGCTACGCTTGGCCAGACGGCTACGCTTGGCCCGATGGCTATGCCTGGCCCGACGGCTACGCCTGGCCCGATGGCTATGCTTGGCCCGATGGCTACGCCTGGCCCGATGGCTACGCCTGGCCCGATGGCTACGCTTGGCCCGATGGTTACGCCTGGCCCGACGGC
>JAZDDE010000122.1:0-14781 GCA_036679495.1 Gemmatimonadota bacterium | reverse complement strand
AACAGATTCGGCTGGTCATACCCGATAAAGCCGGCAAAGCCACTGGCCGGTGTGGCCGACATCCCGAAGTTGATATTACCGGTCTGTTTTTCTCGCACCCGGTACACCAGATCGATATCCCCGTCTTCGCGAGGCAAAATCTGGATCGCCGAGTCAGGCGGAAGAGTCTCAAAGAAACTCAGACTCTGAATATTGCGCAGGCTCTGAATGAGCAGTTCCTGGGAGTAAATATCGCCTGGGAACGTGAGCAGCACCTGCCTGATGATCCTGTCGTGCGTGTAGTCGTTGCCCACGATGTCCACCTGACGGACATACGCGGGCTGCCCCTCATTCATGAGCCAGCGGACGACCACGGTGTGGGGCGCACCCACGCTGTCGGGTGGCGAGCGGTCGATATTGGGAATGACCTGAGCGCCCAGATAGCCGGCATCGCGGTACAAGTCACCTATATTTCGCGTAGCGTCTTCAAAACCCGTCTGGTCGAACACCGGCAGACCCATAGCGGCTACAACTTCCGGGTCCAGAAGCCCATCACGCGAGGTCGGGAAGAAGCTCGAAATCTCCGCGCTCGCGAACCGCGTGTTCCCCTCGATCTGCAACTCCGCGAGGTGGTACTGCGGCCCTTCGTCGATGAGAATCTCAATGCGTCCCTTCCCCGTCAGCGTGTCCACGACGACCGTGTCGCCGAGTATCTGCATGTCGATGAAGCCCTTCGAACCGTAGAAAGCGGGGATCCGGCTCGCGAGATCCGTCCGATATTCGTCTCTGTGCAACTCGCCTGGCCGGAACCAGAAGAAGCCTTCCTCGGAAGTCGCCATGGCATTCCGGAGATCCTCAGAGGGAATGGACTCGTTACCATGGAATGTCACGCGTGCTAAAGCCAGCCGAGGGCCCTCCTTGACGAGGAAGGTGAGTTTCAACTGGTCAAGGCCACCGGGCTCGCGCGTCAGAGCCGTGTCGACCTCGGCCTGCGGAAACCCTTCGTTCGCCAAGAGCTTTCGGATGATGGTTTTCGTGGCCACCACGTCTGCCGGGTCCAAGGCAGAGCCGCTGAACAGGCCGACCGTGTCGCGGATGGTGCCATCGCCCACGTGTTCCAGCCCTTCGAAGGCGAATTCGTAGATGATGGGCCGTTCCACGACGTCGATATAGAAGATGGCCGGCGTGCCGGGAGACACGCTGATCCTGATATCCGCCAGGTTTCCGGTCGCGAACATGCGACGTATGGCCTGCTGGACGTCGGTCCCGTTGACCACTTGCCCGACTCGAACCTGGGCCAAGCGGATAATCTGGGATACCGGATATCGATCGTTGCCGCGAACGACGATGCTGTCGATCGTCACCTCGCGAGTAGGCTGTACCTGGGCCCATAAAGGAGCGGCCCCCGCCATGGCCAGCATGGCGAGGGCCACGGAGGCCCGTGCGAACCGACGGGATGTCACGTCAGGGATGTATGCGAAACCGTCTCGAACAACAACGCTTCCTCGTCCTCTCTCACGTCCACGGCGATTACGTCCCCGGGGGTGAACTCGGCCATCAATATCTTTTCTGATAGAGGATCCTCCACGAACCGCTGAATAGTGCGCTTCAACGGACGCGCACCAAACTTGTCATCATATCCACGTTCTACCAGAAAGTCTATCGCTTGATCCGTCACGGATAACGACAGTTCTTCTTCTGCCAATCGGCCCTGAACATCCTTGAGAAGAATGTGGACGATTTCCCCGATCTGTTCGCGCGAGAGCGCGTGAAATACGATCACTTCATCGAGCCGGTTGAGAAACTCCGGAGTAAATGTGCGATCGATTTCGTCTTTGACCTTGTCGGCCATACGATCGTACTGCGATTCGGCCTCACCGGTCTCGAATCCGAGACCGGATGAAGACACGATGTCTCTCGCCCCGACGTTCGAGGTCATGATCAGTACCGTATTCTTGAAATCGACTACGCGACCGTAGTTGTCGGTCAGGTGTCCTTCGTCCAGCACCTGCAGGAGAATGTTGAATATGTCGGGATGCGCCTTCTCGATCTCGTCCAGGAGCACGACGCTGTAGGGGCGGCGGCGAACAGCCTTGGTAAGAGCACCGCTATCCTCGTATCCGACATACCCTGGGGGAGCTCCGATCAGCCGGCTGACCGAGAATTTTTCCATGTATTCGGACATATCGACGCGAATCAAAGCCTGATCGTCGGCGAAAAGGAATCGGGCTAGCGATCGGGCCAGCTCCGTCTTTCCCACACCCGTCGGACCACAGAACACAAAACTTCCGATCGGGCGATTCGGATCCTTGAGCCCGGCTCGCGTACGCCTGATAGCGCGGCTGATGGCCTCGATCGCCTCATGCTGGCCGATCACACTCTCATGGAGTTCGTCTTCCATCCGCATCAGGCGCTCGGATTCGCCCTCCTGCAAGCGGCTGACGGGGATACCCGTCCACCGTGAGACGATAAACGCGATAGCTTCCTGATCGATTACAGGCCGCAGTTCCCGACGCTGCGTGTTCCATTCCTCGCGCTTGAGCTCGATCGTTTGCTGGAGGTCTTTTTCTTGATCTCGAAGGCGCGCTGCCTCTTCGAAGTCCTGGTCGCGGATCGCCTCGTCCTTCTTCTCGCCGAGCTCCTCGAGCTGCTTCTTCAGATCCTGGACCTCGGGAGGCGGTACCTGGGCGCTCAAACGGGACCGGGCTCCGGCTTCGTCCACCACATCGATGGCCTTGTCGGGCAGGAAGCGGTCTGTGATATACCGGTCAGAGAGTTTGGCCGCCGCTTCCAGCGATGCGTCCGGAACCTCCACCCCGTGATGGTCCTCGTAATGCCGGCGCAGGCCCTTGAGGATCTCGACTGTCTCTTCCACGCTAGGGGCTTCGACGATTACGGTCTGGAACCGGCGCTCCAGAGCCCCGTCCTTCTCGATGTGCTTTCTGTACTCGTTGAGTGTCGAGGCCCCCACGCACTGCAGCTCTCCGCGAGCCAGGGCTGGCTTCAGCATGTTGGATGCGTCGATGGCACCTTCCGCCGCTCCCGCTCCCACCAGGGTGTGCAGCTCGTCGATGAACAAAATGATACCGTCGTTTTGCGAAATCTCATTGACAATGGCCTTGAGTCGCTCTTCGAACTGGCCGCGGTACTTGGTTCCCGCGATAACAGCGGCCATGTCGAGTGCCAGCACCCGGTGTCCCGCGAGACTGTCGGGGACGTCGTCCTTGACGATCTTCTGAGCCAGGCCTTCGACAATAGCTGTCTTGCCGACTCCCGGTTCGCCGATCAGGACGGGGTTGTTCTTCTTTCGCCGAGACAGAACCTCCATGACCCGCTCGATCTCCCCGGCGCGTCCAATGGTTGGATCAAGCTTGTTCTCGGCCGCCAGCTCTGTGAGGTCGCGGCAGAAATGATCCAGAGCGGGTGTCTTCGACTTTGACTCGCCCTTGGGCACCGCTTCGGTCGGCGCGGGAATGGAACTTGAGCTGGGCATGTCAGTCCCGAGAAGCTTGAGCATCTCCGCACGAGCCTCTTCGAGTCCGATGTCCATGTTGCCCAACACGCGGGCAGCCAAGCCCTTCTCTTCTCGGAGAAGACCCAGCAACAAGTGCTCGGTCCCAACGTAGCTATGGTTCAACTCGCGCGCCTCGGCCATGGCGTACTCCAGCACCTTCTTGGCGCGGGTTGTGTACGGCAGCTCACCGATGGGCGTCGTCGAGCTACCCGGCTTCACCTGTTCCTCAACGAGCCGCAGGAGCTCTTCGAAGTCGGCTGCCAGATTGCGCAGCACTTCGGCGGCCACTCCGTCTCCCTGCCGAACCAGCCCCAGAAGGATATGCTCGGTGCCCACGTAGTCGTGCTGTAGCCGGATGGCCTCTTCACGAGCCGTGGCGAGCACTCGGCGTACACGATCAGTGAAATTGTAGTTCATCCGCTCCTCGCGCTGGGTTCGTCCGTCGCCAGCATTTCCCGTACGAAGCTCGCACGGTAAACATCTGCATCCGCTTCGTCCAGGGTTCGACCGGCCGCGCGTTGGAGGTGGGCGGTCTGCCCGAAGATCATGACCCGGTTCAGCGTCTCTACCCTGGGCGTATTTAGAAGTTTCAGAGTCAAGCCTAACCTCAGTCCCGATAGCAGGTTCATCAGCTCTTCCAGAGATAGGCTTCGGGCATGCCGCAGAATCCCGTACGCCCTCCAGACCTTGTCCTCAAGCACTGCCGGTGCCTCTCTCAGTAGCACACCGCGTGCCCGCTGCTCGTACTGAATCACCTGTGAGACAATTCGGGACAGGTGTTCGACCAGGTCCTCTTCACTCTTTCCGAGCGTTGTCTGATTCGAGACCTGAAAGAAATTCCCGACGACTTCCGAGCCTTCGCCAAATAACCCACGGTAGGTCAGGCCCACCTGAGAGATCCCCTCGAGTACCCGTTGAATTTCCTTTGTGAGGACCAGGCCGGCCAGGTGGATAAGCACGGAGGCACGGAGGCCTGTCCCGACATTAGTGGGACACGACGTGAGGAAGCCGAATTCGTGATGGAAAGCGAACGGGAGCAGGCTGCCAAGTTCCTCGTCGAGCGCCTCGACATCCCGCCACGCCGAATCAAGCTGCAGGCCCGATTTCAACGTTTGCAGTCGGAGATGGTCCTCTTCGTTTACCATGACGCCGACACCACTCTCCCGGCCCAGTACATAGGCCGCAGACGCTGGAGGGCCGTCCTCGTCGGCCCCCAGCAGCTCGCGGCTCACGTGGTGGCGCTCAAGAAGCACTGTCCGGTCGATGGGGTCGAGGCCATCGAGCGTCCACAGGTCCGCCTCGCCCAACACTATCGAAGACTCGAGAGTCTCGATCGTCCGATCCAGAATCCGGCGCTTGTCGTCCGGACCCGCGCGCTCGGCGAACGGAAAGCCCTGTAGGTTTCGAGCCAACCGAACTCTCGTGGACAGTACGATCTCGTGCTCCGGCCCCGGGTCGCCCAGCCACTGTAGACCCTGCAGTTCGAGAGGTTGGTCCCGGACGATCATTCCGCACCTTCCAGCTCGAGTTCATGAATCAGGTCTCGTAGCGTAGCCGCCGACTCGAAGTCCTCTACGTCCACGGCTCTCTGTAGCCGAACTCTCATGCTCGCCAGCCGGGCGAAACGATCGCCGGCCTCTGTCGTGTCACCCTGGTATAGCTTTCCAACATGCTGGCTCGCACCGTGGAGCCGGCGAAGAAGAGGGCGCAACTGGCCTTCGAAGCGGCCGTAGCACTGGGCGCAGCCCAGCCGGCCGGAACGACGGAAATCGGAATGAGTCGTTCCGCAGTAGGGGCACGGCTCTTCGGCCGATTCGGATTCCTCGGAGCTCTCATCCGACGCCATATGGGCCAGGAAATCCGCCAGCGGCGCTTTTTCGGGGACAGACATACCCAAGCCCCGGGCATCGGCGCATTCCTGACACAGATTCAGGGTGCACATTTCTCCGTCCTCGATGCTCGTCAGGTTGAGCTGGGCTTCACGTTCCTGACAGTCGTCACAGCGCATCGCTGTCGTCTCGCCTCCGTCTAGTCCCCGGCGCCCGTCTCTCCGTCATGATCGACGGGATGCAGTACACCTGCGGACAGTTGCAGCATTCGATCCGTACGTCCGGCCAGCGCGAGATCGTGCGTAACGACCACCAGTGCCGTCCCGTGCGTGTCCGCGAGCGAAAACAGTATTTCGTGAAGCCGCTCGCTGGTCTCGACGTCCAGGTTACCCGAGGGTTCATCGGCCAGCAAGACAGGGGGTTCGTTGGCCAGGGCACGCGCCACGGCGGCCCGCTGCTGTTCTCCGCCGGACAGTTGATTGGGCCGGTGGCCTTCACGGTGACTGAGGCCGACCTGATCCAGGAGCTGGCGGGCACGACCCCGGGCATCACCAGAACTACGTCCAGCGATAAGCTGCGGAATCATCACGTTCTCCAGGGCCGAGAAGTCGCGCAGGAGATGGTGGAACTGGAATACGAAGCCCACGTATCGGTTCCGGAGTTCGGCCAGGTCCGAATCGTTGAGCCCAGCCAACGATCGATCGGCCAGAAGGATAGTTCCCGATGTCGGTCGGTCCAGGCCGCCGAGCGCATGCAGAAGCGTGGACTTGCCGGTGCCGCTCGGGCCCACGATAGCGATGGTCTCTCCAGCGTGGATGTCCAGGTCCACCCCGCGAAGGACCCGGATGTCGCCTCCGGCGGCGCCGGTGAACGTGCGGTGCACACCTCGGGCTTCCGCCACCGGCTGCGAGCGAATCGCCTCACTCATGGCGGATCGCCTCTACAGGAGTCAGTTCGGCTGCGCGACGGGCGGGGTACAGCGTCGCCAGGAACGAGATAGCCAGCGACGCCGCAATAATCATCGCCAGATCCATCGGATTGATGTCCACCGGGAGCCGGTCAATGAAGTACACGTCGCTGGGCAGCCTGATGAACTGGTAGCGTTCAAGGAGAAACGCGAGCAAGAGGCCAAGGCCTGTTCCCAGAGAGGTTCCGACGAGCCCGATGACAATGCCCTGTCTCCTGAAGACCCGGGTGATTCCCTTGGCCGGCATGCCCATGGAGCGAAGAATCCCGATCTCGCGGGTCTTGTCGGTCACCACCATGATGAGCGTCGAGACAATGTTGAAGGAGGCCACGAGAATAATGAGCAGCAGGATAATCCCCATGGCCAGCTTCTCGAGCTTCAGGGCCGAGAACAGGCTTGCGTTCTGACTCTGCCAATCCTGCAGGCGGTATGGGAAGCCAAGCGCTTCTCCGACCCGGGCCGCGACCTCGCCCGATTTCCACGCGTCGCTCACGTTGAACTCCACGCCTGTCACTGCCCCGTTCATTCGGAGCAAACCCTGGGCGCTTTCAAGCTCTACGTAGGCAAACTTGGTATCGAATTGGTACAGTCCGGTCTCGAATACTCCCGTGACCTCATAGCGGCGGAGCTGCGGCTGGATGCCCGTAGGAGTCAGGTCGGCTCCCTGAGCCGACACGACTACCACCACCTCTCCAGGAAACAAGCCGAGTCGGTCGGCCAGCGTCGTGCCCAGGATGATGCCCGGTTCCCCGGAGGCTGTCTCACCGAAGGGCATGGTGCCGTCCACCAGGCTTTCGTCGATCGAGGTGACCGCCAGAGCGATCGAGTCGTTCTGTATGCCGCGGAAAACAGCTCCCTCGGCGTAATCATTCCCCGGCACGTTGAGGCCAACTTCGGTATAGATGAAGGGGCCGGCGGCTACCACGTCCGGGTCTTTCGAGACCTCGTTCACTACGGAGCGCCAACTGTCCATGCTGCCGGCGATATCCAGTACGGTCACGTGAGCGTTAGCGCCAAGGATTTTCTCGCGAAGATCGCGCTGTAGTCCGCTCATGACCCCGATGACGACGATCAAGGCCATCACTCCCACCGCCACGCCGCCGATCGAGATCCAGGTGATGAGGGACAGGAATCCACGGCCACGGCGACCGGACAGATACCGGCGCGCGAGGAACCATTCCAGTGAGCTGTCGCGGGTGCCCTGGGCCACTCAGCTCTCCTCGGGACGCAGAGCCGGGAAAAGAATGACTTCCCGAATCGTGGATCGACCGGTGAGGAGCATCGTGAGCCGGTCCACACCGAGACCGAGTCCCCCGGTCGGCGGAAGGCCGTATTCCAGCGCCCGGACATAGTCTTCGTCGAGCCCTTGGGCCTCCTCGTCTCCTCGGGCGCGGGCTTCCGCCTGAGCGGCGAACCGGTTCCACTGATCTATGGGATCATTCAATTCGCTGAACGCGTTGATGAGTTCCATGCCCCCGACTACCACCTCAAACCGCTCCGCCAAACCCGGGTCGCCCCTCTTAGGCTTAGCCAGCGGGCTCATTTCGATCGGATGATCATAAATGATGGTCGGATTCGTGAGGCTGGGCTCGACCCAGTGGCCGTGCGCGATATCAAGCAGCTTAGAGCGGTCTGCTGTTTCAGCCTCCAAGCGGCCAGTCTCCTTCACACGGCCGCGAAGTTCGTCTTCGTCAGCCGCCCGGGCATCGAACCCGGCGAACTCCTGAATTGCGTCATAGAAAGTCACGCGCCTCCAGGGGGGCGCCAGGTTCACCTCCCTGCCCTCGTACTGAATTAAGAGGTCCCCGCACACGCTTCTCGCCGTCTCGGTGACCAGGTGCTCGGCCATGTCCATCATTCGCTCGTAGTCGGCGAAGGCCTCGTACAGTTCGAGCATCGTGAACTCTGGATTGTGCGTCCGGTCCACGCCCTCGTTCCGGAAGTCCTTCCCAATTTCGTACACGCGGTCCAGTCCGCCTACTATCAAACGCTTTAGGTAAAGTTCATCGGCAACACGTAGATACAGTGTTTGATCTAAAGTATTATGATAAGTTGTGAACGGGCGGGCGAAGGCGCCGCCATACATCGGCTGTAGGATTGGTGTTTCTACCTCAATGTAGCCCTCCGAATCCAGCAGGCTGCGGAGCCGAGATACGATTCGAGCCCGGGTGACGAACGAACCCCTTACGTCCGGATTGGCGGCAAGGTCCGCGTAGCGCTGCCGGGCTCGCTGTTCAATGTCCGTGAGGCCGCTGTGTACGATCCGCTCTCCGTCCTTTTCCTCGACTTTGCCGAAGGGCACTGGGCGCAGAGCCTTGCTCAGGAGCTGAAGCTGGGCCGCGCGAACGGTTACTTCCCCGCTCCGCGTCCGGAAAAGTACACCGGTCACACCTACCCAGTCGGCCAGATCGAGCTGGTCGAGGAGGGCCGCATCCAGGTCTTCAAGATCCTGTCTCCGCAGATAGACCTGCAGCCGACCGGATCGATCCTCGATGTGGGCGAAGGCGGTCTTTCCCATGTCCCGAAAGGCCTGGATACGGCCTGCGACCTGAACCCTGGGACCTTCCTCGAGATCCGCATCGGCTGCTTCGGCCGCGTCCCAGCCGGCGAGCGCCTCCGCCAGCGTGTGAGATCGGTCGAATGAATAGGCGAACGGTTCCACTCCGAGTTCTCCGAGGCGCCTCAGTTTGGCGTAACGGTCGCGGACGGGCTTGGGGCGGTCATTCGACGCATACCACTCCTCGATCGGCAGTCCGTCCCGCAAGTCGCTCACGCTGACCCTGTCCCGCGCTGGCGAAGGAACGCCTCGATGAACGGGTCGATCGCACCGTCGAGAACTCCGCCCGCGTTTCCGACCTCCACGTCAGTCCGGTGATCTTTGACCATAGTGTAGGGCTGCAAGACGTACGAGCGGATCTGGTTCCCAAACGCGATGTCTGTCTTCGACTGTTCCAGCTCCTGCCGTTCGGCTGCCTTTTCCTCAACTGCCCGCTGGTACAGCGCGGCCTTGAGCATTTTCATGGCCTTCGACTTGTTCTTGTGCTGGCTGCGCTCCTGCTGGCACGACACGACGATACCTGTGGGCTCGTGTGTGATACGGACCGCCGAGTCTGTCTTGTTCACGTGCTGTCCGCCCGCACCAGACGCCCGGTAGGTATCGATGCGAAGATCGCTCTCGTCGATTTCAACTTCGATGTCGTTGTCCACGACGGGGTACACGAATACTGAGGCGAAAGACGTATGCCGCCGTCCCTGAGCATCGAAAGGCGAGATACGAACCAGGCGGTGAACCCCCCTTTCTGCCAGGAGGTAGCCATACGCGTATTGGCCCCGGATTTCCAGCGTTGCCGACTTGATTCCAGCCTCTTCGCCGGGAAGGAGGTCGAGAACGTCCACGGCGTACCCGCGTTGCTCGGCGTATCGAGAGTACATCCGTACGAGCATCTCGGCCCAGTCCTGGGACTCGGTTCCGCCCGCCCCGGGATGGATGGTGAGCAGGGCGTCACGATGCGAATCGGGCCCGCGCAGCATGTTACGTAGCTCAAGGGAGTCGAGTTCAGGTCCGAGTTGTGCGAGTTCCTGCTCCAACTCGCTCTGCAGTTCGGGGTCGCCCTCGTTTTCTTCGGCCAGAAGTTCGGCGAGCTCGATCAGGTTGTCGACTCGGTCGGAGAGACCTATCCACGGCTGGGTTTCGGCTTTGAACTTGTTGGCTTTCTCGATCACGATCCGGGCCTGATCCGGATCATCCCAAAAGGTAGGGCTGGACATTTTCTCGTCCAGCTTTGCGAGCTCGACCTGCTTCTCACCTACCTCAAAGATACCCCCGGAGCTCATCCAGCCGCCCGCGGTGCTTGGCCAGCTCAGCGAGCTGAGCCTCAGTGCCGCTCATATTTCGCACTCCTACTGAAGATCTGGTGGAGCGCGGAGCAAACCGTCTTGGCAGCCCCGCGGGCGGCGAGTGTAGCTGTGCTCTCACACCCGGTCAAGCAGGGGTGCTGAGCAGTTCGAAGTCTATCTTTCGGGCTTCCTTGTCCACTCTCGCTACCTGCACCTGCGCTGCGTCTCCCAGCGTGAAGCGGTGCCCTGCGCGGCGACCTGTGAGGGTGTGGCGCTCCTCGTCAAACTCATAGTAATCGTTACCCAGGGAGCTGACGTGTACGAGACCTTCTACGTGGACGGCGTCGAGCAGTATAAACAGCCCGAACGCTGTAACACCGGCAATCGTGCCGCTGAATTCGTCTCCGAGGTGCGCCTCCATGTATTCGACCTTCTTCAGGTCCACCGAGTCGCGCTCCGCAGCCACAGCCCGACGTTCGCGCTCGGAGCTGTGCAGCGCCGTCTTCTCAAGGCGCTCCAGCGTTTGATCGTCCGGCCCCTTGCCCGTCTTGCCCGCCATCCTGCGGACTAGCTGCCGGTGTACCGCCAGATCCGGATAGCGCCTGATCGGAGACGTGAAATGGGCGTAGGCTTTGGAGGCTAGGCCGAAATGACCCACGTTCTTGGTGGAGTAGATCGCCCTCTTCATGCTGCGCAGCGTTACCGTCTGGATGAGGCGTTCGTGCGGGGTGCCGTCTGCCGCACGCACGAGCTTGGCGATGTGCTTCGGCTTCACGGTGCCCGATGGCAGGGTGTGGCCAAACGCCGCGGCCACCGACCTGAGATTCTCCATCTTGTCCTCAGACGGAGTGTCATGGACACGATAAATCAGAGGTAACTTGGTCCCCAGGGCGGATTCAGCCACAGTTTCGTTAGCCAGGATCATGAAATCCTCGATGAGCTTATGCGCTTCGAGGCGCTCGACCCGAAGAATCGCCTCGGGCTTTCCTGCCTCATCCAGTACCACGCGAGATTCCGGCAGGTCGAAGTCGATGCTTCCCGCCTTCTGCCGGCCCTGCCGAATGGCGCGGCTGAGCTTGACCAGGTGCCCGACCGCAGCCTCGACGTCGGCGGCCTCTCCCGGGGCGCTGCCTCCGTCGAGAATGGCCTGTGCGTGTTCGTAGGAGAGACGGGCCCGACTGTGAATCACTCCCCGCACGATACGCCGGTCCCGGATCGTACCATTGGCTGATATCTGCAGCACCACTGACAGCGTGAGGCGGTCTTCGCCCAGCTTGAGTGAGCACAGGCCGCCGGACAAAACGTGCGGCAGCATGGGGACCACGCGATCCACCAGGTACACGCTAGTTCCGCGATCGAAAGCCTCTCGATCCAGGGCGGATCCCGGCTTTACATAGTAGGAGACATCCGCGATGTGCACGCCGACCGTGAAGTCACCATCAGGCTCTTTGCGCACCGAGAGGGCGTCATCGTGGTCCTGGGCATCCGCGGGGTCGATCGTGAACACAGTCTCTTCCCGAAAGTCCTCGCGCCCTTCCAGGTCCTCGGGCCGGATCCCTCTTCGCGCAATCCGCTCGGCCTCTTTGTCCACCTCGGACGGGAACTCGAGCGGAAGCTGATGGCCAATGATGATGGACAGGACATCCACGCCGGGATCGTCGGGCGCGCCCAGCACGCGGGTCACCCGGCCGATGGGGTTCACATCGCCCTGGCCCCACTCCTCGATCTCGGCCACAACCAGCGTACCGGCTGGAGCCTTCGCCGCCTCAGAGGTCGCCTCGGCGGGAATGAATATCTCCAGATTCAGCGCCGGTTCGCGCGGATGGACAACACCGTAGCCCTTGTGAGGGGTGTACGCTCCGACGACCTGCGTCCAGGCACGTGCCAGGACACGCACCAGGCGGCCCTCCGGGTTCCGTCCGGGGCGGTGCCGCTCGACTCGGACAACGATGCGATCTCCTTCCACCGCGGAGCCGAGGTTACGCCGGCGTACGAACACGTCGGGCTCACCGGGCGTCTCACGGACTACGAACCCATCGCCTTGCCGGGTCGTCTGAAGGACGCCTACGACAAGATTCAGGTCCCGCGGGACGCCGTATCGACCCTTCCGCTGGCGATAGACCCGCCCCTCCTCCTCCAGAGTATCCAGAAGGTCCCGGAATTTGCGGTAGGCCGGGCCGGGAACGCTGAGGGCCTTGGCCAGGTCTTTCGGCTTCAGCGGCCTCTCTTCGAGCTGGCGGATGATGTCTTCAGGCCCAACGGTTGGGGATGTGATCAGAACTCCATGCCGACTCGGAATTGGAAGGGTGTGCCGTCGTCAAAACCGGCGAAGTCGTCGAAAATGTGGCCGAAGTCCAGGATCAGGCGGTCAAAACGGAGACCCACTCCGAGGGTGGCGCCCGAGCGCGCTTCTCCGGCCCAGGCGTAGCCCCCCCGGACGTACAGAAGTCCGCTTAGGCCGAGTTCCGCGGCTACTGAGCCCTCCATGTCGTCGAACTCGGACCAGGTTTGTTGCACGTCTCCGAGGATGCGCAGGCTAGGACCGCCCGGAGCGCGCGGCCCGGCGGCGAGGCCGTCCATGAGGATATAGGAGGCGCCCACGCGGATCCGCGTCGGAAGCGGGTCAGAAGGGCCGCCGTCTTCCAGGGCCACGGAAGCACCCAGGTTTCGGAGAACAGCGCCGACCGTGAGGCCCGGAAGCATCGGTATGGGTGTCACGGCGCCCACATCGAACACATGCGAAGTCGAGCTGAGTCCGAAGTCCGTGCAGGCTCCTGCGCACGCACTCTCGAAACGGACGAGCTTGTAGTTGATCCCGAAGTCGACCAGAGGACCGACCGGCACCGCGACAGACAGGATCAAAATCTGATTCGAAATGTCCAGGGTCCCTATGTCGTTGTTGAGGGCGTCGCGCGCATCAATCTCGCCTACCGCAAGATCGTAGTACGTGATGCCGACTTGCCCCATGCCGAGCGGGGTGACCAATCCAAAGATCTGCGCCGTGGTGCCGAAGTCGTCCGAGCGGATGTAGTACACCTCGCGATGGCCCATCCCGGCGATACCGGCCGGGTTCCAAAGGACGCTCTCCGCATCTCCCCTGAGCGCGGTCGTGCTTCCGGCCAGACCTATGGCCCGTGCGCCAACCGGGATCAGAAGGAATGAGGCGGCTTCAGAAGCGGAAGCGTCCTGCGCGACGTCTGGTGGAGTCTGGGCCGCGGCAGACGTACCGGCAGTCAGAACCGCAATCCCTGCCACCAGCCAGGCAAGCGGGGAGGGCAGATGCTTAATACGCCGTTGCCTCATCGATCAGCATGATCGGGATGTCTTCATCAATGGCATAGTCCAGCCGGCAAGCCTCACAGCGCAGCACTTGTTCCTCTTGACGATACTCCAGGTCGCCTTTGCACTTTGGGCAGACGAGTAGCTCGAGGAGGGTCGAATCGAGGGCCATTTCTTGTCCTCTTATGTTCTTTCGGTCACCGTGGTTGGATACCCGAGAAGCTTAAGTTTGCCCCTTCGCTTCCGCCAGTTTGCCAGCACCTTTACTCGCAGCTCCAGATACACGGGCTCACCTACAAGTTCCTCGATCTTGAGCCTGGAGTTCTTGCCGATCTCCTTGAGAGTCTGCCCACCCTTCCCGATCACGATTCCCTTCTGGGAGTTTCGCTCTACGTACAGCGAGGCTGAAATATAGGTGGAACGCTTGGCGGTCGAATCCCGGAATTCCTCGATCCCTACAGCCACCGCGTACGGGACCTCTTCCGACAGGCGCTCGAGACATGTTTCCCGAATGAGTTCGGCGGCAAGAAAGCGTACGGGCGCTGTGGCCACCTCATCGATAGGGTAGAGGGCCGGGGAGAACGGAAGCTGGCCAAGGATCTCGGCCTTGAGCTCGTCTATGCCCAGCCCTTTGACGGCGACTGTCGGGATCACAGCGCCCCAGCGATCCAGCTCTTGAAACCGGCTGACCAGGGCTCCGCCCGAGTCGTGCGTGCGATCCGTCTTATTGAGGCAGAGTACTGTCGGGATATCGGCCGCAACCTCGTAGGCCAAGCCATGCTCGACGCTGGCTTGGAAGCCGGCATCCACGACATAGACAAGTACATCCGCGTCACCCACAGCCCGATGCGCCTCGGCCAGCATCGACTCCTGTAGTAGATAACGGGGCTCCAGCAGTCCGGGGGTATCCACGAAGATAGCCTGGTGCGCCGGCTCCGAGAGAATACCGAGGAAACGCTGCCTCGTCGTCTGCGCCTTGTGGGTGACGATGCTGAGCTTCTCGCCCACCATGACGTTGAGGAGCGTTGACTTGCCGACGTTGGGAAGACCCACAATCGCGACGAATCCGGACCGAAAGGTCCCTTCGGTGTGTTCGGTATGCACGCGGCAAGGTGGGACTCTGGCCGGGAGCCAGCAACAGGCTGCTGCCGTCTGGCCTCCGATCTTGTAAGCTCCCTCCCATGATTTCGGTATCAGGCCTCGAAAAGGCGTTTGGCGCGCAGACCCTCTTTACGGGCGTCTCGTTTCTCCTGAATCCGGGTGAGCGATACGGCCTGGTAGGGGCGAATGGATCCGGCAAGACGACGCTCCTCAACATCCTGAGCGGCGACGAGGAGGCCACGAGCGGAACTGTGACCGTTCCGAAACGTGCCCGG
>JAZDDE010000121.1:0-5893 GCA_036679495.1 Gemmatimonadota bacterium | reverse complement strand
TGCCATCGCTCGCAAGGAGGAGATGTCGCCCGGGAGGCGGCTGCGTTTCCATCAAGATCATTCGGCCGAGATCATGGCGACTCTGAAGAGTTGGATGAACGAGCAGCTGGAGGAAAAGAACGTAGAACCGAATTCCTCCCTGGGGAGCGCCTTCTCCTACATGCTCAAGCGCTGGGAACGACTCACGCTATTTCTGCGCAAGCCCGGCGCACCGCTGGACAACAACATTTGCGAACGAGCGCTGAAGAAAGTCATTCTCCACCGCAAGAACGCGCTGTTCTACAAGACCAAGAAAGGCGCTCGCGTCGCCGACATCTTCATGAGCCTGATCTACACCGCGGAGCTTGAGGGAGTCGATTCGTTCGACTATCTCACCGAGCTTCTGAAGCACCCTGAAGAGGTGCGGCGAAGTGCCCAGGATTGGATGCCCTGGAACTACCAGGCGGCCGTTGCCGCAGTCGAGGCGGCGGCATCTCGGCCTGACGCCGAGCTCGCGATCTGAGCAGGCCATCCAAGTCGGCCCGTCGGTCCGAACCCTGCTGTTGCCAATGAACCAGGGCCGGCGGCCACCATCGGCCGGATGACCGCGACGCTTACGCTCCAGCGCCAAGCCGAATGGCCTCGCGTCGTCGCCAGCGGGCCCCGCGCGTTGCCGGTCGTGAGCATGGTGCCGCCCGATGGCGGCCTCACGCCGCCCCGATGGTCGCGATCGTCGAGAAAATCGGCCTTACGCACGCTTGCCGAAAGGACACGTGTCCTTGCGGCAAGCGTGCGTGACGGCCGGTAAGTCCGCCGGTAGCGTTGGTGGTCTAACCACCCACCGACGGAGGACAGCCGATGAAACAAGGACCGCACCGCTCTTCCCGCGACATCCTGAGTGACGTTCAGAGCCAGTTCGAGCGCTGGCGCCAGAGTCGGAAGCGAGGCGCCCGTATCCCTGAGGCGCTGTGGCGAGTGGCGGCCGAAGCCGCTCGAGAGCACGGCGTGTCAAGGACGGCCCAGGCACTGGGTCTGGACTACTACGGGTTGAAGAAGCGCGCGGAGTCGCCCCTCGAGATCTCGGAGCCGGGGCTCGCTGCCGGGCCAGGCCAGGAGTTCCTGGAGATTCCCCTGTTCGCGTCTTCACCGGACTGCATTCTCGAGATGGAGGACGCGCAGGGGGCTCGTCTACGGGTCGAGTTGAGAGGCTCGGCCGCGGCGCACTGTGAGGCTCTGGCCCAGGCTTTGTGGAGCGTGGCGCGATGATTCAGGTGGCGCCGCAGATGCGGGTCCTGGTCGCGGTCGAGCCCGCGGACTTCCGCAATTATGCGGGGTAGTTGGTTATGCTGAGGCGCGAGGCCGAGCCTCCAATGTAGCGAGTTTTTCAGTCGGGTCCGCGCGCAGGTAGATTTCCGTGGACTTCACACTCGCATGCCCCAGCCATAATGAAACCTTTCGGACGTCGCGGGTAGCCTGGAGCGAATGCATAGCACAGGTATGGCGGAGAACGTGAGGTGATACTCGCTTGGATGAGATCGACGGGCAGGCGACGGCAGCTACCTTAACGTGCTTGGCCAAGATGTACTCAAATCCAGATCGGGTCAATGGGCCACCTCGAGCGTTGAGAAATAGCTCGGGAGCTGAGGTTGCCCTTCGCACCGTAAGCCAAGCCCGAAGCGCGCTGACTGTTTCCTTCCAGAGCGGCAATAGTCGTTCCCTGCGACCCTTACCGCGGACGCGGACAGACGCGTGAGGGTGAGTCTGCAAGTCGTCGAGGAGCAGTCCGATCAACTCGGACACACGAAGCCCAGCTGCAAATCCGAGGTGGAGCATTGCCCGGTCGCGAGTTCCCGCAAATGTGGCCGGATCTGGAGCGTCGAGCAGGGCTTGCAACTCCTCGAGGACAAGATAGTCGACAAGGGTGCTATCGGTCTTCTTCTGGGGGATGGCTAGAATGCACCGAACCTGCTCAATGGCAGATGGGACCCGGTATTCGATGAATCGTGCGAATGACTTGATGGCGGCGAGGCGAGCATTTCTTGTAGTAGACGAGTTTCCGCGGGATTTCTCGAGGTGTTCCAGGAAGGCGAGTATCAGATGAGAATCCAGTTGCTCGAGGGTGAGTGACGAGGGTGAGCTGCGGCACCGCTCAGCCGCAAAGCAGAGCAGCAATTGAAACGCGTACGCGTACGTATCGCTGGTGTGTCTACTGCAGGCCCGTTCTCGGGGTAGATACTCAAGCATGAATGCTGTCAGGTGAGGCGCCAGCGGCGTCATGTCTACCTCCATTATCTCCATTGAAGAGGGCCTCTCCGGCCCTAGAGATACTTTCCAACAGTTTGGGAGTCGCTTGCAGATACCAGTACGTGTCAGAGGGGTGCGCGTGACCAAGGTAGGTGCTCAAAGCAAGGATATGCCGTGCAACTTCCTCGGAGCCAGTACCGTTACTCTGCTCCAGAGCACGGACGGCGAACGTGTGCCTCATGTCATGAATACATGGACCTGAGTTTCCAGGGCTACCGCGCAAGCCGATGGATCGCATTAGCTTCAGGAACACAGCATAGAAGGTCGAGTAGCTAAGGCCGGTTCCCCAGAGGGAGACAAAGACTGAGCGGTCGGAACCACCGACCCGCCTGCGCAGGGTAAGGTAGCGCTCAATACCAATCTCGGCGGTGGTGTGTAACGGTACCAGTCGACTCTTACGGAATTTCGTATGCCGGATGACGAGGCCCGCGGGAGTGATGTCGTCGAGTTGCAGGGCCAGAGCTTCGGAGATCCGGAGTCCCGTCGATGCGATGAGCGCAAGCAGTGTCACGTAGGTTGCTGGGCGGATTGAGTCTTTTGGTGTGAGTTCAGCCGCAGCCCTGAGAAGACGTCGAATTTCCTCGGGCTTGTAGATGTACGGAACTCGGCGCTCTCTCTGCGGCCTACCGAACACCTGAGCTGGAGGGACCTCGTAGCGCTCATCCTCTGCCTGCATTTGCCGAGCAAAGCGCCGAACAAGAAGCAACCTCTCGCGCCGCTGTGCAGCCGAGGGTGCTTCCGCTGCCCAGGCTAGAACGGTCTCGGTGCGCACGTAGGAATCGCCTCTGGCTTCGGCGAACGCCGAAAAATTACGCAGTAGGCAGGACTGATGCCTAAACTTGAAGCCCACCGCGCGCCGCAGCTCAACGTAGTAGATGCAGTCGTGGCTCAGCATGGCAAATCCTCCGGCCAGGGCTGGGCGATCTGCTGCAACAGCCTGGTATCGACCTTGGCGTAGTATGCCGTTGTGTCGGATGACTTGTGCCGAAGCAGCGTCGCGATCGCATCCAGATTAACTCCGGACCGCAGCAGCGTCGTCGCCGCAGAATGACGAAGCAAGTGGGCTCCTTTTGAAGGCGGATCGGTGATGTCCGCTCGCTTCAGGGCAAATCGAACGATGTCGGAAACTGAGGCCGAACTTGCAAAAGGGCGAATTGGCGCGTTGACACACAGGAAGGTCCGACGTGTATCAGCGGCTTGGCGTACCTGTACCAGATACTCGATTAGAGCGTCCCCGGCGTCCTGTGGTAAGGGCAGGCGGATCTCCCTGCGGCCCTTGCCGCAAACGCGCACAGTGCCCGCGACCCAGTCAACGTCCTCGAGACACATTGAGACAATGTCTCCAGCGCGGAGCCCGAGCCGAGATAGCAGGAGGAGTATGGCACGATCTCGCACACCTTGTGGCTTGTTCAAGTCACACGATGCGATCACACGCTCGACGTCATCAGATTCGAGATAGCGCGGCAACGCCGATAGTCTCCATTCCGGGACGGTCGGCACAACTCGATGGAGATGGGGGTGGCATCGTCCTTTCGCAGCATGAAACCGCAGGAAAGCGCGGAGCGCAGTGATGAAGGTCTTGGTGTAGACGCAGCTCAGATGACGCACTTCGTCGAGAAAGACTCGACGCACCAAAGCGGCGTCATAGCAGGAGGGGTCGTCACCCAACGCCGGAAGCATCCTCTCGATCAACCTCTCGTACCGATCAACCGTCGTCTTCACCACGCCTCGATGACAAGTCATCCAAGCGCGGAACCCCAACAGTGGTGCTGGTAGAACTTGTTCCGTCTGCATAGCAGCAGACGGAACAACTCCCAGACGCCTAAGGTAATCCACAAAACGATGCACCCTCACTAAGCAACGGCGAGACGGGCGCTGGAGCGAACGGCGTGTTCCGGGGCAATCGCATCGGTGCCGGGCAAACTTAGCCACGAGCCCGTCCGTGAGTAGATCAATAGTGCTGTCACGGGAGTCCATCCATCGGCCCAGATGCGCTGCTGATCGCACATAATCTCGTGTCGAGAGCACGGAATAGCCGCACGATATGAACCCAGCCGCAAATTCTCTGAGGTAGGGCTGGAGGCAGCCGGCGGGTCTGACACAGGCCAGCGGATCCTCCAACTGGCTAGCCTGCATCTTCACCTCCTTTGGTCGTCGAAGACGACATTCAAAAGACGTCTACGATTATGCGTTGTCAGTTGTCACTATCCGGTCAGCACTTTAGCGAGAATACCGAGTTCGTTCATGCCTCACTCGGCATAACCAACTACCCCGCATAATTGCGGTTATGCCCTGCAGGGCATAACCGCAAGGGCATCGATGGCCTAGCCAAGTTGGCTCGCGACGAGCTGGATCACGACCCGTTCTCCGGCTGCCTGTTCGTATTCCGTAACCGCAAGGCGACGGCGGTGAAGATCCTGGTCTATGACGGTCAAGGATTCTGGCTCTGCTACAAGCGCCTGTCGGCGGGGCGGTTTCGCTTCTGGCCGGCCGGGAAGAAGCTGCGGGCGCTGGAAGCCCATGAGTTGCAGGTGTTGCTCTCGGCCGGCGATTTCGAAGCGGCGGCGGCTGCGCCGCCGTGGCGCCGCCTACGTTCAGGTCTTTGAAGGCGAAAATACTGCCCCCAAGGGGGGTTGCGTTCCAGTTTTTCGTTCGGTACGCTTTCTTCACCATGGAAGTGAAGCTGAGATACCGAGGTCGCGACGTCACCGACTCCGACATCGCTTTCATCAAGAAGCTCATTGCCAGCCACCCCGGCGCGAGCCGCCGTCGGCTATCGGCGATTCTCTGCGAGGCTTGGGACTGGAGACAAGCCAACGGCGAGTTGCGGGACATGGTCTGTCGCGGCCTGATGCTCAAGTTGCATCGCGCCGGCCACATCGAGCTGCCCCCCGTGCGCTTTGTTCCACGCAACAATGTGATCGCTCGGCGCAAACCCCAGAGAGTCTTGGTCGACCGTACGCCCCTATGCACGAGTCTGAAAGAGATTCAGCCGCTGGAGATCCTCCAGGTTCGGCGCACGAGGGAAGAGGCGTTCTATGATGGCCTGGTCGAGGAGTATCACTACCTTGGCTACACCCGGCCGGTAGGCGAGCACCTGAAGTACCTGATCGTGACATCGAATCGGCCGGTGGCTTGCATGGCGTGGGGCTCCGCGCCGCGCCATCTGGGTCCCCGTGATCGTTTTATCGGTTGGCCGGCAGAGGCGCGGCGCCGCAACATTCGCTATCTGGCCTATAACACCCGCTTCCTGATCCTTCCCTGGGTGGAAGTGCCGCATCTGGCGTCGCACCTTCTGGGTCGCATGGCGCGGGTGCTTTCGGCGGACTGGGAGCAGGTCTACAGCCACCCGATCTACTATCTCGAAACCTTCGTGGATCCGAGGCGTTTCCGTGGCACCTGCTACCTCGCGGCCAACTGGACCGCCTTGGGTCAGACTACAGGCATCGGCCATAACTCGCGGACGAACAAGCCAACCCAACCGAAGAAAGAAGTGTTGGGCTACCCGCTGCGGAAAGATTTTCGCGAGCTACTGGCGGCGCCATGAGCCAGCGCCGGCCCGAGCTCATCGAGTTGGATATCGCCGAACTGGAGGCGATCGTCGAGCGTA
>JAZDDE010000120.1:0-3875 GCA_036679495.1 Gemmatimonadota bacterium | reverse complement strand
TTGAAGGTCCGGGTCCTGCCGTAGTCGCAGCCGAACTGGAGCTGCAGGGCGGCCCATGGGATGGGCTTGGAAGGCTGCTCGAGGTAGCTCATGCGGTAGGTGAGCCAACAGTAGGTGTCGAGGGCCAGCGGACTCCGGAGGGCCTTGAGAGCTCGGAAGTCGACGGGTACGGGTCGTTCGGTGACTGCGGAAAAGAAGCCCGCGCTGAGGCTCACGGTTGACCCCCAGATTGCCGCCTGCTCCGGATGCATCGGACTCCACCAGAGGTGGGTTTCGTCAGCGACTCTGAATCCGGCGTCGTGCCACTCGCCGTCCTCGCGGCCATTGAATGAGAAGGCGATCGTTGCAGCGAAGAGGCGTTGCATCTGGTCGCGAAGGCGGTCGATCGGGCCCCAGCAGCCGCCGCGAGGTAGGAGGCGAAGCTCGGCCATGAAGCTGCTGAGGGTGTCACCAAGGTGGAGCGTGGGGCTCTTGGTTCTGACCGCCTCGGTGGTGAGCCAAGCCAAGAGCAGCCGAGGATAGCGGCCATAGGGGAGGGCACCCACACGCTATTAGGACACGACCAGCAACCGCCTCGACTTGACAGTACCCTCCGGACTGCTGAAGGAGAAACATCCGGCCCGTGCCGTCGTCTGAAAAGACCAATCCGAGCACCCTACCGATATCGGCGCCGTCGAGGATCTTCTCGAGTCGGATACCGGCCGGTGGCTCCTGGGAAAACGCCGGAAATGGGGAAAGAGCGCTGATCAAGAGAAGCAGCGCTGCCGGCAGAAGGCTCGAGCGGCCAGGAGACTGCTTGTTGAGCGCGACCACCTGGACTTCTACCACGGGCTGCTAGGGAGTAGAAACGTAGTTATCGACCAAGAACGTGCCGTCCGCGCCCGCGGAGCCGGCGGGGAATCCCAGAGTGGCCGAGCCTATCTTCCGCCGATCGTTGTCGAGCTCGATTGCCGTGATTCTGACCTTGCCGTTCTTGGAAAGCAGCATCTGACCGTCGGCGGCACCGGGGCCGCTGGCCGCCATCCAGTCGAGTCCGATGCGAACCGTCCGGGTCCTGGGCACCCGAGTGCGCCCGAGGTTCACGAACTTCCCGGAATTACCTCGAGCCACCAAATTCAGCCAGTACTTCTTCCCGTCTTGCTCGAGAATCAGCCGGACGTGGCCTTTCCTGGCGCTGCCCGCCAGGCGAAAGATCTCGGCGGAGTCGCTGGCCAGGTTGATGTTGTTGACCTTGAGATGGAAGGAGACGCGGAATGTTTTCTCGCCCGTCGGATGATCCGACCGGACGAAGCTCTTCTCGCCGCCGGCTTCGATCTCGAGCGCGCCATCGGAGTTCTTGAGACCCTCGGGGATCACGACCACCCCGCCGCGCCGCTGGGACCAGTCGAGGGTGTTGCCGGATTCGAAGTTCGACGCAAACAGATTCTGGCCGACGATCCTGGAGATGCCGCCTCGGAAGATCACGACATAGAGATTACGCTCGGCGTCCTCGCCGAAAGAGGAGATGAGCTGGTCGGTGTCGAGGAGCTCGTTGACCACCCAGTTGCCGGCCAGGTTCTGGCGCGCGCCCCAGATCTGACCGCGGCAAAAGTCACCAAAGATGTAGAAGCCGGGGAGGGTCGGCACGTCGGGCCCACGGTAGCGATAGCCGCCGGTGACCGAGTCGCAGGGCTCGTTTTCGTCGTGAGCGTAGCTGATGATCGGCGCCACCAGACTCTGGTCGGCGCAGTCGGATTCTTTCTTGAGACAGAGGGGGCCCTCCTTGATCGGCCAACCGTAGTTGACCCCCGCGGGGCTTCCGCCGGGCAGGTAGCTGACTTCTTCCCATCGGTTCGCTCCGACGTCGCCAATGAACATGTCGCCGGTCTCGTGGTCGATCGAGAAGCGCCAGGGATTGCGAAAGCCGTAGACCCATATCTCGTCACGAGTTCTCTCGACTCCGACGAAGGGGTTGTCATCCGGGATCGCGTAAGGGAAAGCGCTATCGACGTCGATGCGCAGGATCGAGCCCAAAACGCTGTTGATGTCCTGCGCGGCCTCCCGGGTGCCGCCATCGCCCGAGCCGAGGTAGAGGTAGCCGTCCGGGCCGAAGGAGATCGCGCCTCCGTTGTGGGGCAGCTCGGGTTGTTTCCAGCGGATGATTTCGGCCTCGGAGGCGGGGTCGGCCACGTTCCTGTTCTGGGTGACCTCGAACCGGGACACGACGGTGCGGTTTTTCTGGCCGACGTAGACGACGTAGAAATAGCCGTTTTTCTTGTACTTCGGATGGAAGGCGAGACCCACTAGGCCG
The DNA here is from genome assembly GCA_036679495.1 of Gemmatimonadota bacterium. Taxonomy (GTDB): domain Bacteria; phylum Gemmatimonadota; class Gemmatimonadetes; order Palauibacterales; family Palauibacteraceae; genus JAZDDE01. The sequence continues at coordinate 1,585 of JAZDDE010000120.1, read as the reverse complement.
CGCTCGTTCTCGCAACAGTCGATGCGGTCCGAGATGTTGAGGAAGATGGTCGGCAGCAGCACTCCGTTCTGCAGGATCCGGATCTGGCCGCTCTGCTGCGCGACGAAGAGCCGGCCCGAGCCGTCGTCGGGGTCGACTAGGGCCAGCGCTCGTCCCAGGCTGTCGCCGTCTACGATGAGCTCGAGCCGGACGCCTGCGTCTTGCGCGAGGGCCGGGGCCATCGCGAGCGAGCCGGTGAGCAGGAAAAGAGCGGCCCAAGTGCAGGCGAGCGCTGCGGCACTGCCTTTGGTTCGTTCAGGCTTCACTGTCGGCTCTGTTTCGGTAAAGATCCGGATCGACGACTTCCGCCATCTTGTCGGTTGCCAGATTCATGCCGAGGAAGTCTCTGATGCGCCGTGCCTGCCAGGGGCCGGCTTCCGTGCAACACGCAGAGCTACGATAACCCGATCCGCGGGTCCGAGACTACCCCTCAAAGTGACTGAATTCCGCGCCAGACCGGCGCTGCTGTCGATTGCCGTCTTCGGCTCGCTGTTCCTCGCATGAGCCGCGGCCGCCGAGGCCTAGGTCGGGGCCGACGCCGGCTTTGCCCTGGTGTTCTCGTGCCTGGTGGTGTTCGGCACCGCCATGATCCGCGCTGGTCACGCTCCTGATCTGGCCGTTCCGCCAGCGACCACGTCAGGCAGCGCTCGGTGCGCTGCGACTGTGAAAGAGGCCGCTTGGTCCGAGGCGCCGCAACAACAAAGGCTCTCAGCCGGGGTCGTCACTTGGGCCTCTGATGCCTGCCCTTTCGTGTCTTCATGGCAGGTGCTCGGCCCGGCAGCCATGATCTGCCCTGCCTCGCAGACGCAGGGAACGGCAACCGCCAAAAGCACCACGAAGGAAACCACGTGATTGGGGCGTCTCACGAAAATACTCTAATGATTCTCTTGCATCAGGTCAACGCTGGCAACGAGCCCGGCTGCACACGAGCCTGGTGCTTCGCTCCGCTACTCGTCGAGTCTCGTCCGCGAGGCCTTCGCGATCGGCGGCGGATCTTCCGGTAGACCCAGCGGAACGGCCAGATCAGGAGCGTGACCAGCGCGACCATGGCGGTGCCGAACACCATCAGGCACGAGGACACCAGGGCATAGCCGGCGCCGGCCCCGACCTAGGCCTCGGCGGCCGCGGCTCATGCGAAGAACAGCGAGCCGAAGACGGCAATCGACAGCAGCGCCGGTCTGGCGCGGAATTCAGTCACTTTGAGGGGTAGTCTCGGACCCGCGGATCGGGTTATCGTAGGCTCTGCGTGTTGCACGGAAGCCGGCCCCTGGCGGAGCCGTCAGATCACCCTCAAATACTAGCTTTTTTTCGTTTCTCGACACAATGAGTTTGCGCTCCGCTTTCCGCCGCCTGATCTATGGCTCGCCCATCGTCGTGGTCTCCGGATTACCGCGGTCGGGGACCTCGATGGCGATGAAGATGCTGGAAGCCGGCGGACTCCCCCTGGTTCAGGACGGCGTCCGAACGGCCGACACCGACAATCCCAAAGGCTACTACGAGGACGAGCGCGTCAAGAGGCTTCACGAGACCGAAGACCGAAGCTGGC
>JAZDDE010000012.1:0-3257 GCA_036679495.1 Gemmatimonadota bacterium | reverse complement strand
GAGGCTGGCCATGAAATCGTCAGCCACGGCTATCGCTGGATCGACTATCACTTCGTTGACGAGAAAGAAGAGCGCGAGCATATTCGTCTGGCCGTCGAGACCATTGAGCGCGTGGTGCGCAAGCGCCCGGTGGGCTGGATGACCGGCCGGCCAGAACCCAACACCCGGCGTCTCCTGGTGGAGGCTGGCGGTTTCCTGTACGACCGCGATGCGCTGAACGATGAACTGCCCTACTGGGTTGAGGTGGCAGGCACGTCGCACCTCGTCATTCCATATTCGTATGAGACCAATGACAACCGGTGCGACCAGAGTCACGGTTTCGCCCATGCTGACGATTTGTTCCGTTACTTACGCGATGCGTTTGACCTGCTCTACGAAGAGGGGGCGGAGCATCCCAAGCTGATGTCGGTCGGGCTATACGATCGCCTCACCGGTCGCCCGGCCCGTGCGGTAGGGCTGCTCAAATTCCTCGACTATGTGCGCGGTTTCGATCGCGTCTGGTTCTGTCGTGGCATCGACATTGCCCGTCACTGGCGCGAGGTGCATCCGTACACCGTCGGCGACTAAACGCCGTTCCAGTGAGACGGGTACCCGGTGGTCTTACTCCCGCTCGATCTCCCACCGCATGGTTGAGAGTCCCGCCGCACCCGCTCATAGATCGAAGGCCCACTCAGCCATGAACGCCGCGGCACCGAAGCTGTCGCGTCGGCTGGTGAGCGGCCAGCGGTATCCGCACCCGAAGCTGACCGGTGCGAGGGAGCTCGCATCGGGGAACGGCGCGATCCACATCCCGACACCGAGCTCGAAGATCGTTCCCTCGTCGTCGGAAACCAGCGCGTCGACGATTGTTGTCCCGAGGAGCTCGAAGGCCGGGCGGATGCGCCCGTCGAGGTAGCTCTGCGTGAAGGCGATGTTCCAGATGAAGTCTTTTTCCGGCGTTTCGGAAAGCCCCAGCTCTCTGGCGAGTTCTTCGTCGTCGCGGCTCAAGCGGATGGCCTGGAAGTAGGAGAGCTGGAGCTGGACGAACACGTCGGGGAGTCGCTCCGTGACGGTGACCAGGCGTCCGGCCAGAACAGAAAAGCCGAACTCGCCGGTTCCCCCGACATCCTTGTCGCGATCACCAGTCGGTGCAGCCACCTCACCTCGCAGCGAGAAGTAATCGAGCAGCTGGGCCGGTTCGCAACACAGCAGCAGCTGGGTGGCAAACCCGACGTCGGACAGATCCCCGGAGGTCGGGCCGTCATCGGGAATCTGCAGGCCCGTAGGAATCTCGAGCTCGATCTCGAGCCTCTTCCAAAAAACCCAGATGCCAGCCAGAGCGAACTCCACGAGGTTGCCGTTGCTCGCCTTCTCCCATCCGACGGAAATCTCCAGGTCCTTTTCTACGAACGGGCGCTGTGTAAAAATAGCTTCTGCCGGATCAAGGCGGGCCCGGTGCCGCCCGCGCGCTGTTTCGGGTGCGACGAGAATGAGGGCCCAGGCAAGGAGCACCAACATGGACCGAAGTGAGACACGAAGCCAACGAGTACGAGTATCGGAGCCTTCAGGCATCTCTAGGCGTCACCTCCTTCGCACGGGCGTTGCCGCTGCCGCCCTGGGGGGAGCTGGAGCGCTGGCCAGGCGGGCCATGGCCACCGAGCAAATCCCCGCTCAACGGACTTCCAGCACGAGTGGATCGTATATTCCGCGTCCAGAACCGGCACAATACGTGTTGCCGATTACGCGTACCACCTTGAATCCGGATGGCAAGAAGGAGGTCGACGGAATCACGGTCTCCGGTTCCTATCCCGGGCCCGAGATCCGGGTGCGAGAGGGAGAGAGCCTGCGGATTCGGGTGGAGAACCATCTCTCCGATCAGCCGACGACGATCCACTGGCACGGGCTGCTGCTCCCGGCCGGCATGGACGGCGTTCCGGATGTTTCCAACGTGCCGATCGCCCCACGGCGCATCTACGTCTACGAGTACCCCATCCTGCAGAGCGGAACCTACTGGTACCACTCGCACTATAAACTGCAAGAGCAGGTCGGCTTGGCGGGGCCCCTCATCATCGAAGCCAGAGACGAGCCGCTGCAGGTGGATTATGACGCGGTGATCATGCTGGGAGACTGGCTATACGAGGACCCCAACCGGGTGTTCGAGAGCCTTCGGAAGGAAGGAATCGGAGGGAAAAAGCCGGACGCGAAGGCCAAGAAAGAGGGTGTGGATCTCGGAGACATCAACTACAATGCGTTTCTCCTGAACGGACGGGGAACGCAGGACCCGTGGACGGTAGCCGCCCGGCCAGGTGAACGGATCAGATTGCGCATTATCAACGGTGGGGCCTCGACGTACTTCCGCGTGATGCTGGACGGCCACCCGCTCGAAATCACTCACGCGGACGGACTCGCCGTGCAGCCCGTGGTGGTGGATTACCTCCTGATGGGTATGGCGGAGGTCTACGACGCGGTCGTCTCGCTCTCGGCGTCGGGAACCTACACGCTGCACGCTGTGGCGCAGGACGGATCGGGGCAAGCGATCGGTGTGCTCCACACCCCCGACGTCGAGCCTACTCCGAACCACAACCTACCGCGATTCGAGGGACGGCCGCTGCGTTATGCAGACCTCCGCGCCGTCGCGCCGACGACGCTGCCCCCAGGGGAGGCGCGACGGTTCGAGCTCGCACTCGGGGGTGACATGTCCCGGTACGTGTGGACGATTGGCGGTCAGGCGTACCCGGATGCCGACCCGCTGATCGTGCGCCGCGGCGAGCGGGTGCAGGTGGAAATGGTCAACCAGACCCGGATGTGGCATCCCATGCACCTGCACGGGCACTTCTTCCGGGTGCTCCAGGGAGCCGGCGAGCTGGCGCCGCTGAAGCACACCGTGAGCGTGGCCCCGGGCGAGACAGTGCGGATGGAGTTCACGGCCGACAATCCCGGGCGCTGGTTCTTCCACTGCCACAACCTGTATCACCTCGATGCGGGAATGGCGCGCGTGTTCGAGTACGAAGTCTAACCTAGCGCAGCCATTTGACACGTTAGTAGTACCGACCATCCCGATCCGCGTTGAGTCGTGGCATCAAGGCAACGCGGCCTCAGGGATGCAGCGCCGCGAAGAGCACCGCGGTGAACGGCGGCCCACGACTCACGAACCCGCCGGAGGCCCGGGACGCGAGATGGACTGCAACAGGAGGATGGCCACCCCGACGGTGATGAACGAGTCGGCGACATTGAAGGCGGGCCAGTGATAACTCCCCACGTGGAAATCGAGAAAGTCC
>JAZDDE010000119.1:0-10457 GCA_036679495.1 Gemmatimonadota bacterium | reverse complement strand
CGAAGTTCGACGCCCAACTCGACGGCTTGGTCTACGGTAACGGCCGGACCGAAGCGCTCGAGATCATGAAGGCCGACGGCAAGCCAGCGCCTCGCGGTATCGCAGTCGACAAGGAAGGCGAGTGGGCTGTACCGGTGATCTTTGGCGTCGACGCCGAGAGCAAAGCCGCCGCCATCGCGTTCGCCATCGACCACAACAACCTCACCCTGCTCGGCGGCAATCTTGGATTCGCCGATCTGCTCGCGATGTGGGACGAGGAAGGGCTGCAAGGCGTCCTTCAGGACGTTCGGACTCCGACTCGACTACTGCTCCCACCAGGCGGCGAAGCACGCGGTGCTGAGGTGGCATTACAGCCGCAAGATGCCGGCCGCCAAGCTGGTGCGCATCGGCGTGTGGGAGGAAGGGCGCTTCGTCGGAGCGATCCTCTACGGCTCCGGTGCCAATCGCCACCTCGCCCGTCCCTTCGCCCTCCAGGGCACCCAGGCGTGCGAGCTGGTGCGTGTCGCCCTCGCACCCGGTCGCAACCATCCGACCTCGAAGTGTCTCGCGATCAGTCTCAAGTTGCTCAAACGACAATCGCCTGGCCTGCGCCTCGTGGTGTCCTACGCCGACACCAAGCAGGGCCACCTCGGGACCATCTACCAGGCGACCAACTGGATCTACCTGGGCGGCGCATCGCAGCCCTACTTGAAGGTCCGCGGCAAGGTCGAGCACCCGCGCTCGCTTTATGACCGCTACGGCCGTGGCGGCCAGAGCCTCCCGTGGCTCCGCGCCAATGTGGATCCCAACGCCCAGCGGGTCGAGATGCCCGACAAGCTCAAGTACGTGTACGCCTTCTCGAAACCGCTTCGCGCGAAGCTCGAAGCGATCGCTCAGCCGTACCCGAAACGCGCCGGAAGCATAGACAGCGATGTGCCCGCCAACCAGACGGGAAAGGGCGGTGTGATTCCGACCTCGGCGCTCCAACCTTTACCCGCGTGAGACGAATCATGGCAGCAATCAAGAAACGCATCGGTCGGCAGACGAAGCTCACACCCGAGGTGCGGGAGCGGGTCGTGTCCGCGATTCGTGCCGGCAACTATGCCCGTGTGGCAGCCGGATACGCCGGCATCGGCGAGCGAACCTTCTATCAGTGGCTTCAAAGGGGGCGTGAGGAAGGCACCGGCATCTACGCGCAGTTCCTGCACGCTGTAAAAGGCGCAGAGCGGGAGTCGGAGGTCCGTGCCGTGGCAATGGTTCAAAAAGCCATGGCCGACAACTGGCAAGCGGCCATGACTTATCTCGAGCGCAAACACCCTGACCGGTGGGGTCGGCGGGACAGGCTGCGTGTCGAAACAGGTGAATCGAGCTGAGATCGCCGACCGGATCCTCGCCCTTCCGGGGCATGAGCAACAGATCGCTATTGCGGCCTTCCAGCGACTGGTCGAGCAGCGCCGTTCCGAGCTGCCGCCGCCACTGCTCGATCCAGTGGCCTTGGCCATCAAAGCTGGCCTGTCGCCTGATCCCTGGCAGCGTGATGTCCTAACGAGCACCTCGCAGCGCATCCTGCTCAACTGTGCGCGGCAGTCCGGCAAATCGTCACTCGCCGCTCTTCTGGCAATTCACACGGCCCAGTACGAGGCCGGCGCCCTGATCCTGCTGCTCTCGCCTACCATGCGTCAATCGGGCGAGCTGTTCAAGAAAGCGCTCGGCCTGCATCGTGACCTTGGCAGTCCTGTGCAGACGACCGCCGAGTCCGCGCTCCGGCTGGAGCTCGCCAACGGCTCGCGAATCGTCTCCCTTCCTGGCAAAGAGCACACGGTCCGTGGCTACTCCGGAGTCCGGCTGATCGCTGTCGACGAAGCCGCACGTGTGCCCGACGATCTCTACTACGCCGTCCGGCCGATGTTGGCGGTCTCTGGGGGGCGTCTCATGGCCCTTTCGACGCCGTTCGGTACCCGAGGTTGGTGGTACGAAGCCTGGCGCTCAGATGAGCCCTGGGAGCGCTACGAGGTACCGGCAAGCCAGTGCCCCCGCATCTCCCCGGCCTTCCTCAAGGAAGAGCGACAGGCAATGGGCGACTTCTGGTACGACCAGGAGTACGAATGTCGATTCCTCGACGCTGAGACCCAGCCCTTTGGCCGAGAGGACGTCGACAGGGCGTTCGAGGAGGACGTCGAAGCATGGCACCTGTAGCTCCCTCCTCATCGCATACTGCGATCACCATGGGCGTCGACATTGGGCAGAAGCACGACCCTACGGCCATCTGCGTTGCCCAACTCACTCATCGCAAAGTCGAGGGCCGCATCGAAGCTCACTACTTGATCCGCCATCTCGAACGGTTGCCGCTCGGCACGCCCTATCCGACGGGAATCGCCGAACCGAGAGACGGAACGCTACGGGCCGGCAGATCTCACTCGGCAAGGAGTTTCTCGTCTGTCGCCTCCAGGCACTCCTCCAGGCTGGCCGCCTTCACCTCCCGCACAACACCGAGGCGCGGGCCTTGGCGCGTGAGCTGCTCGACTACGAGATCCGCATCGATCAGAACGCGACAAGCCGGTTCGGAGCGTTCCGTGTCGGTGCCCACGATGACCTCGTCACGGCACTCGGCCTGGCGGTTCAGACGGAGCCAATCGAAGGATCCACGATGCAATGTTGAAGGGACAAGAACGCCCAATTCGCCCATCCCACAACCGATCGTTTTTTGATAGAGTACGCTCAGCTACGCAGCTTGGCGCTGGAGCCAGGCTCGGGTACGATGACAACCCTTGTGTCTACTTGTCGTTTTCCTGAAGGCGTTCCTGAGGGACTGACAAGTTGGCACGAGACGAAATGGCTTGGTGCGCGAGGAGTCGAGCCAGAAAGGAACTCGCCTGCCATGGAATCCATGCTTCTAACAACGCCCGAGGCCGCGTCCATCCTGGACATTTCGCCCCGAACACTCGAGAAGTCCCGAAGTCATGGGGACGGGCCGCCCTTCTACAAAATTGGACGGTCGGTCAAGTACCGGAAGGACGAGGTCGAAGCCTGGCTGGCAAGTCGAAAACAGACAAGCACGTCCGGAAGCCAATGCATAGGTGGCCACCAAGTCAGCGAGCATCTGGCACGCTTGCGGAATCCGTGCGAAGAAGAGTAGGTATGGCGGGCAGGCCGGTTTGTGGCTTGCCCGCTACTTCCATCTCTGGCAAACCACACCGACTCGGCCATAAAGATGCTTTCCATCGAGTTCTTGCTGACCCAGCCGAAGGGGCGCTGACGCTATGCGGGTGTTGATCGGGGTCGATGTCGGCCAACGCCACCAGCCTTCAGCCGTCTGTGCTGCCGAGTCCGAAGACCGATCCGAGGATCGAGGTTGGGCCGCGTATCACTTTGTTGTTCGCTTCCTCGAACGTCTCCCCGCCGGATCGAACTTCCCCATGGTCGCCGCCCGTGTCGGCGAGATCGTCGCCGGAGTCAAGCGGCAGCGCCACAACGCCGCCGTAAAGGTCTTTGTCAATGCAACGGGTCTCGGGAAACCCATCATCGAAGTGATGAAACCACGAGTCAATGCTCCTCCAAACGGACCGGCTCCATCTTCCGAGGACACCGGAGACCGAGACGTTAGCGAAAGAGCTTCTGGACTTCGAGGTTACGGTCGATCCCGCCGCGAACGAACGCTGCGGGGCGTTCAAGGTAGGCAGCCGAGACGATCTCGTGACTGCACTGGGACTGGCCGTGCACGACAACGGCGCGCCACGAGCTGGCGTTTTCAACCGGCGAATCTGAATCTGGAGCTCGGTAGGAACGCAGGTTCGCCAACTGCCCCGGACCGCCCCGGGCGGCCGCCGGTCACGAGCGCTATGCAGAATCGGCGTTCCAGGAGCCATATGTATGAGCACACCGGAAGCGGCCTTCCGCTCCTCGATCAAGTAGAGCTGGTAGGCGCGAATCTCTCGTAACCCCAGCTTCGACGGACAGGCCCCAGAGTACTGGGCGAACCGGGCAACCTGGCGAACGTACGTTTCCTGGGTCGAGGGAGCAAGATTCCGGATCTGCATGTCCTCGAGCATGCGTCGGCGAAGCGGCGTCATGACAGCCTCCTTTCGTGGGCTTCAAGAGATGGCTACGCCAACATCTTGCCCACGAAGGAGCCCGTTGCCACCCGCCGGTGGTCAGCGACAACTACAAGGGAACGAGAGTTCGTCGATCTGGAGAGACGTGGAAGCTGGTCAGCGAAGCCGATCACCTACGCCAGCGAATGCGGGTACCGAAGCGGCTCCCCTACCGCGGAGCGGTTTAGTCCAATCGGCCTTCTGGGTAGGCCTTCGGATATGGGTTCTTCTGTCCCAGCGTGGCTCAGTTCCGAGATCCGTCACTGCTGACGTCATTGGCCTGACCGCTGGCGTCCAGCCGATACGAAATCGCCAGATCCCGAAACTTCTATGGATTGCAGTACCAATATGACAAAGTAAGACCAGAATCTGGTCTGGTTGGAGGTGGACATGATGCAGAAAGCAGCGTAGTGCCGTGGCAAGAGATGTGCTCCGACGCAGGGCAGAACCGCAGCGACAACCTACTACACGCTCAATCCGCCATGAAGCCGCAGGGCCTCACGGAATTGACTCTCGAACTGCGTGACTGCGGGGTCGATAACCTGGAATTGAGTCAACAGAATTGCCATTCCGCTTCTCAGCTCGACTTCTTCCAGCTTGATTGGCAGCAACGGCTTGCCCAGCACGTCGGCATACTTCACTTCACGGCGAACCCATTTCGATTGAATCGCGGCTTTACTCAGAAACACCACGAGGCAACAGCAACGCTGCACGCGGTCTTCGAGCACGGCATCCCACTCCGCTCCGCCAGGAATGTTGTGATCATACCAAATGGGCACCCCGAGCCCGATAATCGTACGCAAAATAGGCTCGATCCGCTGCAAGTCGGCGTGGGAGTAGCTCACGAACAGAAAGGGCTCTTTCCCCCAGTGTGGGGGCGGGAGCTGGCGTGCCACAAGCCCTCCGTTTGCGGTCTCTCGGCCGACCACCACCCGAAGCTTCCGCGGTCCCTTGACCTCGATTGGTGGCGCTGGCCATTGCGTCGAGCCAAGCTCCAACTCGGGCGCGGGTTGCCAGCCCAAGATCTCAGTCAGAGCCTCGATGTCGAGAGCACTCGCGCAGACTTCGGCGATCGGAAGCTCCATGAAGAGCTGGCGGTGGATCCCCAGACGGAGTTCTTCCGTATGAGCGTCGCTGGTGAAGTTGAGCTCCGGAGGCTCGAAACCAAGCCGCCCATATTCCCGCTGGAACCGTTGGGTCAGTCGGCCAGCGAGCCAGCGAGCAGCTTCCGAGGTTGCCACCCCGAGAAACTCTTCCACCACTGCCACTGTTGTCGCCAGACCTTCAGCGAGGCGGTGTTGGAGAGTCGCCAAGCCCCGCGGGGCCCGTTGCACATTGCACGCGTACAATGCGTTCTTGCGCGCGGCGCGCAACTGTTCCTCGTCTGGGCGAAACCAACCAACATGGGCCTGGTAGGCTATGTTGTGTCGCAGGCTCTGAGCTTCCCCAAGTAGCTCGCTCAACCACGGACCGACGCGGAAATCGCAGGTCAGGTAGGCATCTCCGATGCGGAACACGGGCGGCAGCAAACAGCATTGGAGAGTCGGGAAGCCCGTGGTCCATTCGTCGTAGGATGCTCTGGTGACCGGGAACTCAGTCGAGTCGGGAACGAGCCTCTCCAACAGCGTAAACGATCCGAGGTAACGCCTCAAGGCTGTCTCGGAATCATCGGGTGCAGAGACAGTGAGGACCCTCTCAATTGATCCCGCAGCGGAAAGCTCCACTCGCAGTGATGAGTAGCTGGTCGGGACTGCGTCTCCAATGCGCGCCAGGTTTCGAAAAAGATTTCTCCACTCCGGCTGCTCACCTCGCTCCCGACGTGGCAGGACAGGAAGGCGCACAGCGCCCTTTAGTATACAGGCATCGTCGCTCTCGAATCTCGCCAGGTACATCTAGTCTAGTACGTTCAATTTCGGACGAAGGTCTACCCAGCACGCCGGAATCTAGAGACAAGTTTCTTGCGTGTAGATTCGGTCGAAGAATCACGCTGCCGGGTCAATTCTTGACGCGACTCGCGTACGATCGAGAAATCGATTTCCTGATCGATCTCACGTTCCTTAATAAAGGTTCTTATCGATTGGGTTGCCTGGGTGTGGACCCACTCCATCAGACAGCTGAGATCGATCACGTCGTATTCGTTACCGACTTGCACGCCTGGAACGACCGTTTCGATGTTGACCAGTTGACCGGTGTTGCGCTCAACACCCTTTAGCAATCTCTTCTCGACCCATTGTCCCATGTTCAGGTGCCCATCCCAACCAACATAGATATCCGATCCGTATTCATACACATGAACGAATACGATTCCCCGGCCCGAGGTCAAGACGATCTGGTCACGCTCCTCTGTGCCGTCCAGGCCCCAATACCAGATCCGCTCGCTCTGGCATCTTTGATTAGCGACAGGTGAATCTTCGAAGACCTCTAGCAGCCGATCACGAAGTGTTTCCCACTCGTTCCCGGCTCCGAAAATGAGTGTCTGCCAGGAATCTGCACGGCGCAAGTTTCGTGGCTCGGACGCAGGCTTGCCGGTGCTGCGCACGAAACAAGGACGCCGGAACTCGCTCCACCACCATGCATAAACAGCCGCTGGCCAAAAGAGCCAGAATAGCGGGAAAACAACCAGACCGCCAAGGAAGAGGCCCGTGGGGAGCAACCGATACATATCGAACTTCAACATCTTTACTTTATTCTTGGGCAGCCAGATCTGCCAGGAATATTGGCGCAACTTCTTGAGGCCCGTCAGTGCATGTGGTTTTTCTTGTACGAGGTGACGGATGAGAGTCGCAGCGTCCTCGACGCTAAACTCGCGTAGTTGATTGTGCGTCTTGATCTTGCCTCGCCTGTCGATCTTCAAATGATGCACGAACTCGTATTTGTGGCAGGGCATGGGTTCGATTGTAACCGTGGCCTTGACCCGCTCTGTTAGCGAGGGGTCGGGTTGTGGAATCCATGCCTCAAACTTGACCCAAGCTGGTTGGACGAACGGGTTGGACCGTAGCTCTAGGCAGCGAAGCCCTTCCGCTGTCGCAGCTTCCTTGAACGCTTGGTAGATCTGCGCTTGCGTCTCGCGGAGCCGCTCCCAGATGGTATCAGCGCTCCGCGCGAGGATGGGTCGAGCATCGACTTGGGAGGTGGTGAGCGCGGTTGCTTTCGGGACATACTGAGCGAGCTCTGTGTCGCTCGCTGGCTGCCAAGTGTCCATGCCAGGTCGCCACACTGGGGTGTCGGCCTTAACCTCACCTGAGAGGAGAAGGGCCTGCATTTGCTCGAGCGTCGTAGCTTCGCTATTCTTGTCGTTGTCGTAGAAATGCCACATAAGATCCCCATGCTAGGCCCAGATCCAGTGCATGAATCCGGGGCAGTTCACCCAGTTTGAAGAAACGTTCTGTTTCCTTCGGTATTATCGAGTTGCGATCACAGACGAGCCACGGAGAACAGGGCGCCTCAACTGAGCAGATGTGAGACTTTTTTCGGCAGCGTCAAGAGGAAGTCTCAAGAGCGACCGCGGCCTCTCCTGACAGCCGATGCCCTCCGCTCCCGTACTCAGCGGGTTTCAAGATCAAACTATGCCTGAGCATGAAGCCAATGGCGATGCTGCTGCTTGCTCAAAGGCACATTCTGGGAAGCAGTTGCCGGCGACAGTCGCCGCAGCACCACCAGCTCGATCTCGCCCGCCTCTCATCGGTCTCCTTCACGTCTACAGGATCGGCTTCGATTGAGCCAGATGCCATCCCGCACGGCACCAGTAGCCCGTTGAGCCATAGCCGCCAACCACTCGCTACTCTTGAATCGACGTTGGGCGCATTCTAGCGTATCTAGCGCCATACACAAGAGGACAAAGTGTATTCGGTGAAATTCTTGGCTCACCGGCGCCCAGGAAAGACCTCGCGCTACCCCATTCGGGCTTTTGATTTCGCGCATCAGGCCGCGCAGGCAGGGATCTCGAGGCTTCGCACCGCCCGGCGCTTGGCCTGCTCGCCGCGGCGGTCGTACTTGGCCGTCGTTGTCACGTCGGCATGCCCGGCCAGCTTCTGGACCGTGAAGACATCCTCGCCCGCGTCGAGCAGCGCCGTGACGAAGGACCTCCGCAGGTCATGGGGCGAGAAGGGCTCGGTGCCGGCGCGCTCTTGGATGCGGCGCAGGATGTAGGCGATGGACTCGCCTCGCATGCGGTAAATGCGGGTCTCGTCGCACTGGTTGACTGGACAGAACATCGGCCCAGGCGCACTTCCCCGCTGTCGCATCCACTCGCACAGGTAATGGCAGCCATGCTCGCTGAGGTAAACAGTGCGCTGCTTGCGGCGCTTGCCCTGGACGACGATCGAGCAGTCGGCGGCGTCGAAGTCATCGACGTCGAGGCGGGCGAGCTCGCCGCGGCGAAGTCCGCAGCCGTAGAAGACCGCCAGGAGGGCGGCGTCTCGGGCACCCTTGGTCGATCCCTCGGAGGCGCACACCGCGAACAGCTGACCAATCTCCTCGACCGGCAGCGCGCGACCGCTGAGCAGGTTTGAGGCGCGGACGTTCTCGACATCGGCGGCGCGGTGGTAGGCGTCGGCGTCCATGAGGCCGAGGCGCCAGGTCTGCTTCAGCACGCCGCGCAGGGCCGCCAGCATCTTGTTGACGGAGGCCGGCTGGTAGCGCTTGGCGAGGGCGATGCGGACGGCCATGCTCTCGCGGTAGGTGACCTCGTCCCACGGGAAGGACTCGGCGTCGGTGCCTGGGCGCAGGATGCTGGCTATGACGTCGAGGGCCTGGCGCATGCCCTGCTGGCTGCCGGACGACAGGCCGGCAAGGTAGATCGCGGCGGGGCTGGCGGTCGTCGTGGCGCTCATCGTGCCGACTGGTTGGCTTCGAGGAAGGCGGCCAGAGCTTCGTCGATCTCCTCGTGCAGCCCGCGCAGCCGGTCGTGGGCGAGCTCGATGGCGGCGGGGTTGACGCCGTGCTCGGTGCTGTCGTCCCAGCAGCTGCCGCAACCCGGATCGTCGAGCACGCGGGCGACTTGGTCGGTGACGGCGGCGCCGAGGTCGGCCCAGCGTTGGGCGAAGTCGATGAGGTCGGCAGGGTCGGTGTCGTGCATGGGTTTGCTCCTTCGCGGTCGCTCGGGGCGGTTGCTTCCGCCCGGCATGGATACTGGTAAGCGGTGGCGCGACGGATGGTCAACCAGCCGGCGACGGATTCGGCGCGGTTTCTGGTCGGCTTTCTGATTCCCCGTCGCATTCCGTCGCCTGCGCTACCGGTGCCACGATCGAGGCCCATGGGAACGCGCTCTCCGAGGCCCTGGGGCGTCCCTGGGAGTCGTCCTAATGTCCTCGAGCAGGGCCAACACCCGGCCATCGCCTCATGCCCGTGGCGGGCTGTGGAACCAACTCCTCCAACTCTGGCAACCGGACTGCGCCCCGCTGGCCCGGTACCCGCAGCGCTCCGGTCTCAAGGCGGCCAGCCGCGACTGCGCATCGATAGCCAGCGGCCGTCCGTGCCGAGGATCAAGTGGTCGACCAGCTCGATGCCGACGACCCGCCCGGCGTCCGCCATCCGACGCGTGAAGACGAGGTCCGGTTGGCTGGGTGTCGGGTCGCCGCTGGGGTGGGTGTGGAAAAGCACGAAGCTCGACGCCCGGCTGAGAAGCGCCCTCTTCAGGATTCCCCGAGGCTCGACCGCCGCACGGCTGAGGGCGCCTCGGTAGATCTCGCACTCGTCGACCAGCCGACCTCGGACGTCGAGGAAAATTGCGCCGACCACCTCCTGGTCGCCGAGGGCATAGCGCAGCCGCAGGTAGCGAGCCACCGTCTCCGGGCGATCGAGCAGCCGACGTGCCGGCATTTCGGCCCGCGCCAGGCGACAGCCAAGCTCGATCGCGGCGAGCAGCGTCGCCGCTCGTGAGCTGCCGATGCCACGTTGCTCATGGATGTGCGCCGCCGAGGCGGCGAGACCTGCCAAGCCATTGGTCCCGTCGAGAACTTCGCGTGCCACGTCGAGCGCGGACTGACCTCGCCCGCCGCTCCGGAGGAGGACGGCCAGCAGCTCGGCGTCGGTCAGCGCCTGCGGGCCGTACTGGATCAGGCGCTCTCGTGGGCGCTCGGGATTCGGTGCGTCTCGGACCTCGGAACCCGGTCGCCGCCCCTTCACGAAGCACGCCCGCCGGTCGGGTCGACGAAGAACCGTGCCGGTCCCCACGTCGACGCCACGCGCTCGAAGATCCGGGCGAAGGCGCCAACCTCGGCCAGCGCCATTGAGGCTTCGCTCGCGTCCCTCGGCTTGGCGACGGCGAAGGCCCGGGTGACGGCCACGAGGCACAGGGTCAGGCCAAGCGGTGGTGAGGCGTCGAGCAGGCAGCCGTCGCACATCGGCTCGTCGTTCCGGTAGCCGACCGGACCGTGACCGGTGGGC
>JAZDDE010000118.1:0-6332 GCA_036679495.1 Gemmatimonadota bacterium | reverse complement strand
GCTCGAAGGAGGCGGCGAGTTCCTCGTCTGGTCGGCAGGAGACTTCGAGAACTTCCTGGCGCCTCGACCCGATCTTGGTGATCGCAACTACTACGACGATCTCTCGACTGTGACACAAATGCTGGTCGAAAAGGGCTGGCCGCTCCGGATCCACGCTACATACGACGAGTCGATCGGCCGGATCCTGGAAGTCTTCGAGAAGGTCGATCGCATCGAACAGGCTGCAGGCCGTCCGGGCTTCGGTGGCATCCGGTGGGCGATCGATCACGCGGAGACGATCTCCGACGAAAACATTGCCCGAGTGAAGGCTCTTGGAGGTGGCATCGCGATCCAGTCCCGCATGGCCTATGCCGGCGAGTATTTCCTCGAGCGCTATGGAGCCGAGACAACGGCCCAAGCGCCGCCTTTGCGGCGCATCCTGGAAGCTGGCATCCCGCTCGGGGCGGGCTCAGACGGCACGCGAGTCGGCAGCTACAACCCATGGTCGGCCCTCTACTGGCTGGTCACTGGGAAGACCGTCGGGGATACACAGCTCGCGGCCCCCGAGAACCGGCTCGGCCGCGAAGAAGCCTTGCGCCTTTACACGATAGGGAGCGCCTGGTTCTCGGGCGAGGAGGAGGTCAAGGGCACGCTCGTTCCCGGCAAGTACGCCGATCTCGCCGTCCTGAGCGCGGACTTCTTTTCGGTTCCCGAAGAGGAGATCCGAGGGATTGAGTCCGTGCTGACGATCGTTGGTGGCGAGCCCGTCTACGCAGCCGCTCCCTACGCAAGCTTATCCCCGAAGCTCCCTCCACCTAGCCCGAAGTGGTCTCCGGTCGGTCAATTCGGTGGCCACTTCGCCGCTCAGAAGGCGAGCAAGTGACGATCCCTACCATCAACCTCGTCGGTCGCACCGCCCTCGCCGCTGCGGCGCTACTGTTGGGTTCACGGCTTGCAGCAGAGGAGCCAAACGACCTCGACGAGCCGCCACCTTACAAACTGCTCCGGGCAGAGGAAGACTACACTTATCTTGCTAGTGATGAGGATCAGCGGTACGAAGCCGATTGGTTCGACCCGATCAAATATATTCCGCTAGCCGGCGATGGTGCTGTCTACCTTACCGTAGGCGGAGAACTCCGACCGCGTTTCGAGCTCTTCGACAACCGCGACTGGACGGCCGCTGGCGCCGAAGACTTCTACTCGCAGCGAATTAGCGTGCACGCCAGCGTTCGCTTCGGACCGCGGTTTCGGATCTTTTCCGAACTCTTTCACGGATACAACGGCGGCGAAAAGGAATTCGCCGAATTTGACGAGTTGGACTGGCATCAAGGCTTCGCAGAGTTGACTTCCCGCGTTCCTGGGTCGGGTCAACTGACGCTCCGACTAGGACGGCAGGAACTTGCGTTCGGTGCCGCGCGGTTGGTCGGACTCAGGGAAGGACCCAATATCAGACGGTCCTTTGATGCAGCACAAGCGATCTACGCTGTCAACGACATCTCGGTGAAAGCGTTCTACGGTAGAGAAGTTCGTCCCGAATTCCATCTCTTCGATAACGACTTTGTCTTGTTCGATAGCGATTCGGGCAATCCCGAACTGTGGGGTCTCTACTCTCAATTTAGGATTCCCGGCGACGTCGGGCCCATGGAGGCTTACTACTTGGGCTTTCAGGCTGACTCGGCAAGATTCAATGATGTCGCTGGCAAAGAATCGAGGCACAGCGTTGGTATTCGCCGATTCGGAAAGATAGGCGAGCATTGGGTCTACAACACCGAGTTGACCTACCAGTTTGGTGATCTCGCAGGCCAGGATATCGAGGCGTTCAATATCGAGACCGATTGGCACTACGGATTTGTCAATACGCGCTGGCGACCCAGTCTGGGCCTAAAACTGGAGTCGACCAGCGGCGATGATCGAGCAGGCGATGGCGAGGTCAACACCTTCAATCCGATGTTTGTCAACCCGGCGTATTACAGCTTGGCCACCACGATCACCCCCGTCAACATGAAGTCGATTCATCCCTCTCTGACCCTGCGTCCGACCGCGAAGTTGAATCTGTATTTCGAATGGGCCATGTTCTGGCGAGAGTCGAAGAACGACGGGCTATACAGCCCGCCACGGTTCTTGACGCGAGATGGCGTCGGCGTATCCGAGAGTGAGATTGGGAATCAACTGGGCGTCAACGTCGCGTATGAAATCGACCGGCATATGTCGTTTGACTTGGACGTCAGCTACTTCATCGCGGGGGACTTTTTGGAGGCAACGGGCGAAGGCGAGAACATCCTGCATATCGCCCCGACATTCAGCTTCAAATTCTAGGCCGCTATGATCGAATGGAGCCGCAAGGCAAGCTAGCTCGAGGTCTCCGTTCTCGAGGCTCGTTACAACGCTGGGAGGAAGCCATGCCACGATGTGAACACTACGAAGGGGTCGAGATCCTGCCGGTACCGGGCGAGACTGCCGGCTGTGAGGAATGTCTGAAGACGGGAGACAGCTGGGTCCATCTCAGGATGTGCCTACAGTGCGGCCAAGTCGGCTGCTGCGACTCGTCGCCCAACCGACACGCTCGCAAGCACCACGAAGCCCACAGCCACCACTTGATCGGCAGCGCTGAGCCGGGCGAGACGTGGGGTTACTGCTACATCCACGACATATACACACAGCTCGGCTGACGCCGGAAGGAGAGCACATGAAACGTAAGGTCCGCCAGTACGAGGCTGAGGGAATCGTCGTCGAGTTCGAGGCGGCGCGGTGCATCCACGCCGAGGAGTGCGTCCACGGGCTACCGGAGGTGTTCGACGCCAAGGGGCGCCCCTGGATCCAACCGGGCAAGGCGTCGCCGGACGCGATTGCCGCCGTCGTCCGTCGATGTCCCACCGGGGCGCTACACCACCGTCGCACCGACGGCGGTGCGGTCGAGGAGCCACCTGGCGAGAACACGGTGCGCGTCATTCCGGACGGCCCGTTGCACCTGGCAGGTCGCCTGCGACTGTACCTCCCCGATGGCGAGGTTCGGGACGAGACTCGAGTGGCCTTGTGCCGCTGCGGCGACTCGAAGAACAAGCCGTTCTGCGACAATACCCATCTCGAGAAGAACTTCACCGATCCGGGGATCGCGGTCGAGCACCGCATGGGTCCGAAGGGGGACGGCGCCGATGGTGCTCTGACTGTGAGGTTGGCACCGAACGGCCCGATCCTCGTCGAGGGTCCGCTGCAGGCTATCGCGGCGGACGACACCTCCGCCGAAGGTGGCAAGGGAGCGTTCTGCCGATGCGGCTCGTCCGAGTCGAAGCCGTACTGCGACGGCACGCACGCTGCCGCCGGGTTTCTGGCCGACTGAGCTCGGTAGCGACTCGACCGAGCCTGACAGGCCCGGCGGCGGCTGCAGGTGCGACTGAGAACGGAGTATTCGCTCTCTGTTCCGCTAGAATCCGTCCACGCCAGGACACACAGTGTCGTATTCAGGGGTGGCCTCGCGCCGGCGATGATCGGTTCCAACATTTCCCACTACAAGATCCTCGCCAAGCTCGGCGGCGGCGGTATGGGCGTCGTCCATGAGGCCGAGGATCTGACCCTGGGCCGCAAGGTGGCACTCAAGTTCTTGCCGGACGAGATGGCCGAGGACCCCGAGGCGATGGCAAGGTTTCAGCGGGAAGCCCGAGCCGCCTCAGCCCTCAACCACCCGAACATCTGCACGATCCACGAGCTCGACGCCGAGGAGGGTCGCCACTTCATCGTGATGGAATTGATGGAGGGCCAGACTCTGAAGTACCGCATCGGCGCGGAGAGCATGCCGACGGCTCAGATCGTCCGCATCGCTTCCCAGGTGGCTGATGCCCTGACCGTGGCTCATGCAGCCGGTATCGTCCATCGCGACCTCAAGCCGGCGAATCTCTTCGTCACGAGCCGCGGTGACGCCAAAATACTCGACTTCGGGCTCGCCAAGGTAGCCCAAGACTTGGCCGTCAGGGACTCGAAGCCCACGGACGTGGATGCTGAAACCCAGCTGGCCCCGGAGCAACTCACGACCCCAGGGACCGCGATGGGCACGATCGCTTACATGTCTCCCGAGCAGGTGCGTGGGGAGGAACTCGACGAGCGCACCGACATCTTCTCGTTGGGAGTCGTGCTCTACGAGATGGCGACCGGGAAGCCTCCATTCGAGGGCAGGACATCGGGGGCCGTCTTCGACCGGATCCTGAACCACGTTCCAACGGCGCCCGTCCGCCTCAACTCGGAACTACCCGAAGAACTCGAACGCATCGTCCACAAAGCGCTCGAGAAGGACAAGGCTCTTCGTTACCAAAGCGCCTCGGATCTCAAGGCAGACCTGCTGCGGCTGACGAGAGACTCGACCGAAGCTTCGATCTCAGCGACCGCCGCCGCGCCACCAGCATCTTCACAGCGCCGCTGGTGGATCGGGCTCGGGGCCGTCGCAGTGGCCGCGGTTCTCGCGACTAGCCTCTGGCTCGGCGGGCGAACGGGCACCCGCGAAGAGCCCGGCGGCGAGTCGCCAGCTCCGGCCAAGCCCAGCTCCCACTCGATCGCAGTGTTGCCCTTTATCGACATGAGCCCGGCGAAGGATCAGGAGTATTTCGCCGACGGCCTCTCGGAGGAGCTTCTCAACGTCCTGGCTCAAATTGAGGACCTCAAGGTGACGGGCCGCACGTCGTCATTCCACTTCAAAGGCCGCACCGAGGATCTCCGAGTGATCGGAGAAAAACTGGGCGTCGGTTCGATTCTCGAGGGGAGCGTCCGCAAAGCGGGCGAGCGCGTGCGCATCACCGCGCAGCTGGTCAATGCCGCAGACGGTTTCCATCTCTGGTCCGAAACCTACGATCGAACGCTCGAGGACATCTTCGCGGTGCAAGACGATATCGCCGCCTCAGTTGCTGCGGCGCTTCAGGTGACGCTATTGGGCAATGCGTCCGCAGTCGCCCCGAGAGAAAGCCCGAGCATCGAGGCTCACAACCTCTTATTGCAGGGCCAACACCTGGCGAGGCGCTTCATCGAGAACGACCTGGAGAAGGCGGTCGGGTACTTGGAGCAAGCGTTGGCGCTCGATCCGGCCTACGCCCAAGCCTGGGCTGATTTGGCCGGAGTTCGATATGTCCAGGCTGGCCAGGCGTGGGTCCCGATGGAAGAGGGCCACCGATTGGCTCGGGAGGCGGCGAACCGGGCCATCGAGCTGGATGAGAACCTGGCCCAGGGCTGGCTCGCGCTGGGATACGTCAAGATGACTAGGGACTGGGATTGGAGGGGAGCCGAGCGGGCGTTTGAAAAGGCACTTGCTCTGGCCCCAGGGAACGCGGACGTGTTGGTCGCCTTGTCGGAGCTGTCTTCGAAACTCGGGCACCAGGATCAAGCGCTCGCCCTCAACCTACGCGCAGTAGAACTCGATCCGCTGAACCGCTTCGCGTATTCCAGACTGGGAGCGCGCCTGGCTCGAGCGGGACACTGGCAAGAAGCTCAGGCATCTGGCCGCAAAGTATTGGAGCTCCAGCCCGGGAGCCCGCGAGCCCATATGGGTCTCGGTTTCCTAGAACTCGATCAATCGCGTCCTCAGGCGGCGCTCGAGGAGATGGAGCAAGAGACCTCATCCTTCTGGCGTTCGTTCGGTCTGGCGATGGTGTATCCCGCCTTGGAGCGTTGGGAGGAGGCAGACGCCGAACTGGCGCAAATCAAGGCGGAGTACGGGGACGATGCGGCCTATCAGGTTGCCTCGATCCACGCCGCGCGGGGTGAGCCGGACGCCGCCTTCGAGTGGCTCGAACGCGCGTACTCCCACCGCGATCCGGGACTCCCTTCGTTGAAGGTCACTCGGTCGCTCGTTAGCCTCTACGACGACCCCCGCTGGCCGGTTTTTCTGGAAAAGATGGGGTTGGCTGATTGAAGGTGGTGGCGAGCCCTTCGCAGAGCTGTCCCATGTCTCGTGCTGGTTACCACTGAGCTCGTGCCGGACAGCCAACACCAGCCGAACGCTAACCCGCTAGGAAGGGAGAAGGACCATGAGGTACCTCAAGTACGCTCTGATCTTCTTTGCGGCAGTAGATGTATTGATGTTCGTTGTTTCTCAGGCCAAACCCGAGCTACTGGTATCGGTCCTGCCCCAATTCAACGTGGAAAGTGTCGACAACACGTACCCGAGGCTTGTTGGCGTCTTGTTTCTCATGCTCGGGTTGGCACGCTTTTATGGAGCAATCTACATCGAGCAGAAAGGTGCGCTGATCGTGTCCATGTGGAGTTGGGTTGTAGAGTTGATTTACACGGTCACCGAGCTACTGCACGGTCAGTTTGGTATTGCGGAGAACGTGATGGCTCTCGTGTTCGCGCCTCTGATGCTTGCCTGGTCGCTC
>JAZDDE010000117.1:0-4134 GCA_036679495.1 Gemmatimonadota bacterium | reverse complement strand
TCCGGGCGAAGCTCAGCGGCCGTCCTCTGCTCATGATCACGATGATCTACGGTACAGGGATGCGACTGCATGACCGGGAGCGGTGCGGAGCCCGGCGGATCGGCTGTGAGGAAGGTCACGGGTCTGGATTACGAGTTGTCAGGGGCTGGCCTCAATCTTCATGGGGCAACTCTCGTGAAACCGAAGAGCTTCAGCCAGTGCACTTTGACTCGAAGCATCGGGACGTAGTCCTGACCCTGGCGAGTCCGTTGGACCCTGAAGCTTCGGACAGCGGATTCGGGCCGACAGCGCAGGTTTTTCTCCCTCGTCGGCTCGCGGAGCCAGTCACAGATCTCCTGGCGATCTCAGCCTGGACGGCGTCCGGATCCTCAGGTCGGGGCCGACTTGACGACTGACGTTATGGAAGCTCGCTGTGATGAGTTCTGACGACATGACTTACGCAACTCGTCCTTGAAGAAGCAAGTTTCACGTAAGAAATTTCGCCAGAAGACTGGCTTTCGGCCCTCGCTTCGTGTAACCTCAGGGCGACTCAAGAGTCGCGGCGGGCCGTCGCCACCAACAGGGCCGGATCCGACCTACGACGCCAAGTGGACTCCCTTTGCTCGCTGGACAGCGGCCAGGAATCGCGAGGACCAGGCTGTAAATCTCTCAGAAGACGGGACTTGAAGCGCGGAATGCTCACGGAGCATGGGGTGCTACGACGAATAGAATGCGTCCTTTCACCCGGGAAGAGGGATTTGGGACCCCGGGCGGGGCGCTACGACGAACTCAGCGCGTCCTTTGTCGGCCAGGAATCGCGAGGACCAGGCTGTAAATCTCTCAGAAGACGGGACTTGAAGCGCGGAATGCTCACGGAACATGGGGTGCTACGACGAATAGAATGCGTCCTTTCACCCGGAAAAAGGCCGCGAAGGGGGCAACGGACGCTATGGGTGGCTAGTTTGCGTCCTTCGCCGCGCTCCGAATCGCCCGGAGGTCGTGGTAAGACCTTGACCAGAAAGATCTTACGGGAAACGGACGGCGCGAAAGGCCTGGTGGAAGGACGAATTTGGCGCGTCCTTTGGTGCGCTACGCGTCCATATTACCATGTTGAACTAAACCGCTGCGCGGTAATTAAGAGTCTTTCTATCATATTTCTTGCCAACTCCTCCGCCCTCGCTTTCCATTACTCTAGCTGATTTCAACTCTTTTAGCAACTCCTTCCGAAAAAGATGCGGAGAAGATTCGGAGGAAGAGGCGCGCGGAGGCTGACGCGGCTTCGCCGCGCCGCGCCAACGGCGTGGCCCCCGGTCGCGGACTCCCTCGCCAGGCCCTAAGCCACGCCGCGCGCCGCAAGAAGAAGAGGCGATATACTCGGCGGTGGGTAATGAAGCCCACCGTTTCAGGAGGTATCGTCATGAACGACCCCATGCTCGATCGTATGAAGGAAGAATTGGACCTTCGCGGACACAGCCCGGAGACCACCAAGAACTATCTTGGAGTGCTTCACCGCTTCCAGAAGCGTCATCCGCAGCCGCTCAAAGACCTCAAGGTCGAGACCGTGCGCGCTTACCTGCTCCATCTCAAGAAACTCGGACGCCTCCCTTCGACCATAAATCAGGCGCGGGGAAGCTTCGTGTTCCTCTTCAAGCACGCCTTGCGACGCCCGGAAGATCTTGACAGGCTTCCGATCCACAAGCGGCCGAAGAAAATCCCGCGAACCCTCGCCAGAAGCCACGTCCGGGACGTGATCCGGCAGATCCCAGACCCCAAACACCGCACGTTCACCATGCTCCTCTACTCCTCCGGACTACGAGTCAGCGAGGCGACCCACCTCAAACCAAGCGACATCGACAGCCGTCGTATGCGCATTGTTGTCCGAGAAGGCAAAGGCAACAAAGACCGAGAGGTCATGCTCTCGCACACACTCCTCGACAACCTTCGAAACTATTGGAGCATCAAGCGGCCGAAGCAGTGGTTGTTTCCAGGAAAGAATCCCGCCAAGCCGATGCACAGAGCCACGATTCAGAGGGTGATACGCAATGCCGGCCGGGCGGCCGGTATTCAGCAGGCAGTGACACCGCACGTTTTGCGCCATAGCTTTGCGACCCACTTACTCGAAAGTGGAACGCCGCTCCCCTACATCCAGAAGCTGCTCGGCCACAGCTCGATCAAGACCACCATGGTCTATCTCAAGGTCACCGCCGAGGGCATCGACAAAATCGTGAGCCCCTTGGATCAACTCGGTCTCTGACCGAGGCCAAGACGTGGGCGCCGCTTCCATCGAGGTGGCTGACATCTGTCGCGCTTACGGCGAAACCTATCGCCGGCAGCGGGGGCTGACCCCGCAGCAAGAGCGCGTGATGCGGGCCATCATTAAGTGCCGAACCGCAGAGCTCGGCGGGCATCTCTATGCCTGCGAGCAATGCGGCATCCTCACCGAGAGGTTCAACTCCTGTCGTAACCGCCACTGCCCCAAGTGTCAGTTCCTCGACAAGAGACGATGGCTCGAGAAGAGAGTCGACGAGCTTCTCCCCCTCACCTACTTCCACCTCGTCTTCACACTCCCGGATCCCCTCCTCAATCCGCTCGTGCGACGAAACGAGACCGAGCTCTACAAGATGCTCTTCCGCGTCGTCGCCGACACTCTCCTCGAGATCGCCGCCGATCCCAAACACCTCGGAGCCAAGATCGGCTTCCTCGCCGTGCTCCACACCTGGGGCCAGCTGTTGCAGCTCCATCCCCACCTCCACGTGATCGTCCCGGGAGGCGGGCTTTCGCCCGAAGGCGATCGCTGGATCTGCTCCCGGGAGGATTTCTTCCTCCCCGTGCGGGTCCTCAGCCGCAGGATGCGCAACAGGTTCCACCACGCCCTCGACCAGGCCGTCGAGGGCGGGCAGCTCGACTTCCCGGCTCAGATCGACCCGCAGCGCGAACCGGCGCGCTACCGCGACTGGCGAACAGAGCTCCGCGAAAGGGAGTGGGTCACCTACGCCAAGAAGCCCTTTGGCGGCAAGGAGCAGGGGCTCGCCTATCTCGCCCGATACACCTACCGCGTGGCTATCTCCAACGACCGCTTGCTCGGCCTCGAGGACGATCGCGTCCACTTCCGCTACAAGGACTACGCCGACGGCGCAGCCTGGAAGGACACCCGCCTCGACGCGCACGAGTTCCTCCGGCGCTACCTGATGCACGTGCTCCCGCCTGGCTTCCACCGCATACGCTACTACGGCCTGTTCGCCAACCGCTACCGCGCGGCCAACCTGGAGCGCTGCCGGGTGCTCCTGGGCGTCTCGCTCCCACAGCCCGACGCCAAAGCCGCCGCCGACGGCCAAGAAGGGACCCAGCCCTGGGAGGAGCAGCTGCACCGGCTCACCGGCCTCGACCCGACGCGCTGCCCGGCGTGCAAGCAAGGCCGGCTCTTCTACGTCGAGCGTCTGGTCCGGCAGCCTTGCCGATCCGAGGCTCCGGAGCCGGCCAGCCGGGCTCCGCCGTAGGCGGGGATCGCCGTCTCGCCCCCAGTTGACGTCTGCTTCCAGGGCCGATCTCGCGGCGCTAGGGATTCCTCTACCCGATTTCGGCCGTCTTCTGCTAGAATACATCGCCGAGCGACAATTTCGAGCACGGCTCCGGGCGCCGAGGCGCTCTGCGAGTCCCGGGAGTACTCATTTGGCCCTGTTCGCCCCCCTGAAGACCCGCTGGAACCGCCACCGCGTGGCCGTGGCTCGGGGATACTTTCCACCAAGTGCAAGGGCCGTGCCACGACCACTCCCCGAGCCGACCCGGACGGCTCACAGAGACCGCCTGTGCCTCCGGCCACCCGATAGCTGTCGGGACGGCGGTTTCGTTCAACACAGTTCTATATGACATCCGGCGGCGCGACGAGGTAGATGAAAGGATTTCTTTCACGGATGTCACATAGAACCTTAAGAGATATGCGGCCTCGTGATAAGTCTGAGGAATCTTAACTAATGAAGATGAGATATGTAGTCCTCATCCTGACGGTTTTTTGCTTGATGGCAGGGTGCGTGGACGAGTCCCCGGAAGCAGTCCCGACCGCCGCCGCCGACATCTTGCGCGCCCATGGTGCGACCCTCGGGACGAACATGGATCGATCGGTCCACGGCCCTCGCCCTGCCGGATACATACGCTTCC
>JAZDDE010000116.1:0-6862 GCA_036679495.1 Gemmatimonadota bacterium | reverse complement strand
TCGAGCACCGACTCCGAGCGCGTGAACCGCTCGCCGAGGAGTGCCTCGAGAGAATCGACGAAGGCCTCGGGGAGGGCCGCAACCGAAGCAGGTGCCATGCAAGGAGCGTAGCAAAGCCGGGCTCGAGCCCCTACGTGGGTTACTGCCAGGCTGGTGCCGTAGCAGTCAGCAGCTGGACGCTGAAGAGCTTCTCCGGATCGATCCAGGTCCGCTCGACCTGGAACCCGGCATGGACCGCCATCTCATCGAACTCCGTCAAGTCGTACTTGTAGGAGTGCTCGGTGTAGATCGCCTCACCCTGGCTGAAAGACACCTCCGCCCCAGAGACCCTCACCGTTTGCTCGAGCAGGCTCACGAGGTACATCTCGACGCGACCTTCGGTCTCGTTGTAGACCGCTCGGTGCCGGAAGGCGCGCAGATCGAAGTCCCCATCGAGCTCCCGATTGATGCGGCGTAGCAGGTTGAGATTGAAAGCAGCGGTCACTCCCTGCGAGTCGTTGTAGGCGCGCTCGAGCAGCGCGACATCCTTCTTGAGGTCAACGCCGATCAGGAGAGCTCCGCCGGAACCGACGAGTTCTCTCACTCGGCGCAAGAACGCCACGGCGTACTGCCGATCGAAGTTGCCGATGGTCGAGCCAGGGAAGAAGACCACCCGCCGTGCCACGGTGGTCGGCGCTTCCGGCAACTCCCAATCCTGGGTGTAGTCGGCGCACACCGGCAACACGTCGAGGCTGGGGAAACGACCGGTCAGGCGTGCCGCTGACTGCTCGAGCGGGGTGACCGAAATATCGACCGGGACGTAGACCAAGGGCTCCTCGAGCGCCGCCAACAGCTGCTCGGTCTTGCGGCCGGTGCCGCTCCCGAACTCGACCACCAGACAGCGAGGTCCCAGGGACTCGGCCATGGCCTCGACCGAGCGGTCCATGATCGACAGCTCGGTGCGCGTTGGGTAGTACTCCTCGAGTTCGCAGATCTGCTCGAAGAGGTGCGAGCCCCGCGCGTCGTAGAAATACTTGCACGGCAGTTCCTTGGGCTGGCGCTCGAGGCCGGCCAGGACGTCCTGGCGAAAGGTCTCGACCCGCGGCGCCCGGTCGAGAGTCTGGACGGTCGGTCCCATCTCAAGCCGCTCCATCGGCCGCGAGCCGAATGCCCGAAAACTGCCACCGCTTCTCCGGCGGAAAGAAGTTCCGGTAGGTCGTCCGGATATGGGACCGTGGCGTGGCGCACGAACCGCCGCGAAGCACTACCTGGTTCGACATGAACTTGGAGTTGTACTCCCCGAGTGCGCCGGCGGGAGGCTGGTAACCCGGGTAGGCCGAATAGGCGCTGCGAGTCCACTCCCAGACATCGCCCAAGAACTGCCCTTTGCCTTCGGCGGCGAGCGGTCGTGGATGGTACCGACCCTCCTCCACCAGGTTGGCCGCCGGGTCTGCGCCGCCACCGGCAGACTGCGCACCGAGAACCGCGTCGGCCGCCACTTCCCACTCG
Organism: Gemmatimonadota bacterium; assembly: GCA_036679495.1. Classification (GTDB taxonomy): domain Bacteria; phylum Gemmatimonadota; class Gemmatimonadetes; order Palauibacterales; family Palauibacteraceae; genus JAZDDE01. Next base: position 5,374 of record JAZDDE010000116.1, on the reverse strand, counting down.
GCCTCGGTGGGTAGCCGCGCTCCGGCCCAGCGGGCGTAGGCGTCGGCTTCGTACTGACTGACGTGACACACGGGCTCCTCGGGCGTGACCTCGCGCTCGCCCGACAGGGTGAACTGGTGCCAGCTCCGCCCTTCGCGCCACCAGTAGAGCGGCGCCTCCCAACCCTCGGCGCCAACAGTGCTCCAGCCGTCCGACAGCCACAGCTCGGGCCGCGAGTAACCACCGTCGGCAATGAACTCGAGGTACTCGCCGCACGTCACGGGTCGTGAAGCGACGCGAAAAGCCTCGACGAAGATCCGGTGCCGCGGGCCCTCGTTGTCGTAGGCGAAGCCTGCGGTACCCGGATGACCGATATGGCGGAGGTCCTCGGGGAAGGAGAGCCAATCCAGTTGGCGAGCCGGCGGTGTGGCGGTGGGTTCCTGCCCACGGTAGATCGGATGTAGTGGGTTGCCCGCCAGCATGTGCTTGATGTCGGTGAGAATGAGCTCCTGGTGCTGCTGCTCGTGGTTGAGGCCCAGCTCGAGGATCGGCTCGAGGGTCGCCAGGAGCCCGGCGTCGGCGCCGGCCAGAAGCTCACCGACGGCCTCGTCGACGTGACGGCGGTAGACCCCGACCTCGGCCACTGTCGGCCTGGACAGATCCCCGCGCTTGGCGCGCAGGAATTGTCTGCCGAGAGAGTTGTAGTACGAGTTGAAGAGGTATGCGTACCTCTCGTCCGGCGTGCGGTAGCCCTTCAAGTGGGGCGTCAGAATCAGGGTCTCAAAGAACCAGGTGCTATGCGCCAGGTGCCATTTCGTCGGGCTGGCGTCGGGCATCGACTGAATGACCTGATCCTCGATCACCAGCGGCTCGCACAAGACCTCGGTCTGCGCACGGACGGTGCGAAACTGACTCAGGACGGTGTCCGGCGACGTACTGCAAGCGGTGACGGGCGACGCGCTCTCGGTGTCCATTCTGTCTCCAACTCTCAGGTCGGTTGTTCTCGGAAGGCAGGTGTTCGACGCGACGGCCGAGATTCTCTCTCAGCCAATGCTACCTGTGCCAGGAGGATTCTTCTCGGCGCGACGTAACCCTCGGCCCCGCTCCCTGGACACCTCGAGCCGCCGTGCCAAAATACTTGTACGAGGAGGGCCACTCGATGAAGGCGATGATCGGATTCGTCCGCGCTGTGCTGAGACTGCCAAAGCCCTGGCTTGCGTGGGTCATGCTCTTGGTGACGGTCAACATGATTGTCCCGCTCTTCTACCTTGGGACTTTGGAGGGCAAGGTCGTCCTCGCCACCATGCTCTTCGGCGCGACCGCCCAGATGGTGATCTTCTCCGCCAAGGGATTCGTTCGCCTACTCGGAGTCGGTCACATCCTCTGGATCCCGATGGCGTACTGGCTCTGGACTCGACTCGACGCCGCGCCCGCGGGCAGTCTCTTCAGGTACTGGCTCCTCGGCACGACCGTCCTGGTCAGCCTGTCTCTCCTCATCGACGTTGCCGACGTCATCCGCTATCTCCGCGGCGAGCGGGAGCCTCAGATCACGTAGTCGTCCCTGGCCGTTACCAGTTCGCCATCGGCTCTCAACGTCAACGGACCGATGGCGGACATGATCTGGGTCACCCCGGAGCGTTTCACGTTCAGCGTCGAGGGAGAGCGAGGCGTGGGCCCCAAAGAGGAAGCCGGAGCCCTTGCTAGACTCCCGGCCAAGGGACAAAGCAGCTCACGCGCGGCAGATCTGGTCGCTCGACTGGGGAGGGGTACCTTGCAATACCATCACTCGATCTCGCGACTCTGCCTGGTGCTGCTGCTAGCGAACCCCGGCCAAGTCGCTTCGGCTGAGAAGGAAGCGGCGCTGACCGCGCGGTTCGCCACCACCGAAGTGGAGTTCCACAATGGTGACGTCACCCTCGCCGGCTCCCTGGTGGTACCGAGCACCGAGGGACCCCACCCGGCGATCGTCTTTCTCCATGGATCAGGCCCGATGACGCGTGCTAGTGCCGCGTCCTACTCCGAGCGATACGCCGACCTCGGCTTCGCCAGTCTCGCCTACGACAAACGCGGCACCGGAGGCTCGAGCGGGTCGTGGCTGTCCGCTTCGCTGGCGGATCTGGCACGCGATGCCGTCGCGGCGATGGACTGGCTCGAAAAGCGGGCCGACATCGACCCCGAGCGCATCGGATTCTGGGGCGTGAGCCAGGCCGGATGGGTCGCGACCCAGGCGACCAAGTTTACCGCCGACGTCGCGTTCATGGTGATCATCTCCGGCGGTGGCGCCAGTCCCTACGAATCCGAGATCTTCTCCTATCGAACCGCCTTCGAGCAGGCGGGCCTCTCAGCCAAGGACCAGGCCGCCGGAATGGCTATGATCGAGAAGTACTTCGGCTTCATGGCGACCGGCGAAGGAAGGCAAGACCTCGCCGCCGGCCTCGAAGCCGCTGCCGGCTCGGCCTGGTTGCCCCACGCGCGGCTCGACCGAATCCTGCCTTCGAACGAGCAGGGGCGGCTGGTTTGGAGTTGGGTCGCCACCTGGGACCCGCGGCCGCTGATGGAAGAGATGACCTTCCCGATCCTGCTCCTCTTCGGTGAGCGGGATACCCAAACCCCCACCGCCCTCTCGGTCGAGCGCTGGCGCGAGAGCCTCGAGAAAGCGGGCAACGAGAACTTCACCATCAAGCTCTTTCCCGAAGCCGGTCATGGCATTCGGCTCGGTCACCACGGCGCCGATGCTGAACGCCCGCCCTTCGCCGAGGGCTACCACGAGACGATGGACGGTTGGCTCGCAGCTCTATCCGGGCGCGAGAAGTCCCTGGCACCCGGACAAGCCAAGCCACCCGTTAGCCCCGCTAGTCATCGCGCGGGCCTTCTCCACAGTTCGGGCAGAAACGCGAGCCCGCCGCCTCGCCGCAGTTGCCGCAGCGCCCGGAAGGCCTGCTCGATTCCGTCGGGTCAGCCATGTTCATCCAGAGTCGGCTGAGTGTAGCGGGGATGAGTTCGCCGCTCGACAGGCTCTCGAGGTTCGTGAGGTTGATGGACGAATCCAGCTCGAGCCGATGGCTTGCGAAGCCGTCGGTTCCCGGGAACTAAGTGACCGCCGCCGTGATCGCTGGAATCATCGCCGCGACCATCACCGCCGCTTGAGCCGCGTCCACCGCTTCTTTGGCAGCCGCTCCCATCACCTCTCCGTTGGCCACCCTCTCGATCCGTTTCTTGCGCGCCTCGAGTTCCTTCCTGTCGAAGTTCGCGGCCAGCAGGCCCGTGCCGTTAGCGAGTGAGACCAACACCACGGTGCGAGCGTCGACGTTGGAGGCGTCCTCGAACACCGCTTCGCGCAACCGTTCCAGCAACCGGCGCTCAGGTTCGGGGTTGATCTCCGGATAGATCTTGCGCTTGAAGAAGAACAGAACTTTGTCTACGTCGGCGCGCAGGATGCCTGCTTGGCAAAGCCCTTCCACAGCGCCGTGGGTGAGGTTCTTGGTACCCGCTATGCGTGCGACCCAGGTCTGGGCGGTCGCTCGCCGCTTCGCCCCGGAGATTCTGTCGAGGGCCGCATCCGAGAGGGTGTCCCCGGTGGGCGCCGTGCTGGTGAGTTCGATGTACTTCTTCTTGCCGGAGCCTTCCACGCGTAGACGGCCCTCGAGCAACAGTTCCGCGAGAATCGCGCCAGCCACGGCTTGCTGCTGCCACGCCCCGCTAGCGGTCGTGCCTTCTTCGTCGCGCAACGCGAGCAGCATGACTTCTTCGTAGAGTTTCATTCGTTGCTCCCATGGTAACCCCAGTGGCTCAGCCCCGAGGGTGATGTCGAGTGAGTCTGTCCGAGTGCGTCAATGGGCAGCGCATCGTGAAGGATGCCGCCTGCCATGCCGCACTCGGGAAACCGTTCCAGCCCTTACATACGTCGCGCCCCCACCCGGTATTCGCCCCTCACTGAAATGGCTGGGACTGGTTGCGTGTTCGCCGAGGTGCCCACTGCGGCGCCAAGGCGAATACTGGTAGCCGAGCGACAAGACTCGCCGCCGAACAACCGCTCAATACCCCCCTGACACTTCAGATGCCCACCTCAGATGCTTGCCCGCACCCAGAATAGCCATGCCATGTGCTAGTCTACCCAGACATTGGGTAGACATACCCTATTCTTGAGTGGAACCACCCAAACTCAAGGTAGCACTCACCATCGGCTCGAGGATGACATGACGAAGCAACCGGCAATCTCTGAGGCTCCCTTGATCGGCCTGTTCGGGAGCCGCTCAGCCTACCGAGTTCTCATGCTCCTCGAGGCCTACGGCCAGAGCTATGCCTCCGAGATCGCCAGGATCTCGGAAATGTCCCTGAATCAGGCTCAGAGCCAACTCCGCAAGTTCGAGGAGCTAGGCCTTCTCGTCAGCCGCAAGGAAGGCTCCGCTCGGGTCTTCTACTTCACTCGGAGCCCCGTGGCGGATGCGCTCCGGACCTTTCTTCGCTCTGCACTCGAGTGGCTACCTGAATCGACGGTCCAGAAGTACTACCGCGAACGCCGTCGGCCGCGGCGCTTCGGAAAGCGATAGAACCGCCCCCGGCATGCCCCGCATCACGAAAGAGACATCCATGATCGAACTCGCTGCCCTTGTTTCCGAGGCGCTCGAGGCCGCCGGCGTAGTCGCGACACTCTCCGGAGGAGGCGCCGTGTCTGCCTACACAGAGAATCGGTATCAGTCAGCGGACCTCGATTTCGTGACCACCGCCCTGCGCGAAGATCTCGCTCCGATTCTCGAGCCCTTAGGGTTCGTCCACACGGGAAGGCCTCGACTGTCAGTGTTCGAACACCCAGACACGAAATGGTACCTGGAGTTTCCACCGGCACCCCTAGCGTTCGGTGGCTACTACGTAGACGTGTCGCAATGCGCAACCCTTCCGACGCCAGCGGGCAAGATCCGCATCATTACGCCCACGCATTCGGTCATGGATCGACTGATCGCCGCCGCGGTCTGGCATGAGACGCAGTCTTTCGATCAGGCCATTCTGGTCGCAACTTACAAGTCCGAAGACATCGATTGGAACGAGATCGATACGTGGGTCGTCAGCGAAGAGATCACGTCGACGCAAGAAGTGACGGACTTTTATCGGGTGGTTGGGCGTTCCGTTCCCTCGGGGTAGCGGAAGTAGGTGCCGAGGAAATAGGTGCCTGTCCCTTCTTTCTCAAGGGCTGCTCCGAGTGCGGGGCTTCGCCCCGCCTCTCCGCAGCCAAAAGCGGCCTAACCTATGAAACCGGATTCCACCTTAAATCTGCCGCTAAACTGTCCGACGAATGGGTACCACCTCTGTCTCGATCAAGGCGTGAACTACGCACCTCTTTCAGAAAGCCAAGCGCTCAAGGACGGGATCGCTACTTTTCTTCGTCTGCAGGACAGGG
>JAZDDE010000115.1:0-2584 GCA_036679495.1 Gemmatimonadota bacterium | reverse complement strand
GAGCGCGCGGCCGAGCGCCGTCTCTTCGCGCAGCGTCTGGGAGTGAGTGAGAGCCAGATGGCGGGGCACAATCTCGTCGAGAGCGTGCCCACGTTGTCGCACCTGCATTCCCACGATGCGATCCTCGTTGGTGGTAGCGGCGACTTCTACATCTCGGATGGGCTCTTCCCGCGGCAGGAAAGCCTGTTTGATCTGCTGCGGGCAGTCGTCGATGGGCCGACGCCGATCTTCGGCTCTTGCTTTGGATTCCAGATGTTGACCGCGGCTCTGGGTGGCGAGATCATTCACGATCCAGACCGGATGGAACTGGGGACCTACACGGTGGAGCTGACCCGGGAGGGCGAGGCCGACGAGCTCTTTAGCGTTCTGCCAGCAAGCTTCCGCGCTCAATTGGGACGCAAGGATAGGGCGATCCGGCTGCCCGAAGGCGCAATTCACCTGGCGAGCAGCGAGCTTTGTCCGCTGCAGGCCTTCAGGTACATCGACCGGCCGGTGTGGGCTACCCAGTTTCACCCCGAACTCGATGCCGCGACCAACCTCCGCCGCTTCAGAGTTTACGCAGACAACTACGAGGGGCACCTAGACGCGGCGGATCGAAAGGAGATCGAATCGCGATTCAGCGACAGTTCCGCAAGCGAGGCGCTCCTCCCGAGGTTCTTCGAGCTGATCTTTGGTTGATCGGTACCTGGGGGCAGATTCTGCCGTGCCTCACGCCCAACGCAACAAAGGCCGCCCAACGCAAAAGAAAAGGCCCCGCCGAAAGCGGGGCCTTTTAGCTAGCTTGGAAAAGAAGCCTGCCTACTCTGCGACCCGGTCCTTGAGGCCCTTGCCGGCCTTGAAGTACGGGTACTCCTTGGCGGCGATGGTGATCGTCGCGCCGGTGGCCGGGTTGCGGCCAGTGCGAGCCTTGCGGTGCTTGGTGCCGAACGTGCCGAAGCCGAGAATCTGCACGTCGCGACCCGCGTCGAGCTCGACGCCGATGATGCCGTGTCCAGGCTTTGTGTCGAAGATCGTCGAGACGATCTCCTGCGCTTTGGCCTTGGAAAGATCGCACTTCTTGGCGAGCTTCTCAGCTAGTTCCTTCTTGTTCATTCAGACTCCTTCCCCAGAGTGGCTGGTGGGGCGGCGAGTGGCTTAGCCCCGATGATGGATGTGCGGCTCTACCGACTTCTCTTTCGAGAGGCTTGGTTCCTTAACCCTCTTGAATTGAACCGTGAAGATGCTAACACGCGATTCCGGGCGAAGCCAGTGTTTTGGCCAGTGTTTTAGAGGCTTCTCGCCGGAAAAAGTCACTCGACGAAGCGCGAGACTTCGGAGAGAGGTTTTTTCTCGATCTCGGGCACGGTGGCGTCATCAGCCGGGTAGCCGGTGACGAGGATGAGGTAGGGCCGCTCGTGCGATGGCCGCCCGAGAATGTCGTTGAGGAAGCGCATCGGAGCCGGAGTGTGGGTCAGGGTAACGAGGCCCGCGTGATGCAAAGCGGTAATGAGCATGCCGGTGGCTATGCCGACGGATTCGTTGACGTAGTAATGCTTGAACTTCTCGCCCTCACCGTTGATTCCGTGCAGCTGAGCGAAGATGACGATGAGGTAGGGAGCCGTCTCGAGGAAGGGCTTGTGTTCGTCGGTGCCGAGCGGAGCCAGGGCCTCCAGCCAGTCCTTCGGCGCCCGCTCGCGGTAGAAGGTCTTCTCTTCCTCCTCGGCCGCGTGGCGGATCGTCGACTTGAGGGCCGGATCCGAGACAACCGAGAAGTACCACGGCTGGCGATTGGCTCCGCTCGGTGCGGAGGCCGCCGCCTCCAGGCAGAATTCAACGACCTCGCGTGCGACCTCGCGATCCGAGAAGTGACGCACGCTGCGGCGGCGCCTCAGTTCGTCGCGGAACCGTCGAGCCCGTTTGAGCATCTCGGCGGGCGAGTACTCTTCGTAGCCGGAGAGGGGCTCGAACCCAGGTGTCTTCATGGTGCGCTGAAGCGCCCGAAACAGCGGTCCGGTGCGGAGTCCGCTGCTTGCAACCGCCCATGAGCGCGGCTACCATCCGCTTTCGAACTCGCACGAGAGACTTTATCGATGGAAATCTGGAGGCACCTCTTGAAGAAACTACAGCTGCTTTGTATACCACTTGTCCTGGCTCTCGCCACGGCTTGCAGCGCCGGAATGTCGGACGAGTCAGGAGAAGGAGGCGCCGAGGAGACGGCTGGAACGACGGGAATGAACGAGACAACTAGCTACTCCATTGGATGGCAGACCGGGCAGGGCTTCGTCCAGCAGGACGTCGACGTCGATCAGGACAGCCTCGTCCAGGGGTTGAAGGACGCGATCGCCGGCACTGACGCAAGGTTCAGCGAGGAGGAGATGATGGCCGCGCTCCAGCAGTTGCAGAAAGACATGATGGCGCGTCAACAGGCGCACGCAGTGGAGCAGACGGGCGTCAACGAAACCGAGGCCGCGGACTTCTTGGTGTCGAACGGCGCCCGCGAGGGCGTCACCACGACCGCCAGCGGATTGCAGTACGAGGTTGTGACCGCAGCAGACGGCGCCAAGCCTGCGGCGACCGACACAGTGAGCGTGCACTACCGAGGCAC
>JAZDDE010000114.1:0-7528 GCA_036679495.1 Gemmatimonadota bacterium | reverse complement strand
CGCTACGGTTGCCCTATGGGTGTGGCTTCTCGTCGCGGCCGCACTCCTGATTCGATACGTGGTCGGGGCGGCGCGTCTTCGGAGCTGGCTCCGTGAGTCTGACGAAATCGACGAACCCGCGTTGCGTACGGAAATTGACCGGCTTCAGCGCCAGCTTGGACTGAGGCGCATCGTGCGGGTGATGCACAGCCCTTCCGCCAAGATTCCCATGATATGGGGGGTCTGGAGGCCTGTGGTGCTGTTGCCTTCGGATGCCACGTCGTGGTCAGCAGATCAACTCCGCCTCGTTCTGCAACATGAGCTGGCTCACGCGCGTCGCGGAGACGTAGCGATGCTGGCCGTGGGTCGGCTGGTCTCAGCGATTCAGTGGTTCAATCCGCTGGTCTGGTTGGCTCTGAATCGGCTACGATCGGAGAGTGAGCGCGCGGCGGACGACTGGGTCCTCGAGACCGGAGCGCGCCCCTCCGAATACGCCGACTTGTTGCTCGGTCTCGTTTCCCGGGTCGGGACGGCACCCGTACCGGCGGCGGCCCTGTCCATGGCCCAGCGGTCTCAGTTCGAGGGCCGGCTGATCGCGATTCTGGCGCCCAGTCTGGCCCGGGGACGGCCCGGCGTTATTGCCCTGATGACCACAGTGCTCGTTGGCGCCGGCCTGACGCTCGCGGTATCGGCGGCGGCTCCGGCACAGGTCGCTGCTGAAGCACCGGCCCCGGCCGAAGATGCACTCCAGTGGCCGGTCGCCCAGGATGCTCCCGTCGCCCAAGCACCAACGGATCTGCTCGCAGAGGCGCCGCGTGCTGCGCCGATCGCTGAGCCGGTCTTGCAGCCGGAGATAGCTGAGTCCGAGAGGGTGAGGGGCGTGGTCGCGAAAGCGCCAGTCGCGCAGTCGGTCACGATCGGCTCCCAGGAGGTCCAACTGGATCCGCGCTCGGTCGCTGCGCTCTCGAAGGCGCTTCGCACCGACGACAACGCCGACGTGCGGCGCATGGCAGCCTGGGCTCTGGGTCAGATAGAGGATGCGGCCGGAGTCCCGGCCTTAAGTGCCGCGCTGGAAACGGACGGAGACGTCAAAGTCCGCAGGACAGCGGCCTGGGCGCTGGGTCAGATCGAGGACGCCTCAGCCGTGGACGGCCTCGAGGCGGCTCTTGGCGACGACAGGCAGCGTGGGCGCTCGGCCAAATCGAGCACCCCGACGCGGTGGAAGGACTCGTACAGGCGCTGTCTGATTCAAATGACAAGGTCAGGCAGCAGGCCACGTGGGCTCTCGGGCAGATTGAGGATGAGCGGGCTGTCGAGCCGCTTGCCCGCGCCCTCAGCGATTCCAACTCGCACGTTCGAGCCCAGGCCGTATGGGCCCTGGGCCAGATCGAGAGCGCCGACGCCGTTCCGGGTCTTACCCAGGCTCTGGGCGACGAGAACGGCAACGTGCGCCAACAAGCCGCCTGGGCGCTGGGTCAGATCGAGTCTGAAGCCGCACAGATCGAGCCGGACAGAGCTCCCGCGGGTCTCGTTGACGCCCTGCGCGATTCCAACTCGAACGTGCGTTCGCAGGCCGTATGGGCGCTGGGCCAGATCGAGGATCCGGCCACTGTGCCCGCTCTCCGCGGTCTGCTCTCTGATGAGAACGCCGCAGTGCGCCGAGGAGCCCTCGGAGCTCTCGGCCAGGTCGGTACTCAGGGCGCGATTGAAGCGATCGCCGAGCTGCTCCAAGACGAAGATCCGCAGGTCCGGGCTGCTGCTGCTGCTGCGCTCGGGGGCGGGAGCGGGTCTAAGCATGCAGCCCCGCGACCGAAACCGAGACCCCAGCCGCGTCCGCGTCCGCAGCCGCGGCCATCGGGGTCCGGCTGATGAGCTCCGCGAACCGGCGGGTGGCACGCCTTGGAGTGGGAGCCGCGCTGCTGGCCGGCGCGGCACTGGCGGGGGCGCTCGCGGTCGCGCCACCGAGTCTCTCCAACGAGGTGTCCGAACCGCTCGAAGAGTTGCGCGAGTCCCCGGCTGCGTCCGAGGGGGCGCCGCTCACAGCCCAGCAGGAGGCTGGCCTGGCCAACTCATTCCGCGCGGCTATGCGCGGAACCGACCCGCTGGCGTGCGATTTCGTGCTCCGGGGCCTCGATAACTACTGGGGTCACGGCGGAGTCTCACCGGTGCTGCACGCACCAGGTGAACAGGAGAGCCGCCGGAGAGTCCTCGACTGGGCTCTGGTCCGGCCGCACGGAGAAGACGCGATTGGGCCGCTTCGCGAGGGCCTATCCAGTTCCGACGCCTGCGAGCGCCGCACTTCCGCCCGGCTATTAGGCGAAATCCGACATCCGTCCGTGCTGGGAGTGCTCCAAGAGGCGCTTGGGGCGGCCGATCTCTCGACCCGGGAGGCCGCGGTCATGGCACTCGGTTACAGCGAACGGGCCGATGCCGTGGAGCCTCTTCGCACCGTGCTGCGGTCGGATCAGGTGCGAATGCGGCGCGCTGCGACTTGGGCTCTCGGCAAGATCGAGCGGCCCGAGGCGATCACAGACCTGGTGGGAGCGCTCAGAGATTCCGACGTTCCGGTCCGCGCTAACGCAGCCTGGGCTCTGGGCCAGATCGAAAGCCGCTCGTCCGTTGATCCACTGGCCGGTGCCTTGGCCGACGACGCCCGCGACGTGAGATTCAACGCGGCTTGGGCGCTGGGTCAAATCGAGGACCCGACGGCGATCCCGCCTCTCGTCACGTTGCTGGCGTCGGATTCGGACAACGGCGTGCGCAAGGTGGCCGCCTGGGCGCTCGGACAGATCGAGTAGGGCAGGACACGGACAGTCGGACAGATCAACCTTTGATGGCGCCAAAGTGTCTAATGGGGATGGACAACGTGACTGGGGGAGGCTGAGGTTGCTATCAACTGCGTGTAGATTCTTGAGCCCGTCAAACAAGTGTTCAATGGGAGCCCTCGGAGTCGTGGGGCTCTCTCTCACTTTCGCGGTAGTCGCCGTACCGTCCGCCTGGGCGCAGGAAACCGAATCCGACAGTGCTGCCGCACAGACCACTGCCAGTGCCGGACCTACCGAAGTTCACAACGGTCCCGCCTGCCGGAGGACCCTGACCGACTGCGTCGCCAAGTCGACCACGGTCGGCCGCCTGTCCGACAATCAGTCGGTCAGCGTAGACGGAAAACTGGACGACGAGATCTGGCAGTCGGCTACCTTCATTGACGACTTCATGCAGAAAGAGCCCGATGAAGGGGCCCCTCCTACGGTCCGCACAGAGGTCGCCTTTGTACACGATGGCAGCACCCTCTATGTCGGTGCTCGCATGTTTGACGACGATCCTTCGAACATTCGCGCCGTGATGACGCGCCGCGACAACGACGGCAACTCCGATCGCCTCATCATTTCGTTCGACGGCTTCCAGGATCGCCGCACGTCGTACACCTTCGCGGTGACCGCGGCTGGGGTCCGCTCTGAATGGTTCGCTTCCAGCGACAGCGAGTTCAACCGCGACCGATCCTTCAATCCGGTCTGGAGCGCGGCCGCGACGATCGACGAACAGGGCTGGACCGCCGAAATGGCGATTCCGTTCTCCCAGATGCGGTTCAGTCCCGGTGTCGACAGCTGGGGCATGAACATCAACCGGTACCTGCCCAACAAGAACGAGGATCTGTTCTGGGTCGCCGTGCCCAAGGATGAGTCTGGCTGGTCTTCGTGGTTCGGCGACATGAACGGACTTCAGGGCTTGAACGCCCGCCGGCCCATCGAGGTCGTACCGTACTTCGCTTCCAACGCGGCATTTACGAGCAGCGAGCTGTTCGACTCGGCCAATCCGTTCGAGGACGGGAGTGACCTGCGTGGCCGCGCTGGCGTGGATATCAAGGCTGGAATCGGCCCGAACATGACCCTGGACGCGGCGATCAATCCGGACTTCGGCCAGGTCGAGGCAGACCCGGCGGTCGTCAACCTCAGCGCCTTCCCGGTGTTCTTCAGCGAACGCCGGCCGTTCTTCATCGAGGGGGATCGACTCCTGCGCGGCAACGGACCGGGGTACTACTTCTCGCGCCGTATCGGGGCTCCGCCTCACGGCGACGCAGACGGCGATTTCGTCGATTTTCCGCGGAATACGACGATTCTAGGCTCAGCAAAACTTACGGGAAGGCTGAATTCGGGCCTGTCGGTAGGCTTCCTGGGCGCGGTTACGGACGAGGAGAACGCCACGACGTTCGATGCCAGCGCGGCTCCAGGCTCGGAGTTCGGCAGTACCCGCGTCGAGCCCCGAGCGGGCTACGGCGTGCTGCGACTGCAGCAGGAATTCGGTGCGGCTTCATCCACGGCCGGGATCATTCTCACGGCCACAGAGCGCGATATCGACGAGTCGGTAGTCGATCCACTCGGCGCCACGCTTCACAAGCGCGCGATCTCTGGCGGGACCGACTGGAATCTTCGCTTCAAGGGCGGAGACTACGTGCTCAGCGGCCACCTGGGGGGTGTCCGGGTGGAGGGCGACACGGCGGCGATTCGGCAGACTCAAGAGTTCAGTGCTCACTACTATCAGCGACCCGATCAAGATCACAAGACGTTCGATCCGACCCGTACGAGCCTGACCGGGTACGCTGCTCGCATCGAGCTCGAACGCGCCAGCGCCGACCACTGGTTATGGTCGGGTAGCCTGTCCGCCGAGTCTCCTGGCTTTGCCATCAACGACCTGGGTCGGCTCTCATCGGCCGACGACATCGACGCCTTCGGGTATCTCCGCTACCAGGAGAATGATCCGGGTTCGCTGTTTCACAACTACAACCTCACTGGGTACTTCGGTGCTGGTTGGAATTTCGGCTGGGATCGCCAGTACAGCTTCGTGGACCTGGAAGCTAACATGACGTACAAGAGCTTCTGGAGCACGTTCTTCAGCTTCGAGTACTTCCCGGCCGCTCAGAGCGACAACCGGACGCGGGGCGGTCCGTCGATGGGCACCGGCTCGTCCTGGAACGCCGACGCCTTTATCGGAACGGATTTTCGGAAGAAGACACGTTTCACCGTGTTCACCGGGTATCGAAACGACGAGCTCGGAGGATGGGGATACAATTTCAACTTCAGCGTCAGGTTCCAGCCCACCGAGTCCATGGAAGTGAGGCTCGATCCGCGCTACAGCCGCAGAGTGAACACACGTCAGTACGTGACTGAGCTCGGTGGTGGTACGGCGGCGACGTTCGGGCAGCGCTATGTGTTCCTTCAGCCTCGAGGGCTACGCAGAGCCGTTCGCTTCGACGGCTACTTTCACCGACTTCGGCGAGCTCGAGGCAGCGCGCAGCAAGTTCCTGAGGGTATACGGAACTGACGGCACCACGATCGTCGAGACACCCGGCGCAGCCGGCGATCCGAACCTCGTGACGGTTACGGACGGCGCGGACGTGTTCAGCTTCGATCGGGAGGACTTCAACATCCTGTCCTTTCGGACGAATCTAGTGGCACGCTGGGAGTGGCAGCCCGGCAGCACGCTGTTCTTGGTGTGGCAGCTCGACCGCAGCGATTTCGTGTTCAACACCGACCCGGGGATCGCTGGGATTGGTGACCTCGGAGACAGCGCCTCTTCTCCAGGGCGGAGCTTCCTCGCAGTAAAGGTGAGCTACTGGCTGCCGTTCTGAGCCGGTAGGCTTGCCCCAGGCGGGACGTCCGTTCGGTTCTACACGCGCGCCGGGCGGGCGCACCCAGCCTGGAGGGTCGCTCCGCCGTTGTCTGGCTCCACCTGTAGCCCCCACGTAGCATGTCCGCATGCGACGTCCCCTAATTGCCGCCAACTGGAAGATGCATCTGGGCCGCGCCGATGACGCGCTGGCGCTCGTACGGAGTATTCAACCGGCCCTCAGCCGCGTCGAGCAGATCGAAATCGCCATTTGCCCGCCCTTTACGGTCCTCTCAGCCCTCGCTGACGTCCTGCGGTCGTCGCCAATCGCTCTGGGTGCTCAGAACATGCATCCGGAGTCTCAGGGTGCTCACACGGGGGAGATCTCACCGCTGATGCTGGCTGAATTCTGCCAGTACGTGATTCTGGGCCACTCAGAACGCCGTGCCATGGCTGGCTGCGCTGACAATGAGGACGCGATCAACCGGAAGATTCGGGCGTCGTTCGCGCACGGCCTGACCCCGATTCTATGCGTTGGTGAGGACTCTGAGCGGCACACCCGTGGTGAAACGGATGCGTTTGTCCGGGGCCAGGTGGCGAGCGGGCTGGAGGGCCTGACCTCAGAACAGGTGGCCCGCTGTGTGATCGCGTATGAGCCGATCTGGGCCATCGGTAGCGGGCAGGCGGCGAAGCCGGCAGACGCCAACCGTACGATTGGACTGACCGTCCGAGGTGCGATCGTCGATCGTTTCGACGAAGCGGCGGCTCAGAGCGCCCGAGTCCTGTACGGCGGAAGCGTGACATCGTCCAGTATCGCCGGGTTCATGGCCATGCCTGAGATCGACGGTGCTCTTGTGGGAGGCGCCAGTCTACGCCCTGATTTCGCGGATCTGGTAGCAGCCGCAGCTTCCGTGTGACTTGACCGAGCATTGTTTGATCGAACGATCTAGCAAATAGTCCGATTGAACCGCGAACCTGCTGGCTCTACGAGCGGGTCGGCGGCGCCTAGCCCTCCACCATCACGTCGTCCACTATTCCCACGATGAGGGTCCGGATGGCGCCGGGGTCCAGTCCCAGAATCTGACGAGCGCCGTTTCCCTCATCGAGGACAAGCACAGTATCGGAGGGGCCCGCGCTGACGGTGTCTACTGCGATGTCGTATTGGTCGGTCTCGGCCCCGTCCGCGTCGAGCTTGCCTACGAGGAGGAGTCTGCGGCCGTCCAAGTGATCGACCTTGATCGTTGCCACGACGGATCCAACTACTCTCGCGAGGTACACGTCACGCCGTCCTGTGGACGTCGTCCACGATACCGGTAATCGCCAGGTCCACCGGAACGAAAAGCTCTGGCATGGCCTGAGCTGCCTCTCGGCTACCGACAGTGAAGACCAGGCAGGCCGGACCGGCTTGAGCGGTGGCATCGGCGGCGACCTGGACTGTGCCGCGCGGGGACAGATCCCGGTCCAGGGGCTGAACCAGAAGGAATTTGACTCCCTCGAGGCCCTCATATTTGTGGCTGGCAACGACCGTTCCGATCACGCGCGCGAACTTCATGCGGTCCTCGTCGGGCGCGCAGCCGCCTGAGTCCGGCCTAAACCGCCGCTGCCGATTCGTTCACTGAACGGCGTGGCGTCTGAGATGTTCTCCCAGATCTCCGGATGCAGCTGCGGGATGATCACCTGGTTCACAAGCAGGCCGGACTCGATCGCATCGCAACCGCTCTCGACCGCGATCTCCACGTCCGCTACGACGCCCGAGTACAGCACGAGTCCTTTGCCACCGAGGCCATCCGCGAGACGAATCTCAACCAACCGGACCCGCGCGCCCTTGATGCCCGCGTCGGCGGCGTGAATGGCGGCCGCGGCGGTGCTGGTCTCTACGACGCCCAGCGCGTCGGTCGGAGCGGGCGCACGGTTCCCCAGGATGGCTTCTACAACTTCCGGGTGG
>JAZDDE010000113.1:0-11630 GCA_036679495.1 Gemmatimonadota bacterium | reverse complement strand
GGCGCCGGCCGCTATCTCTTCGATGATCCGGCTCACATCGATCCGCTGGGGCTCCACCTTGGGAACCAACCGGGAGTAGTTGGTAGCCAAATTCTCCAAGTACCGAATTCCGGAGATGAGTGTGGTACCGCGGTCTGCGAAAACACGGCCCAGCTGATCCGGTTCGTCCTGTGTCACCTCCGTCAGATGTTCGACGACGTTTCGAATCGGAACCAGGCCATTCTTGATATCGTGATTCACTTGCCGGGCCATCTCGCCTCGCGTGACCTGACGCTCGGCGTCGCGTAGCCGCGACGCACTTGTACGCAGGCGTCCGGTCATGGCCTGAAGCAGGCGGGACAGATCCCCGACTTCGTCGCGGCGGCTGGACCGGAAGTCGACATCCAGACGGTCCAGGTCCACGCGAGATGTCTTCCGGGAGAGTTCCACCAACGGACGGCTGAGCCGGACCGAGACCCAGGCCGCCAGGATCAGCGCGCCGACGAAAGCGAGTCCGGACCCGACCGCAAACCACAGGCTGAGGCTGCGCTGCAGCGCCGTGAGTGCTTCGAGCGATTGCCTGATGACAAAGCGAGCCGAGATGGTTTGAGACCTCGCCGGGTCCGCCGGGTTCGCGAAGGGAAACTCGATCTTGCCGATCACTCGGCCGGTCTGATCAATGCCTGGCGCTGCTTCCGGGTCAGCGACCGCTTCGATTGCGACTGCGGCGTCCTCCCCTATGCCGGACAGCTCCAGTGACACTGCGATCGCGTCATCCTGAGCCAGAGCGGCCAGGAATTCGCTCCCAACCCGAAGTCCGCCAACGAGGGCCAGCGGCGTTCCGCCGACACGAAGAGACTGCATGCGCACCAGCGCGATGAACGAAGAGTCGGCCGTCCGAATCGGAGTGAGTGCCGTGCCGCCGGTCAGACCTCCCAGCGCGTCGGGCAACTCGGGCGAGATGCGGTCGAACTCGTTCCGAAAGTGACCGGAGCTGAGGATTCGTCCCGACTCGTCCTGCAACTGGAGGGCTGAGAGTCCCGCCGGCTCCATAGCAGCAGCCGCGAAGTCGAGTTGGTAGGCCCGATCCAAGCTCCCGGGGCCCTCCAGGATGGCGCGCCTGAGCCGATCGTCATCCTCAACTCTGGCGGCGAGAGCAGCCAGGCGGCGCTCCACCATCAGGCTCTGGCTAGATATGTCGTCCGCGATCGATACCGCGGCCAATTCCGCCTGGCGGTCGAACTCGGCGGTCAGCCGCTGCGTGATCTCGCGACGCAGGCCGACTGCGAAGGCGGCGAGCGGCAGAAGCGCCAGGAGAAGAAAGCCGCTCAACAGGCGCGTACGAAAACTCATCGGCCGCCCATGGCTGAGTTCGTGAATATGGGCAGGCCCCCGGCACCCAGGGTCACACGCCCTAGACGGCGATCCATGATCAGGGTCGGACGCGTCATGATGAGTGGAAAGAGGCGATATCCCGGCATCCGAATGCACGCCGGAACCGCCGTGGGCAGAGCGATGACAAACGCGTGTGTCGGCGGCTTGCGTGGGCTGCCCTGCTGGAATAACGGCCGGAGCGAACTAGCAGGCATTGGAAGGGTTCGTAGCTGGGCCGCTAGCTCCGGCTGGTTCGTCAACCCTAGTGCCCTGGTCAAGAAATGTGCGGACACATCTTCGGCGGCGGCGTTGCTCCCAGACAGCGCGACCAGGCGCGCCGCCAGGTCAGCTGCCGTTGGATCGCCCCGATCATGCCCGATCCTGCGAACCGATTCCTGAGGGTCGGGCGGATCTGGTAGGTGGGCGAATTCAGCGAATGAAATCGCTGTCGGAGGACCCGCCGCACGGCAGGCGTCCTCGCTGTTTTCTCCCAGCGCCATCCTTCCCGGGAAGGGCCGCGCCTCAGCCCGGACGGCGTCGCGGGCCAGCACCTCCAGAAGTCCGCCCGGCACGGGATCGATACCGTCACCTGAGGCGCTGGGTACTGCCAGGACGTAGGTCCGGTCCCACGGAAGTTCGATCGCTCCGAGTCGGGAGATATCCGCCGCGTAGGCTGTAACGCGGCGGTCCCTGGTGAGCAGGACCTCCCATCCCAGATCCAGCAGGTTGCGGGCCCTCGACGCCGTCACGGCCTCGAAGTGCAGCCGCAGAGCGGCAGCGTCAGCGGCGACCAGCGTGAGGCTGCGTTGATCGGGATTCTCGGCTACGCGGTACGGCCCGGTACCCAGCGGCCAGCCGGCCCCGCGGGGTACCCGCCGAACAGACAGGTCCGGATGCGAGAAGGCGCGCGGCTCCTGAACTCCGGGCACCGCCAGGTGGACGATGATCCTGCCGGTGTCGTCTTCGGCGACCGAATCTATCGTGACCCCGGCGACTCGCTTTCGCCGCCAAGCGGCGCTGAGTGCAGCCGCGCTCACCGGAGAGCCGTCCGAGAAAGAGGCCCCCGGCCGTATCTCGAACTCCCACCGGCGGCCCTGCTCGTCGTGCGTCCACTCCGCCGCCAGGCCCGGTCCGGGGCTGCTCCCGCAATCGACGGCGACCAGAGTCTCATACACGTGCTGAAACACGGCACGGCCATCCTTGCCGGACTCTGTATTGCGGGGCCGAAACAGGACGGTTTCCGGGAGGCCGATACGGAGCACCGCTCGACTAGAATCATCCACGTACAGGCCATGGCCGGACGCCCGCACCGAGCAACCGTCACGAACCCAGCCGGATGACTCGGGAGGCGCCCCCGCACAGGCGGCCGCTCCCAGCGACGCAGCCAGCGATGCTGCGATGAGCGACCGGGCGGCCGGCGCAACGAACGTGTTTCTTAGGTGAAGCCCCAAACAGCTCTCCTATCGGCATCCAACGTAGTGTCCATTAGTACACCGCGCAGGACAGGAAAGGGCCGCTGGGCTAGCTTGCCGAATGACTTCCTCCGCGCTCGCGATTGTCGGCCTCCTGCTCATGCTGATCTGCCTACTACTCGTTCCTCTGGGTCTTCCGGGCGTGTGGATCATGCTGCTCGTGCCAACGGTGGGGACGTATTTCGGTGAGGTAGGAGTCGTGACTTTCGCCGTGCTGATCGGGATCGCACTCGTAGCCGAGGTGGCGGAGTATGCGGTCATCCGCCGAACTACAGAGCGGTATGGTGCCTCCCCGAGAGCCTTCTGGGGCGCCCTTGGCGGAGGCCTGGCTGGAGGCATCGTCGGCACACCGATTCCTGTGCTTGGCAGCCTGGCCGGAGTCTTCGTCGGTACGTTTACGGGAGCGCTTCTGGTCACCTACGCCGAACGCCGAACCGCCCGAGAGTCGGCGCGGGCCGGCTGGGGAGCGGTAATTGGCCGGACATTGGCGGCCGGCGCTAAGATCCTGGCGGGCCTGGCAATCCTCGTGATAACCGCAGGAGCCCTGCTAACAGGCTAGCGCCGCGCCCACAGCAGCGACCAGGCCAGCAACGGCAGGCTACTCCTCGTCGCGATCTCCAGCGAACAGGATGTCGCTGAACTGAAGATCCTCAGCGGCAAGCACGAACGCCGTAGAGGGCAGCCGGTAAACCTGCTGGCGAAGCCCCGCCAGATACTCCGCGTATCCGTCCTCGTCGGGCTCTCTCATCCCCATGAAGATCAAATCCGAGTCCGCCGACGATGCGGAAAGTATTTGGCCGAAAGGCCTACCATCACTCACGATCACCTCTGGGCTCACCGGCGTACGCAGATTCCGGATGATCGCGCTCAGGTTGTCGCGGGCGGATTCGGCCGCCGCCTCTGTAGGAACAACCATCTTGATCCGGAGGTGAGCACCTCGCCACGGCACGCTCGTCTGAAGCAGGTACGCCAGCGTCATCATCAGCCCGCCGTTGCGCTTGAATCCGCCCCACCACACGTCTATCCGCTTCTGCTGTCCGAATCCCAGGACCTCGTTATGGTGCAGAATGACGACGTTGCGCCGCGCCGCGTGAAATTTGGTCAGCATGGCGCTGTAGTCCTCGCGGTGGTCTTCGGATTCGCTGGCGCCAAGCAGCATCGTATTCGGCACCAGGGCCCCGATTCCATAGGCCTCCATCAAGCGCTCGGCACCTTCGAAAGCGGTCGGTGCCCGGATGAGACGCGTCAGGGCGTGCACCCCTCGGCGAGCCAGGTAGTCGGCGAGAGTCGCCTCCATGGCACGCTGCCGTTCCGGCGTAACCGACGGGTCGGTGAGCACGCTTGAGACCGTGACGAAGGCCCGGTTATGGGACAGCGCGTCGGCCAGGGCAATGAGGTGCCAGCGTTTCGTCGGGGATCCGGACAGCACGAGGAGGTGGGGCCGCCAGTTGCGCGCATCCGTGATTCCGCGCAGCCGGAACAAACCCGCGCGCGTGATCGCCATCCACATTCCGCGCCGGATGTCGCCCCATGTGGTTCGCAGCTCGCGCCGCTCCAGCCAGATGTAAATACCCCCGACAATGACCGCGGCCGCGAGCGTAGCCAGAGGGTTGATGAGAAACATGACCCCACCACACCCGACGGCACCCAGAGCCGAGAGAGCCCAATGCACCCTGAACTTGGGCCGGAACGAAGGGCTGCCCAGGAAGCGCTCGGTGGCCGCCGAAATGTTGAGCACCCCGTACGTGGTCAGAAAGAACATCGTGAGAATCGGGGCGATCAGGTTCAGGTTGCCAAACCAGACCGCTGCCAGAGCGATTCCGAGCGTGAACAAGGTGCCGTTTCGGGGAGCATCGTCCTCCGCGTTCCCCTTTCCGAGCCAACGCATCGAGCGCGGAAGTACGCCGTCGCGCGCCAGCGCTTGGAGCACCCGAGGTGCGCCGAGAATGCTCCCGACGGCGCTGGAAAGAGTAGCTCCCCACACGCCCGCGATAATCAGGTCACCGAACAAGGCCATTCGTCTCATGACGAACGGCTCGGCGATGAGCGTCGCTGAATCGGCTCGGCTGGCAAGCAGAAACGGCAGGCCCATGTAGACCAGATAGCCGACCCCTACCGCGGCCAGCGTGCCGCGCGGAATCGACCGTCCGGGCTGCCTGAGATCTCCGGACATGTTTACGCCGGTCATGATGCCGGTAACGGCCGGAAAGAACACGGCAAATACCAGCCAGAAACTTTCAGCCCGAATCACTTGGGGTGCGCCGGTCGCACCGCCGCTGAGAACCGCCGCAGATTCGGCCACAGCCGCGGGCTCGACCGCATGGCCGAACACGAACGACAGGAGTGACAGCGCGATCGCCACCATGATTACGTACTGCGCCCGTATGGCGACCCGGGCTGATTTCAGGGCCAAGAGAGCCACGAGCAGCGTGGTGATGAGACCGATGATGCGCTCGTCGAGCCCCGGAAACACCCGAACCACGCTCTCGGCGAACCCGACCGTGTACAGAGCAACCGACAGGGCTTGAGCCAGGTACAGCGGAATCCCCACGGCGCCGCCGGTTTCGATGCCCAACGACCGGCTGATCATGTAGTAGGCGCCGCCGCCGCGCACTCGCTGATCCGAGGCGATCTCTGCGATCGAGAGGGCCGTCAGGAAGGTGATCGACGTGGCCAGGGTGACGATTAGGAAAGTGCCGGCCAGTCCGACGTTGCCCACGACCCACCCGAACCGCAGGTACATGATCACGCCAAGGATCGTCAGAATCGAAGGCGTGAACACGCCCCCGAACGTTCCGAGCCCAGCGCCGTGGCTTGGGAGTACTTCCTGCAGCGGGGGGGAGCCACCCCGAGGTCCGTTTGTCCTCGGTGGCTGGGCGGAATTCATGGCGGCTGATGGTACCGTAGTGGGCGTCCGCTTGTCCAGGCTACGTGCTGGCGATCGCCGTCCCACCGCCGCGGCGTGGATCCGCGGCGACACTAAAGCCGTGGTCAGGCGTCCACAGGGCTACGCCGGCTCCGCCGAAGAACATGTTCAGATCCTCGAATGCCCGCGACGGCATATCCAGGTCTCCCGCCGGCATACCGGGCTCATAGGCAACCTGCCAGCCAGACTCCACTTTTTCCAGATGCGCTCGGGGGTGCGCCAGCGCATCTTCCAGACTCATGCCTGCGTTCATGAAGTTGGACAAGCTCTGGACAATCGCAGTGGTGATTCGAGATGAGCCGGCCGAGCCGATCGCGAGAACCGCGCCGTCCGCACGCCGAGCGACCGTCGGCGCCATGTTGGAGGGCAGACGGACGCCGACCGGCCAGTCCGCTCCGCGCTGGTTCAGTTCCAGTTCTCCGAGGCAGTTGTTCATCCAGATCCCGGTTCCGGGAGGAATCACACCGGACCCGTAGCCGGCCGACAGCGTCACGGCGCAGGCCAATCCGGTCGAGTCCACGGCCGACGTGTGCACCGTCGACGGTGAGGTTTGGAAATCGCCTAACTCACCCGTCCGAGCCGCTGCCAGGAGGTCTTCGACGTCGCGAGAGATATCCGTGCTGGAGTCCAGGCGATCACGCCGGAAGCCGAGAACGGCGCGCTGCACCTTCACCCAGTGGCGCAGCTCCTCCGGCGTCCATCCGTGGGCTGGGCGGCCCCGCATCAGCATGAGCATTGCGGCCAGCGTCGCGCCCCCGACGGCCGGTGCGGGGTTCGTGTAGACAGACCAGTTCTCGCCATCGAAGACAATCGGATCTCTGACGATCGGCTCGAACGACTCCAGGTCGGCGCGGGTTAGAAAGCCGCCGTTGGCCAGGCTGTCTTCCTCGATCAGCGTGGCCAGAGATCCCGAGTAGAATGTTTCCGGTCCTTCCTGCGCGATCTGCTCGATACTCTCAGCAAGGTGAGCGATGTGCACCGGATCGCCCGGGCGAAGCAGATTTCCCTGCTCGTCGTGCAGGGCGGCGAACCCTTCCTCGTTCCAATTGAACACGGCGTCCTGAGAACACCGAAGGTAGTTGTAGGATACGTTCTGTAACGGGAAACCGTCGCGGGCGTACCCATAGGCTGGCTCGAACAGGGAAGCCCAGGGGAGCTGTCCGTAGCGCCGGCTGGAGACACCGCAGGCCGCGAGGGCGCCTGGTGTGGCCACGGAGGCGTGGCCGACAACGAGGTCCACCCCGCCGCCGTAGTCCATGTGGGCGCTGATGGCGCCATCGGGCGTATGGCCCGCAGGAAGGTCCAAGCCGGGCATGGTCACGTAGCCGTCGATCGTAACGGGATCCTCTCCAGGAGCGGCGATCGTCAGATAACCGCCGGAACCCAGTGAGCAGATTCCGGGTTCAGTGACAACCGAAACGAGCGAAGCCGCGATGGCGCAGTCCACGGCATTCCCGCCCATGCGAGCCAGGGCCGCGCCGCCGTCTGCGGCCAACTGGGTGCTTGAAGCGATAGCAACGGTTGTCATGACATTACGATAGAGGGAGAAGGCAAGATGAGCGATATGAAGAGCGGACTCGGGTCGTTTGCCAAGAAGTCGATCGCGGCTGGTGTGGCCGGCGCGATCGTGTTTGTACTGGCTCAGGAAATCGCCGGCTATCCGCAAAACATAGCGGAGTTCATGGGCAATCAGTTGACAAGTCGGGGTCCGCTGCCCGAGTCGATGTCGCTCGTGTTCGGCTGGGCGATCCACGTGATCATTGCGACTGGGTATGCGGTGCTGTTCGGCGCGGCGCTGGCGAGTCCGCTGCTGCGCAGCTCGGCTGGAGGCGCACGCTTCATTCCGGCTGTCTTGCTGGCCCTCATACTGGGCTACGTCACCGGCGTCATAGCACCACCGGCCATCGCTGCGACACTGGGTTTGCTGACGGGCGAAGGACTTCCGGCTTCGCTTCCGCTGCTCAACCTGTCATTCGGATTCGCGATCTGGAATCACATCGGATTCTTTATCGTTTGTCTGCTTGTACTCGTCATTATTCCCGCCTTCCGGTCGGGCTCAGCAGCTTCGAGTGCCACAGGCGGGGCTGAAGCTTGACCGCAGGGCGCCAGGGCTAGCTGGCCCGCCCCGCCGAGAGCGCCTCGGTGAACCAGAGCAGGGTCTCGATGAACCGGTCGGCCTGGGTTTCCCATTTGGGATCGAGCGGTTGGCCGGTTTCGGAAAACTGGTCCTTCACTCTCGTTACCAGCATGGCGGCCGGAATGGGCACGGCGCCCAGACCCAGTGTCACAAGCCGCAGCTGAGCCAGGCAGGTACCTCCGCCGGCTCCGGCGGAGACGGTGACGATCCCGATAGGCTTTCGGCCGTACAGTTTGGGACTCAGATAGTCGAGGGCGTTCTTGAGAACGCCCGGATACCCATTGTTGTACTCAGGCGTGACGATAACGAGGCCCGCCGCCCGTTCGATTTTCTCCGCATACTCAGTAAGTCCTGGAGGTGGATCGTCCCGCATGTGCAGACGCTCTTCCATTATCGGGAAATCGTACTCCAGTAGGTCCAGCATCTCGGTGTCCACCCGTTCCGATCCTTCGAGCTTCTTATGTACGAACAGGGCGACCCTTTCACTTAGCCGTCCGCGTCTCGTACTACCGAGTATGACTGGGATAGAATGCATGGAGCCTCCGTGTGATCATGGTCGGGATCAGTGACCGAACCAACGTAAGAGGGCGCGTGGGATGACGGCAGCCCTTCTAATCCGAGATCAGTCGCTCAGCGCTACGGCGAGCGCCGCCGCCACTCGAGCGTTGTTCAGAATCAGCTCGACGTTGGCTTTCAGACTGCTGCCCGAGGTCAGCTCAGCCATTCGTCCCAGGACGAACGGGGTCAGCTGGCTTCCGCAAATTCCGGCCGCCGCCGCCTCGGATAACGCGGCCTCAACGGCCGCTTCCGCGGCATCATGCTCCAGCTCGTGCTGAGCCGGAATCGGGTTTGCCACCAGTACTGCGCCGCTAAGCGCCAGATCCCACTTGACCCGAATCAGCCGGGCCAGCTCGGTGAGGTCATCGATTCGGCGATCCACCGCGTAGCCGCTGTCACGCGTGTAGAAGGCCGGAAAGTTGCTGGTCCCGAACCCGATGACAGGCACGCCGAGTGTTTCGAGCACTTCGAGAGTCCTGCCGATATCGAGGATGGACTTCGCACCCGCGCAGACCACAGTGACGCTGGTCCGGGCAAGCTCCTGAAGATCGGCGACCCGCGCAGACCACAGTGACGCTGGTCCGGGCAAGCTCCTGAAGATCGGCGGAAACGTCGAGCGACGCCTCGCCACCTCGGTGGACGCCGCCGATACCACCGGTAGCGAACACCTCGATTCCGACCCGCTCCGCAATGAGCATGGTGGCGGCGGCGGTCGTGGCCCCGTCGCTCCCAGCAGCAACTGCAGCGGGTAGATCGCGGCGGCTGAGCTTTGCCACGTCTCCGGCCGTCGCCACCCGCTCGATCTCTGCGGTGGTCAGGCCGACACGGATCTCGCCATCGAGGACGGCGATCGTGGCCGGCACGGCGCCACCGCGGCGGATCTCGGCCTCCGCCTCCGCAGCAGTCTCGGCTCCCAACGGGTGCGGCAGCCCGTGCGCGATGAGTGTGGATTCAAGCGCCACCACCGGAGCGCTCGCCGTGAGCGCGGCGGCAACCTCATCGGCGACGCTGATGTGCGAATGGCTCACGGCAGGTCCAGGTCTTTCATGGTTTTGCCCAGCGCGTCCATGCTCAGGTCCTCCGGAATGGTACGCTCACTCAGCGCGGCAAGTGTGGCCGTCGCTACGCAGAGCCGGGCGCACGTTTCGGCGCTCTCACCGCTGAGATATCCCGCTACGAGGGCCGCGGCCCCAGCATCGCCGGCTCCGTTCGCGTTGACCGCCCGTACGTCTGGGGCCGCAATCACACCTCGTCCGCTGGCATCAGCGAAGAATATGCCTTCTGATCCGAGCGTGAGAAACACGCGCTCGGGACCAGCCTCCAGGAGGCGGTCTGCGGCGGCGCCACGGGAGCCCGAGTCGAAGTCCGACTCGCCCGATAGGGGAAGCCCGGTCAGGACCTCCGCCTCGTGACGATTCAGCTTGAGCGTGTGTACGTGCGCGAGAAGATCTTCTAGCCGGGACGCCTTGGCCGCTGATACAGGGTCTACGAAGACGGGCGCGTGGCTATCCAGGGTGAGCAACGACTCGAGCGCCGGCCCCTCGAGATTGGTGTCAACCAAGATCGCGCCTGCCGATCTCAGAAGCTCCGCGTTTTGAGTGATCGTCTCCGGGCCGATTGCGGCCATCACCGCCATGTCGGACACGGCGGCCGCCATGTCCCCGTGTTGATTCAGCAGCGAAGAGTAGACCGAAGTGGGATAGTCGGGGCTGACGATGACCCCGGTCACGTCTACGCCCACCTCCGAGCAACTCTCCAGCACGATCTGGCCGAACAGATCGTCGCCCACCGCCGTGATGAGCGTCGTTTCCACCCCGAGACGAGCGGCGGCCTCGGCCACGTTTCGGGCGACTCCGCCGGGGGACAGGCGGACACGGCCAGGGTTGGACTCGCCCGGCACGAGCTCGCCGTCCGGTGTGCCCAGCACGTCGATGTTTGAGCCGCCGATTACGACCAGGTTAGTCATTCGACTCCTCGGCGGGTCCAAAGTACGGTCTGGGCCGTCGCGACGCCGACGGTCGCGAGCGTGAGCAGAGGGAGAAGCAGTACGGGTCGCATAACCTGGAGGCAGGGTCCTGTAAGAGGAAAGCGGGCGACCGGTCTCGAACCGGCGACCTTCAGCTTGGAAGGCTGACGCTCTACCAACTGAGCTACACCCGCGCGCCGCGAGTCTAGCATGCGAGCGGGCCGGATTCAAGCGGTGCAAGCGGGGCCCGGACTCCCTTGCTAGTTGTGGCGCCCACGCCACAGGCCGACTCCGGCCGCCCGGCTCGAGCCACCGGATACTTGCTCGGTTGGCCGGGAAATGACTTCTCTTCATGACATCGTATCGTGTTTGCTTACAACACTTACATCTTCAGATCCCGGAAGCCCCGCACCTCTCACCGTATCCTTGGCGCCGGCACCGTCGTCAATGGCCCAGGATGTGTATCACTACCCGCTGTCCTCACGGGTGGTGGAGCGTGGTGAGCGGGAGGACTAAGAGACGAGGTGGACCATGATAGAGTTTGCGAGCGAAACGGTTCGAAGTGGCGACAGAGAGCGATCTCTTCGCGAAGCGGCCGAGGTGCTGTTGTCGGCCCTGGAGACGATTGAGCGCGTATCTGCGCGGTTAGCAGAGGCGGATGAAGGTGCGCTGCACCAGCGAGCGGAGACGCTCCTGAGCAGTGGAAACCGTCTCCAAGAGGATGTCGCCCGAGCGCTCGGAGACGAGGTTCGAGAGCGAATCGTAGGTGAGTTTTCGAATCCGAGGGCGAAAAAGCCTAAGCTTTCTGTAGCATAGACTTAATAGATTTTTCACAGACTTGCGCGCGCTTCAGCGCGTGCCAGAAAATATCGCTGCCGCGTCAGGGGTGCTGGTTGCCCTTCGCCCCGTTTGGGTGCTACCTCCTGGCGTTGGCAGCGTTTTTTGTCCCCCGGCGGAACCAATTCATCCCGAGGCCGCCGGTTAACCAGACACTTTTTCGCAAGTGCCACCAGGTCAAAGTTTTGTGGGACGTACAAACGCATGCTACCTTCGCTCGGTCGATTTTCCACACGCCGGTGCAACCCAGGATTAGGAGTGAGGCAAATGAAGTCCAGGATCCTATTGGTAGCTGGGGTGGGGATGTTGGTGGGGTGGAGTATGCCGCAGGTCGCTGTCGCTCAAGACGGCGATGACGAAGGGCCAGGCAACCGTATTGTC
>JAZDDE010000112.1:0-3730 GCA_036679495.1 Gemmatimonadota bacterium | reverse complement strand
GGCCGATGACCCAGCGGGAACCGAAGCTGCTGGACCGCGTTCGCGGGGCCATGCGCGTACGGCACTTAAAGTGGAACACCGAGAAATCGTACGTCAGCTGGATCCGGCGCTTCATACTCTTCCACGGCAAGCGCCATCCGGCGGAGATGGGGGCTTCCGAAATCAGCGCCGCATACCTGACCCACCTGGCCACTGCGAAGAAAGTCAGCGCCTCGACGCAGAATCAGGCTCTCTGCGCCCTCGTCTTCCTCTACAAACACGTTCTCGATCGCCCCGTGGGCGAGCTCGAGGACCTGGTCCGAGCCAAGCGCCGCCCTCAACACCACGATGATCTATACCCACGTCTTGAACCGCGGCGGCTTCGGAGTAGACAGCCCGGCCGATGCCCTGTGACCACGGATAGCGGTTTATGCGGCGTCGCTTCGTCCGTGTATGCAGCCTCGGCTGAGCCACTCGGCGGCAGAAGCTCCATGGAATCAGCAGGATGCAGCAACAACCCGCTCAAGCGTCGAGTGTTATACGGGTCCGCGATAATGAGTCCGGAGCCAGACACGCAGCGCTCTACGGACCCTAGGCGCCGCGATAACAGGGCCTCGCGCGGGCCGCAAAGGTCTGGTACAAGCAGACTTAGGAGTCAATCCACGCCCAGCGCTCGCTCTGCTACACGGACCGCAGGCGCTGTGGCGGCGAGCCGCTCATTTCGCAGAGGCGTTCTTGGAGTTCGTGTTCTGCGGACACAGGACGCCGCGTTGACTCGGCATCTCTCCAAGCTGTAAACTCCACTCAGAGCGGAGCTTACGGCCAAGTTGAGGTCTATAATGCGGTTCTCGACTACGCGGACCCCACGCGCGGCGTATCAAGATGACCGAAGAGGGATAATAGCTATACTGTTGAACGAAACCGCTCCGCGGTAGCCACACTTTGGTAACCTTGCCTATTCCTTTCTATTAGAACTTTAGAGATTCGGATCCCGATCCGAATCACCTTGCCTTACGTGGCGGACGGGAGTCCGCTGCACTACGCCGGCTGCTCCTACAATACAAATAAGTTCGATCCCAGACCTCTTCGAGGTCTGGGATCGCCTTGACGATTCGAATCCTCGAGACCGATGAGGGTCGAGGAGCAGGGCTTGCCGGGAGAAATTTCTCGCCTACGACGCTCTTATTCTACCCGGACTCCCGAGCGTTCCCCGATCTCCTTCAGCGCGATATCTTGTTCCAGAACCTCTAACCTTCTGGAAAGGAGATCGTCATGGAAAGAACTCTGAATCGGTTGGGCGAAGTGCTCAGAATCCGCGGCTACTGTCCGAGGACAGTCGACTCGTATACCTGTCGTGTCAGGGGCTTTTTGATGTACAGCCCATATCCTGTCAGCCAGCTCGACAAAGAGATCGCCCATCGGTACCTCGTGTACCTCAAGGATGAGAAGAAGCTCTCGGGATCTACGATCAATCAGACACTGTGTGCCATGCGTTTTCTCTTTGTCGAGGTCCTTCATCGACCTTGGGAGATCGAACACTTTCGTTGTCACAGGGCACGCCAGCAGTTCCCGGTCGTTCTGACGCGAGGTGAGATCCATACCCTCCTCGCGGCAGTGCAAAATCTGAAGCACCTGGCGATCCTCATGACGCTCTACTCGGCAGGTCTACGCCTCAGCGAGGCGACTCATCTCCAAATCGGTGACATCGACAGCGAGACCATGCGGGACATCGACAGCGAGACCATGCGGATCTTGATCCGCAACGGCAAGGGGCAGAAGGGTCGCTACGTGATGCTCTCCAAGCGACTGCTGGAAATCCTCCGTGATTATTGGAAGAGCTATCGACCGAAAGGATGGCTATTCCCCGGTAAGGACCCTCGGCAACCCATCAGCCCCACGTCCGTCCAAAAGGTCTTTGCTCGCGCCAAGAAGGCGGCCCGGATTGAGAAGAAAGCGACTCCGCACAGCCTGCGCCACAGCTTCGCGGTCCATCTGCTCGAGTCCGGTACCAACCTCAAGTATATCCAGGAGCTGCTGGGCCACTCGTCGATCAACTCGACTATGATCTATTTGAAGCTCGCACCCGAATGCGCCGAAGCTGTCCAGAGCCCCCTCGACGTGCTGCCGCCGCTGGTGGCGGCACACGCGACGCCGTAGCCTGAGGCTTGCGTCCGATGGGTGCTACCTCTCTCGAGGTGGCCGACATCTTCCGCCGCTACGGTGACGACTATCGCGAGTGCCAATTCCTGCGGCAATCGCCACTGCCCGAAGTGTCAGTGCCTGGAGAAGGAGCGGTGGCTCGAAGCCCGGCTTCGGGACGTTCTGCCCGTGGAGTACTTCCATGTGGTCTTCACCGTCCCCCACAGCCTCCTGCCGTTGTTTCGCGGCAATCCGAAGACCCTCTACGATCTGCTCTTTCAGGCGTCGAAGGAAACGCTGCTTCAGATCGCTGCGGACCCTGAGCACCTCGGTGCACGGATCGGTTTTCTTGGCATCCTCCACACGTGGAGCTCGATCCTCGCGCTCCATCCCCATGTCCACTACGTAGTGCCTGCCGGCGGACTGTCGCCAGACGGCCAGCGCTGGATTCAGGCTCCGACGCGATTCCTTCTCCCCGTCGCCGTCCTCTCCGAGGTCTTCCGTGGCAAGTTCATTGACTTCCTGCGGCGCGCCTACCTGACCCGCAAGCTGGTGCTCGATGGTCCGCTTGAGCAACTCCGGCACCCGGTGCTCTTCGAGGACCTGATCGATCAGCTCTACCGACACAACTGGGTGGTCTACGCCAAGGCGCCCTTCGCCGGGCCTGAGAAGGTCCTCCAGTACCTGGCCCGCTACACGCACCGTGTCGCGATCTCCAACGACCGCCTGCTGGAGCTCGAGAACGACCACGTCGTCTTCCGCTACAAGGACTACGCGCGCGGCGCCACCTGGCACACCATCTGCCTGCCAGCGACCGAGTTCATCCGCCGTTTTCTCCAGCACGTGTTGCCTCACCGCTTCATGCGCATCCGCTACTACGGTTTGCTCGCCAACCGTTCTCGGCGGGACAACCTGGAGCGCGCCCGCACGGCCCTCCAAGTGCCGTCGCCAGCGGCGAATGCCAAGCCGGAGCCCTGGCATCAGATCCTCCGGCGCCTCACCGGCGTCGATCCGAGGCGTTGCCCAAGGTGTGGGCAGGGGAGGCTGCACCGCGACCGCGAGCTACCGAACGACGTCTCCGGCTCGCCCCGAGGACCGCCATGAGAATCCAGCTGGCTCGACCCAAATCCAAACTGGAGGCACCGCCGTCACCGCGCGGCCTCAGGAGAGTCCTACCTCGAGCCAGCCCGACACGCTATACTGCGGTGCCGATGATCCAACCAGCATGCCATCTCCCGTCGTCTTTGGGTCTTGCGCCGCCCGCCAGCGTGGCAATCTGGGCCGCTGGGAGCCTCTCGAGCACCGCGCATCGCCAGGCTCTCGTGCCCGCGGGAGGATTGAATCTCCATAGGCATCCTCACCGCTCACACCGCGGCATCGTTCAACAGGCCCTATCCGGAATCCGGCACCAACCAGCCTCCGGGAGCCGTTGAGAGTGAGGCTACCGCTCGCATGCCACCGCAACCTTATACGCCGGACTCCGGATAGAACCCTTATTTGTTCGGCAGTATTCGCCTCAATGAGTTACTATTTCAAAATGATCGTCAGGGATAAACGAAGGTATGTCTAAAACTGTGTATATCGAGACTTCGATTCCCAGTTATCTCACGGC
>JAZDDE010000111.1:0-16124 GCA_036679495.1 Gemmatimonadota bacterium | reverse complement strand
CGTGGACTACGCGGCCGCCTTCACGGATGCGTACCCGCTGCAGATTCGGCATGAAACGCCGTTTCGTGCGGTTGTTAGCGTTGCTGACGCGGTTGCCCGTCGCCGGCCCTTTATTGCAGCAGTAGCAGAAGTTCGCCATCGAATGTGCGCTAGTTGAAGGAGAGCGAATCCACGAGCATGAAGCTCGGGGTCGCTGGTATCGCGCCCGCGTTATCCGCGGTCACAGCCTCGAGACGCACCCATTCAGACCGGATCGAGTCGTTCAGCGTGTAGATATGCCCCCACGCGGTCAGGCGGTCCTGGCCATATATCTGGGTATCGCGGGCCATCAGGTCCCGCGACAGCAGAGCCGGAAACAGTGCGTTCTCATCGTTCTCATCGATCTGCATGGTGAACACGCCGCGCCCGAGCGACTGCCCGACGGTGACAAGCCCGATCTCCGCCTCTGATCCGACAGCTCTCCCCAGATCGCCTCGTAGATCGTTCAACAAAAGCATCGGCTCGTCGTCCTCCAACTCAGGAGCAACGTTGGCCTCCAGCCCCCCAATTCGCCACTGCAGCCAAAACACGAAGCCAGCGATAAATACGATTGAGCCCACCATCCACATTCGGTTGTTCATCGCTCCGCCTTTCTGGACCTGCTACCCGGCCTGTTCAACGAGCTCGATAATGGCCAGTTCGGCGCCATCGCCCTTCCGGGCGCCGAGCTTCAGAATGCGCGTATATCCGCCGGGGCGCTCCCGAAATCGGGGTCCGACATCGTCAAACAGCTTCTGCAGCACGACTCGGTTCTCGATCAGTCTGCGGGCCTGCCGGCGGCTGTGCACGTCGTCAATGCCGCCGAGCGTGATGAGCTTTTCGACTACCGGCCTGAGCTCCTTGGCCTTCGCCTCCGTAGTGCGGATCCGCTCATGCTCGAGCAGACTGGTGGCGAGGTTCCGGAGCAAAGCCGACCGATGACTGGCGGTTCGGCTGAGCTCACGACCTTTCTTGCGATGCCTCACTCACCCACCTCGACCAGTTCCGGCTCGTCTTCGAGAATGTAAAGGAGGCCTTCATCGTCGCGATCGAACCGCATCCCGAAGCTCAAGCCGTTGAGCGCGAGCAGCTCAGCCAGCTCTTCGAGAGACTTTTCTCCGAAGCTGGGGACGTTGAGCATATCATCGCGGGTGCGCATGGCTACATCGCCGAGCGTCCTGATGTCAGACTTCTCCAGATTGTTGCGCGATCGCTGCGAAACGGCCTCGAACTCTTCCAGAGAACGATCCAGCAGGTCCTGGAGCTCGCTGCTTACTGGCCGGCGGCCGGCGGCGATCGGCGGGATCATCCCAATAGCGGTTCCAGTCTTGCGGAACTGTGTGAGATACCCGAGGTGAGCCTGCCCGACTTCCGCAGCATAGGCCACCGCGTCTGCTGGATCGAGCGACCCATCTGTCTCGATTTGCAGCGTCCGAACCACCGGGTTGTACAGCGAGTCGATCCGGATCATATCCACGGGAGCATCCTCTGGACGCTCGTGCTGCTCCGCGGCCACGAAGCCGCGGCCACGATTGACCCAGAAATCCAGGTTCAGTGGCCGGTTCTCGGGGAGATCGTCCTGCAGCGTGAACAACGGCTGCTCCGGATTCACGATCTTTACTCCCGCGTGGGGAGTGATCTGCGAAGCCCGAATGAGGCCGGCCTTCCGAAGGGCCAGCTCGAGCTTGACCTCTTCGATCTCGGGATCCAACATCAAGACGACTCCCTTTAGACGCTCGATGATCTGGTGGATATCCTCGACCACGCCCGCGATGGTCTGGTGCTCGTGCTGAACTCCGTCCGCCCGGACGGCCCAGATGGCTGCACCCGGCAGCGATGACAGCAACACACGCCGGATCGAATTCCCGACTGTGTGTCCGAATCCGCGCTCGAGGGGCTGAAGTACATACTCAGCCCGCCGATCGTCTCCACTCCGGCCGCGCTCTTCTACGACGCTGGGGAGTACTAGCCCTGAAAGATCTAGACCTGACATTCTGTCGCTACCTCTGCTTATTTGCTGTAAAGCTCAACGATCAGTTGCTCTTGGACGGCCAGCGGAATATCCGCCCTCGCCGGCTTCTCAAGCACCTGTCCCGTGAAGTTCTTGTAATCGACGCCCAGCCACGAAAGCTGGTCTTTACCCTGCCTGTCCTCTACGGCCTCGCGGACGAGAGGCATTTCACGCGCCGAGGCTGATACGGAAACGCTCTGCCCCGGCTTGATCTGATACGACGGCACATCTACCGTGGCGTTGTTCACCCGAATGTGACGGTGACGCACCAACTGGCGAGCCGACTTCCGGGAGGCCGCGAACCCGAGCCGGTACACTATGTTGTCCAGCCGTCCCTCGAGAGAGATCAGCAGGTTCTCACCCGTTATGCCTTTGACGCGAGCCGCCTTCTCGAACATGGTGCGGAACTGCCGTTCGCCCACCCCGTAGATCCGCTTCACCTTCTGCTTCTCACGAAGCTGAGCGGCGTACTCTGAGGAGCGCCGGCGACGGCGTCCGTTCCCGTGCTCTCCGGGAGGATAGGCTCTCCGCTCGATGGCGCACTTCTCCGTGAAGCAGCGCTTGCCTTTAAGGAACAGCTTTTCGTTCTCTCGCCGGCAGAGCCGACAAACAGGACCTGTATAACGTGACATGAACTTCTAGAATCTCCTGACGATGACTTCGAGCCGGCGAATCCGCCGGTGGATCTTTAGACGCGCCGCTTCTTCGGAGGTCTGCAGCCGTTGTGCGGTATCGGTGTCACATCCCGGATGGACCGGATCGTCAGTCCCGCGCTTTGCAGCGCCTGGATTGCCGACTCGCGCCCGGATCCCGGACCCTGCACCCTCACCTGGACGCGCTTCATGCCCATTCCGAGGGCCTCACGACCCACGTTCTCAGCCGCGATCGTCGCGGCAAACGGCGTGGACTTCTTCGAACCTTTGAAGCCGGCTTTGCCCGCACTCGACCACGCCACCGTCTCACCGTTTACGGCCGTGATGGTGATGATCGTGTTGTTGAATGTGGCCTTGATATGGGCTACGCCCTCGGCCTCAACCTGCCGCTTCTTTCGTCCGCCTGTCTTAGGCTTTGCCATTCGGGTTCTACAACCTCAACAAAAAGTGACTACTTCCTGGGTGCCTTCTTCTTACCGGCCACAGCCCGCCTCGGGCCTTTTCGCGTCCGCGCGTTCGTGTGCGTCCGCTGTCCCCGGACCGGAAGTCCGCGGCGATGCCGCAGGCCGCGGTAACAGCCGATGTCCATCAGTCGCTTGATGTTCATCGACGTCTCGGTGCGTAGGGCTCCCTCTACCTTGAAGCGAGTCTCGATCACGCTTCGAAGCTTATTCGCATCGTCATCGGTAAGCTGATGCACGCGAAGATCGGGATCGATTCCGGTTTCGTCGATGATGCTGCGCGCTGACGAGTCCCCTATACCGTAGATATAGGTCAGGGCGATAACGATTCGTTTTTCGCGGGGCAGGTCTATGCCCGAAATTCTTGCCATCGAGTTCTACCGTTTATCCTTGCCGCTGCTTGTGCTTCGGGCTCCTGCTACAAATCACCCGCACGACGCCTCGTCGCCGAATGATCTTACAGTGCTCGCACATGCGTTTTACGCTGGAACGGACTTTCATTGTTTTTCCCCTCAACATCTGTTCGCGAGGTAGCTAGAGAGTATAGCTGCTCGCACGTCGTTTTTCAATCCCCGGCTACACCCGCTTAGCCGCAGAAGTCCGGCCTCACTTGAACCGGTACGTGATCCGGCCCTTGGTAAGGTCGTACGGCGACATTTCCACCGTGACATTGTCACCAGGCAGGATTCGGATGTAGTTCATCCGGATCTTGCCGGAAACGTGGCAAATGATCTCATGTCCGTTCTCGAGTTCAACTCTGAACATCGCATTCGGGAGGGCCTCGAGGACGTCTCCCGCCATCTGAATCGGTTCTTCCTTCGCCACGCTACGACTTCCTTCCTGCCACGCTCTCCACGGGCAGCCTGGTGAGTACTCTCGGTCCGTCTTCTGTAACTCCGACTGTGTGCTCGAAATGAGCGGATAGACTACGGTCCGCCGTAACCACTGTCCATCCGTCCGTCATCTCGCGAATATGGCGCTTGCCGACGTTGACCATCGGCTCGATCGCGATCACGAGACCCACGTCCATTGCTGCGCCGGTGCCCGCATCGCCAAAATTCGGCACGTGCGGATCTTCATGCGGCTCGAACCCTACCCCGTGTCCGACCAGCTCACGAATCACGCTGAACCCGGCCGCCTCGACATGCGTCTGCACGGCGGCGCCGATATCACCGAGCCGCCCGCCGGGCTGAGCCGCCTCCACGCCCAATTCGAGCGCCTCGCTGGTCACGGAGAGCAGCCGCGTGGCCGACTCCGATACCTCGCCGATGGGCGCGGTCAGCGCCGCGTCGGCAAACAGGCCGTCCAGCTTTACACCCACATCGACGCTGAACAGGTCGCCCGAACGAAGCACACGCTGAGTCGAGGGAATCCCGTGCACCACCTCGTAGTTCACGCTGGTGCACAGCGTCGCCGGAAATCCATACAAGCCCTTGAACGCCGGCTCCGCGCCGGCGTGGCCGTGTATGAACTCCTCGGCCAGCTTGTCCAGTTCGGCGGTCGAAGTCCCGGGCTGCGCGTGCTCCTTCACAAGAGCGAGCGTGGCGGCGACAATATCTCCCGCCTGGCCTATCGTCTCGATCTCCTGGGCCGTCTTGAGACGAATCAAAGCCCGAGTCGCTCCTGGATAGAAGCCTGGATCACGTCGATGGATCCGCTCCCATCAATGTCCAGAACCGGGACCGCCGTTTCGCGGTACCGCCGAACCACGGGTTCTGTCTCGTCCGCGTAGACCTGTAGCCGCTTTAACACCGTCTCCGGCGCATCGTCGGCTCGCTTATCCGCCAACGATCGTCCAGACAGGCGCCGCATCAGCTCGTCGTCCGCAACTTGAAGCAGCACGACAGCATCCAGCGGCCGGCCTGCCCTCTCCAGCATGGCGCTCAAGCCGTCCGCCTGCGCCACGGTTCGCGGAAATCCGTCCAGTACGTATCCGGGGCTGGCTTCGGGACTCGCGAGCGCTTCGTCGATAATCCCGAGCATCACCTCGTCAGGGACCAGTTCCCCGGCGTCCATGAAGCTTTTCGCTTCGAGACCCAATTTGGTCCCGGCCGCGCGAGCCTCGCGCAGGATCTCGCCCGTCGAGTAGCGGTGGACACCGAGCGCGAGAGCCAGAAGGGCTCCCTGCGTACCTTTTCCGGCGCCTGGTGGACCCATCATAACAACCCGCTTCATGCGGTCACATGTAGCGCTGTCGCCCACGCATCTTGACCCGGCCCTTCTTCATGAATCCCTCGTACTGACGGAGAAGCAAATGTTGCTGCATCTGCTGCACCGTATCCAAGGCAACTCCGACCACGATCAAAAGGGACGTACCGCCAAAAAAGAATGTCTGGATGTCGAAGATGTCAAAAATCCAGAACGGAAGAATCGCGATCAAAGCCAGGTAGATAGAGCCCGGAAGAGTGATTCGGGTCAGCACGTGGTCGATGTACTCGGCCGTTTGAGACCCCGGCTTTACACCCGGGATGAATCCGCCCTGCTTCTTGAGGTTCTCGGCCAGATCAACCGGGTTGAAGATGATCGACGTGTACACGTAGGTGAACACGATGATCAGCACTGCGTACGTGATGTAGTACGCCGGCTGGCCGATCTGAAACGCCTGACTCAGGTCGTACAGGAAACCGCGGAATCCGGTCGTGTCGCCCTGGCCGCCCGTAAACGAGTACAGGGTGCCGGGTACGATAATCACGGATTGGGCGAAAATGATCGGCATCACGCCGGCCGAGTTCACCCGAATCGGGATGAAGGATTTCTGACCTTCACGCACCCGTCCCCGGCCCACCACCTTACGC
The DNA here is from genome assembly GCA_036679495.1 of Gemmatimonadota bacterium. Taxonomy (GTDB): domain Bacteria; phylum Gemmatimonadota; class Gemmatimonadetes; order Palauibacterales; family Palauibacteraceae; genus JAZDDE01. Next base: position 10,186 of record JAZDDE010000111.1, on the reverse strand, counting down.
GGTATCTGAACCGGTATCCGGCGCGCCGCCATAGTCAGCGCCACGACGCCCGCGGTGATCACGATCAGCACGATCGCGAGCAATGCGAGTCGGAACAGGCTGATTCCGCCTACCCGGAGCAGGTCGAACGTGTTGAATACGGCGGTCGGGAAGCCCTGCAGAATCGAGAAGAAGATCAACAGCGACATGCCGTTGCCAATTCCCCGCTCCGTGATCTGCTCGCCCAGCCACATGATGAACACGCCGCCCGCCGTGAGCAGCACCACGGTGGTGAGCCGGAAGCCCCATCCCGGGTTAATCACGACGCTCATGCCCTCAAGGAAGATGCTGTACGAGTAACCCTGGAAGATGCACAACACGACCGTGGCGTAGCGCGTCCACTGCGTCAGCTTGCGGCGACCGTCCTCGCCCTCTTTTTGCAGCTTCTCGATCGTCGGAATTGTCGCGCCGAGAACCTGGAAGATGATGCTGGCGGAGATGTACGGCATGATGCCCAGAGCAAACACCGTGGCGCGCTGCAGAGCACCGCCCACGAACAGGTCATAGATCCCGAACAGTGTGCCCTGGAACTGACCGGCCAGCGCCTGGAGTGCGGTGACATCGACGCCGGCAGTCGTAATGTGCGCTCCGAGGCGATAGATCGCCATGCACATGAGCGTGAAGAGAATCTTATTCTTCAGCTCAGGGACGCGGAACAGGTTCTGAACGGCCTGGGCGGCCTTCACCTGAGACGCCATATCAGCCGATCAACTCCGCTCGCCCACCCTCGGCTTCGATCTTCTGCACCGCGGAGGCGCTGAAGGCATGCGCCCGCACGGTGATCGCCCGGTCCAGGCTGCCCTGGCCGAGAACTTTGACCCGCTTGTTCGTCGATCCGATCAGTCGGCGCGCCTTGAGCTGCTCCAGACCGATCTCGGTCTCGTCGAGCTCGGCCAGGCTCGCCAGGTTGACGATCTGGATCTCTTCGCGTCGATACGGCTTGAACCCGCGCTTCGGGACGCGCCTGTACAGGGGCATCTGTCCGCCCTCGAACCAGGCCGGTATGGAAGCTCCGCTGCGTGACTTCTGACCCTTATGCCCTCTTCCCGATGTCTTGCCGTGACCGGATCCGTGTCCCCGTCCCAGTCTCTTCCGGCTGTGCTTTGCGCCAGCCGGTGGGCTAAGGTTGTCGAGCCCCAGCTTCTTATCTTCTGACATCGTCTACTCGATCTCCTCGACCTGCACGAGGTGCTGTACGGCTCGCACCATGCCGCGTATCGCCGGACCGTCTTCTTTCTCGACGGTCGCCTGGTGGTGTTTCAGACCCAGCGCCCTGAGGGTCGCCTTCTGCCTCTTCTGGGCGTTGCAGCCGCTCTTGACCTGGCGGATTCGCAACTTACCCACGCATCGCCTCCCGAATCTCCTCGGTCGACACACCGCGCTCATGCGCTATCTGCTCGGGTGTGACCAGACTCTGCAGGCCCTCCATGGTGGCCCGCACCATGTTGAGCGGATTGTTGGAGCCAAGGCTCTTGGTCAGGATGTCCTGCACACCGGCGCACTCCAGCACCGCGCGCACCGGACCTCCGGCGATCACTCCTGTTCCCGGCCCAGCCGGCTTGAGCAGAACGCGGCCCGCACCATGCCTGCCCACGAGCTCGTGCGGGATCGATCCGTGCACCACGGGCACTTCGACCATCGCCTCACGGGCCTTCTGGAGTCCCTTACGGATGGCCTCGGCCACCTCGTTGGCTTTCCCGAGAGCCGTGCCGACTCGTCCCTGCCCGTCACCCACCGCGACCAACGCGGTGAATGAGAAGCGGCGTCCGCCCTTTACGACCTTCGAAACGCGGTTGATGTAGATGACGTTCTCTTTGAGACCGTCACCCTCGTCTCGCCGCCGACTCTGTCTCTTCGCCATGTGTAGTTCCCGATTGCGTCTAAGAAACGATTAGAACTTCAGGCCGCCGTCGCGCGCCCCATCGGCAAACGCTTTGACCCGACCGTGATACTGGTATCCGCCGCGGTCGAAGACCACGCTCTCGACCCCGGACTCCCTGGCCCGCTCCGCGAGCAGGCGCCCGGCAAGAAAACTGCGCGCAACCTTGGCCTTGAGGCCCTCTGGATCCGCACCGTCCAGCTCCGAGGTTTGCGTCGATATCCCCAGGAGCGTGACGCCCTGGTCATCGTCCACAAGCTGGCCTTCCATATGTTTGTGACTACGAAAAACGACGAGCCGCGGCGTGTCCTTCGTACCGCGAACCTTTTTCGTAACCCGTGCATGTCGGCGCGCCCGGCGCCAACGCCGTTCGGCCGCTCTATCCAATGCCATGATCGCTCCTCAGCTCAAACCACAGTGGCCGCAGCTTTTCCGGCCTTACGGCGTACCTGTTCATTCTGGTACCGGATCCCCTTCCCTTTGTAGGGCTCCGGCGGCCGAATCCGGCGGATTCTCGCCGCTGTCTCGCCTACTGCTTGCCGGTCGGCGCCACGCACGTGGACTAACGTCGGCGTCTCCACCTGCAGCTCCACTCCCTCCGGCGCCGGAAACTCAACCGGATTGCTGTAGCCGACCACAAACATGACGTCCTTGCCCTTCTGCTGGGCCCGGTACCCTATCCCGTGGATCGTCAGCGATCGCTCGAATCCTTCCGACACGCCTACGACCATATTGGAGATAAGCGTACGGGTCAGTCCGTGGAGTGACCGGTGCCGGACCTGATCGGTCGGCCGACTCACGGTAATCGTGCCGTCGGCCTGTTTGATCGTCAGATCGGGATCGAACGATCCGTTCAGTTCGCCCTTGGGTCCCTTCACGCTCACCGCCGAACCGTCAATCGTGACGGAGACCGAATCGGGAACGGGGATAGGCTGCCTGCCTACTCTCGACATGGCGCGCTCATAGCTAGTAAACCGTTGCCAATACTTCGCCGCCGACGCGCTGACTACGCGCATCACGGTCGGACATTACACCCTTCGACGTGGACAGAATCGCGATACCCATCCCCGATCGAATCTTCGGCACTTCGTCGGAGCCCACGTAGATCCTCTGCCCGGGCCGCGATGCTCGCTGCACTGAGCGGATCACCGGCTTCTCGTCCTCCGTGTACTTCAGGTATACGCGCAGGATCGGGTGCTTGGGTCCCTCGAGCACCTTGTGATTATGCACGAAGTGGTTCTTCGCCAGAATCTTGGCGATCTCGATCTTTAGACTCGAGGCCGGCATGTCGACCCGGCGATGACCCGCCCGGCTCGCGTTCCGGATCCGCGTCAGCATGTCCGCGATGGGATCGTTCATACTCATGCGTCTACCAACTCGCCTTTCGCACCCCGGGGATCTCGCCCCGAAGCGCTAACTGTCGGAAACATATCCGGCACAGTCCGAATTTCCGGATGTAGGCCCGTGACCTCCCGCACCGCTGGCACCGCCGCACGATGCGCGAGCTGTACTTCGGGGGCCTCTTCGCCTTCACCACCAGTGACAATTTCGCCATATATGTAGGCTCCGCGCTCCTTAAACGATGACCGGGGTCTCGCCGCGAAATGGCATTCCCATTTCGCGAAGCAGGACCAATGCCTCGTCATCCCGGTCCGTAGTGGTGACGAACGTGATGTCCATGCCGTGTGTTCGGACGACGTCGTCATAATCAATTTCCGGGAAAATCATCTGCTCCCGGACGCCAATACTGTAGTTACCGCGGCCGTCGAACGCCCTGCTGTTGAACCCACGGAAATCCCGAATCCGGGGAATCGCGGTGCTCACAAATCGATCCATGAACTCAAGCATGCGCCTGCCGCGCAGCGTGACCTTCACGCCGACCGGCATTCCCTCTCGCAAGTTGAAGTTGGAGATCGAGTGCCTGGCCTTCGTTACAATCGGCTGCTGTCCCGAAATCAGAGCTACCTCTTTGACGACCGAATCCAGCAGTTTCGGATCGTCTTTTCCGTCTCCCAGACCGACATTGATCACGATCTTGTCGAGCCTGGGCAGCTGCATGGGATTCTTGAATCCGAACGTATCCGTCAGCTTCGGCCGAACGTTTGATTCGTAGTGCGTATGTAGTCTTGCGTGTGTCATCTTCGACTAGTCTCCAGGATCCCTACGGCGTGGGGATCGGGTTGCCGCTGCGCACGGAAATGCGCTCCTTGGTCCCGTCCGCATCGAGCCGGGCCCGCACGCGGGTCGGCTCATTTGTCGTGGGATCGATCAGCATCACGTTCGAGACATGGATCGGCGCGTGGATAGACACGATGCCACCCTCCGGGCTCTCCTGAGACGGGGCCTGGTGCTTTTTTCGCATATTCACGCCCTCGACCACGACCCGGTTCTTGGCCTGGATCACACGGAGGACCGTACCCTGAACGCCCTTGTAGTTACCGGACAGTACCTGGACTCGATCGCCTGTTCGTACGTGCAACTTGTTCTGCGTCATCGTTTCTCTACTGTTCTCGTCAGATCACTTCAGGAGCGAGCGAGACAATCTTCATGAACTTCTTCTCGCGCAGCTCACGCGCCACGGGACCGAAAATACGCGTCGCTATCGGCTCGCCGTTGTCACTGATCATGACCGCGGCGTTCTCGTCAAAGCGGATATAGCTCCCGTCACGCCTGCGGCTTTCCTTGGCGGTCCGCACGACCACAGCCCGCGCGACCTCGCCCTTTTTCACAGCTCCGCCCGGGATGGCGTCCTTAATCGTGACGACCACGACGTCGCCGAGGCCGGCATACCGCCGGCGAGATCCGCCCAGAACGCGAATGCACAGCGCCCGCCGGGCACCGGAGTTGTCCGCGATTCGAAGTATGGTTTCCTGCTGAATCATTCCTCAGGCCTCCTGCTCCGGCCGGTCGACCAGACTCAGGACTCTCCAGGTCTTCGTCTTCGAAAGCGGCCGGGTCTCCTCGATGGTCACGATGTCGCCGGTCCGAAACTCGTTGGTCTCATCGTGCGCGTGGTACTTCTTTCGGCGCTTGACTCGCTTGCCGTAGAGGGGGTGAGCGACTTGCCGCTCAACCGAGACCACGACTGTCTTGTCCATGGCATCGCTGACGACGGTTCCCGTCCTGACCTTTCGGCGGCCCTGCACGCTGTCTTTCACTGATTCTTCACTCACTGACTCTTCACTCATCGTCGGCTCCGGCGGCCTCGCCTCGAATCGTCATGAGACGGGCGATGTTTCGGCGCAACTCGCGGATCAGTGACGGGTTCTCCAGCTCTTCGTAGCTGGCCCGAAACCTCAGGTTGAAAAGCTCTTCTTGCGTCCGCTCGAGCTCTTCGTCGATTTCTTCGCGGCTCAGTTCGCGGATTTCGCTGGCTTGCATTCCCTACTCCTCACGGACCAGAAATTTGGTCTTCACCGGGAGCTTGGCCGAAGCCAGGTCCATCGCGCGGCGAGCCAGCTCGATGGGGACTCCCTCGAGCTCGAACAGCACGCGGCCTGGTTTCACCGGGGCGACCCAACCCTCCGGGTTACCCTTACCTTTGCCCATGCGTGTCTCGGCCGGCTTGCTGGTAATCGGCTTGTCTGGAAAAATCCGGATCCAGACCTTTCCGCTACGCTTGATGTGCCGAGTCATCGCCACACGGGCGGCCTCGATCTGCCGGTTCGTGATCCAGGCCGCTTCCAGCGTCTGAAGCCCGTAATCGCCGAAGGAAATCTGATTTCCCCGCGTCGCGAGGCCCCTGATTCGGCCCTTCTGCTGCTTCCGGTACTTAACTCTTTTAGGTGAAAGCATAGTCGTTCCTTACGCCCCGCCACCGGTCGTATACGTTTGTCCCCTGCGCTCTTCCACGACCTCGCCACGGAAGATCCACACTTTGACCCCGATCGTCCCGTAGGTCGTCTTGGCCAGCTTGGTGGCGTAGTCGATGTTCGCCCGCATGGTGTGGAGCGGCACTCGTCCCTCGTGATACCCTTCGGTGCGGGCGATCTCGGCACCGCCGAGGCGGCCAGCACACTGGATCTTGATCCCTTCGGCTCCGGACCTCATCGCGGACTGAAGCGCTTTCTTCATGGCCCGCCGGAAGCCGATCCGCTGCTCCAGCTGCCGGGCCACATTGTTGGCCACCAGCTGAGCGTCCACTTCCGGCCGCTTCACCTCTTCGACATTGACCGCGACTTCAGAGTCGGTCAGAAGCGAGAGTTCGTCGCGAAGTTTGTCGACCTCCGCGCCGCGCTTGCCGATGACGACGCCGGGCCGGCCTGTATGAATAGTGACCACGATCTTGGTCGGCTTCCTCTCCAGCTCCACCATGGAGATGGCAGCGTGGTCGAGCCTGGCGTACAGGTATTTCCTGAGCTTCTCGTCCTCCGCCAACCAGGCGGGGAAGTCGAGCCCCTTGGCATACCAGCGTGACTTCCAGGGCTTGACCAGCCCAAGTCGGAATCCGTACGGGTGCGTTTTTTGACCCACGACTACTCCTTCTTGCCCACAACAACGGTTACATGACTCGTACGTTTCCGGATAGGCGCGGCGCGGCCCATCGCGGCCGCCCTGAACCGGCGGAGTGTACGGCCTTCTCCGACGTAAGCCTCTTTGACGAACAGCTCATCAACGTCCAGCGCCTCTCCCGCCTCGCTCGCCTTGTAGACCGCGTTGGCGACGGCCGACCGCAACACTTTGTCGATCGGCTCAGAGGCAGCCTTCTTGGAGAACTGCAGGATCGAATATGCCTTGTTCACGTCCTTCTGGCGGATCTGATCTACGACCAGACGCATCTTCCGCGCGGACATGCGAATACCTCTCGAGATCGCTCGTGCTTCCATTTCCTAGCCCCTCGCCTACAGCCGTGTGCGCTTGTCGGAGGCTAGCTTTCCGCCGTGGCCCCGGAACAACCGGGTCGGCGAAAACTCCCCGAGCTTGTGGCCCACCATGTTCTCGGTGATGTACACCGGGATGAACTTGTTTCCGTTGTGCACGGCCAGGGTGTGACCGACGAAGTCCGGGCTGATCGTGCTCGACCGTGACCAGGTCTTGATCACCCGTTTGTCGCCGGATGCGTTCATGGTCTCCACCTTCTTGAGAAGGCTGGCTTCAATGAACGGACCCTTCTTAACGCTGCGTGCCATTCTGTCTCCCTACGCGCCTACTGAGTCGCTTTGCCGCGCTTGCGGCCGCGGACGATATATCGGTTGCTCTGCTTCTTCCTCTTGCGCGTCTTTCGGCCTTCGGCCTTACCCCACGGCGACACCGGCGGACGTCCGCCCGAAGTCCGTCCCTCACCGCCACCCAGGGGATGGTCCACCGGGTTCATCGCCACACCGCGCACCTTCGGCCGTCTATTCTTCCAGCGAGACCTGCCGGCTTTGCCGGACCGGATGAGTTCGTGATCTACGTTGCCGACCTGACCGATCGTCGCCGAGCAGGACCGGCGAACCATGCGCACTTCGCTGCTGGGCAGCTTGAGCGTCACGAAGTCGCCTTCTTTGGCGATCACCTGAACCCCCGTACCCGCGGAGCGGGCGATCTGGGCGCCCTTGCCCGGAATCAGCTCGATCGCGTGCACCGTCGTACCGAGCGGCACCTCGCCGAGAGGGAGGTTGTTGCCCAGCCTGGGCTCCGTCCCTGCCCCTGAGAGGATCTTGTCGCCGACTGCCAGGCCACGCGGGTGGAGAATGTACCGCTTCTCTCCGTCCGCATAGTGGATCAGCGCGATCCGCGCGGACCGGTTCGGATCGTACTCGATCTCCGCAACGTTACCCGGAATCCCGACCTTTTCGCGCCGAAAGTCGATACGCCGGTAGCGACGCTTGTGGCCGCCTCCGCGCCGACGGCTGGTGATCCGCCCGTAACTGTTGCGGCCCGCTTTGTTCGAAAGGCCTTCCGTCAGAGACCGCTCAGGCTCGCTGCGGGTGACCTCTTCAAAGCCCGAGACCGTCCGGAAGCGCTGACTGGCCGTTACAGGTCTGAATTTCTTCAGCGGCATCTTAGACTCCCTCGGCGGCGTGTAGAGTCTCGCCCTCGGCGAGCGTAACTACGGCCTTTTTCCAATTAGGCCGGCGGCCTAGGTGACGTCCGACACGCTTCTCTTTGCCCAGACAGTTCATGGTCCGGACCTTTTCGACCTTCACCTCGAACATTTCCTCAACGGCACGGCGGATCTCGATCTTGTTTGCCGAAGGGGCCACTTGGAAGACAACCTGCTGATTAGCCTCTGCGGCTGTTTCCTGGTGCCTCGTGCGAATTCGGCCCGGATTGAACTGGAGCCTCGAGGTCTCCTCCGTAATCACCGGCCGGATCAGAATCTCCCTCGGGCTGCGGCTCATTCGTCCTCCTCGGATTCGGCATCCTCTTGAGCGGCGAACGCCGACTCCTCAACAATGACCAGGTCCGACCACAACACGTCGTATGCGGAAGCGTCTCCCCAGGGGAGAATCATGACGTTTTGCAGGTTTCGGCTGGACAGATACAGATTCTCTCTCACCCCATTGGTGAGAATGAGCACATTACTGTTCTCCGCTTCCAGCGCTGCGAGGAAGGAGACAAGCGCCTTCGTCTTCGGCTCCTGAAAATCCATCGCGGCCGTCACAATCAGGGATCCTTCCAGAGCTCGAGCGTTAAGGGCGGAGCGAATCGCCAGCCGCCGGACGCTCTTCGGAACACGCAGCGAACGCATGCCCGGCTGGGGGCCGAATACGACACCACCCCCACGCCACAGCGGCGAACGGATCGTGCCGGCTCGGGCACGGCCGGTACCCTTCTGCCGCCAGGGCTTGTGCGTACCGCCAGAAACGTTGCCACGCGTCTTCGTAGAGGCGGTGCCCTGCCGCTGGTTGGCCTGATAAGCCGTCACCACCTGATGCAATGCGGCCTCATTGACGATGCCGTCGAACACAGCCTCCGGCAGCTCCACGCCACTCTTCCGCTTGGTGCCCTCTGCCGTATACGATTGCGCCTTCATGCCTATATCTCTCTCACTCTCAGCCGGCGCGAATGACGACGTAGTTGTTGATCGACCCGGGGACCGATCCCCGCACCAGTAGCAAATTCTTCTCGGCGTCGATCCGCTCGACGGTCCGATTCATGGCGGTCCGCTTCGTGTTACCCATCTGTCCGGACATCTTGCGGCCCTTGATGACCCGAGAGGGGTCTGTTCCGGGACCGATCGAACCCGGCGAACGCAAGCGGGACGAACCGCCGTGTGATGCGCGTCCACCCGCGAAACCGTGTCGTTTCACCGTACCCTGGAAACCGCGCCCCTTAGTAGGGCCGGTGATACGTACCTTCTGCCCGACCTCGAGCATCTCCACGGTCAGCTCCTCGCCCACCTCATACTCGCGGCCTTCTTCGGGCTCGAATTCGACCAGAACGGAAGGCGCGTAGTCAAGGCCAGCGCGGGCCGCGTGACCCGCCTCCGGCCGCTTGACCTTGCGCTCTTTGCGCCGGCCGAAGCCGAGCTGGATCGCCTCGTATCCGTCACGGTCTTTCGTCTTGATCTGCACGACGGGACACGGCCCAACCTCGAGAACCGTGACTCCGACGGCCTTCCCCTGTTCGGTGAAGATCTGGGTCATGCCGATTTTCTTGCCGATTAACCCAGCCATTAGTTGCCTGCCCGCATGCTGCGTGAGTCCTGAACGGTGATCGCGAAACTAGATGGCGAAGAGAAACGGTTCAGGTCGAGGCGCGCGAGCGAGGGCGACTGAGGCGTACTTGTGTACGCCGCAGGGATCCCAAGCGACACGCAACGATGAGATGAACCGTTTAACCCAGCCATTACTGAACCTTAATCTCCACGTCCACGCCCGCTGCCAGGTCGAGCTTCGTCAGGGCATCCACCGTCTGCGGGCGCGTGTCGTAAATGTCGATGAGCCGCTTGTGAGTCTTGAGCTGAAACTGCTCGCGCGACTTCTTATCCACATGTGGGCTTTTCAGCACCGTAAACAGCTGGCGGCGCGAGGGGAGCGGTATCGGACCGCTCACCGAAGCCCCGGTCTTCTGGGCCGTACGCACGATATCAGAGGCGGTCTGATCAATGATCGCCGCGTCAAAAGCGCGAAGCCGGATACGAATTTTTTCTGCCATCTTCGGTGTCTCTGTTCTCAGTTACTCAGTTACTGTAGCGCGCCGCTTGGGCGACGCAGGTCAAGGCAAGCGCCTACTCTACGATTTCGGTGACGACTCCGGCCCCGACCGTACGACCGCCCTCACGAATGGCGAACCGTAGCTCCTTGTCCATGGCGATCGGAGCGATCAGCTCCACGTCCA
>JAZDDE010000110.1:0-3110 GCA_036679495.1 Gemmatimonadota bacterium | reverse complement strand
GCTCCGGCCCTGAGCCCTACATTGCGTCGGACGATGCGGCCTGCCAGTTTTCCGCCACCGACTATGCTCGTCGGCGCAGCCGTGAGATCTCCAGCTGAGGCTCTGTCAAGTTGGCACTCGATCGCGGAATCCCTGCTCTCTTGACGCAGGACCGCCCGCGCATCACCATGGGGTGATGTGCTGGAGCAAGACAGTGGTCTCGATCGAGCTTCGGCGCTGGAGCGCTCGGCGCAGCACTGGAGACACAGGCTGAGCGGCGAACGGCGGGCTCGCTTCGAAATGGGGCAGGTGGTCGACCACCTGCTCTTCGGGTACCGAGGCGTGATCTACGACGTCGATCCTACCTTCCAGCAGTCGGAGGAGTGGTACGAGACGGTGGCCAGGTCCCGTCCGCCCAAGGACCGTCCCTGGTACCACGTCCTTCCCGACGGAGCTACCGACACGACCTACGTGGCGGAGCGGAACCTGGAGCCTGCGACCGAGCCGACTCCGGTCCACCACCCGCTGGTGGAGCAGATATTCGAGGGCTTCGACGGCACCTTGTACCACCTACGGCAAAGTGTGAACTGAGAGCCTGGGCGGCTCGCCCGTTCTAGACGCCATCCATGAGAGCCCCAACCCCAACTGCCCAACTGCGGTTCCAGGTGAATGTTGCAAGCTCCAAAGCGTTTTTCCCGTCTTTGGAGTCGATGCCGCGAAAACTCCGCTACCTCCCCGAGGAATCACTGAGTCACGGTGCCGCGATCGCAGCGGACGAAATAGGCTCCCCGGGTTTGGTGCCGAGGAGCCATCCATCGCGGAACTCGTTGAACAGGAAGTCCTCGACCGTGTTGCTGACATTGCCCCACAGTTCAGGACCGTTGTGCTCGAAGACCGCCCACTGGGTGCCCTTTTCTACCGAGCGTTCCAAGAAGGCGAAGTAGCGCCGGAGGTTGACGTACTTCCATTCCGGGTCCGATGTCGCCGTGCGTGCGCCCCAGACCCTGAGGTGCCGTTGACGAGGTAGGGGTTTCCAATGGGGATCTGTCAATCGCGTAAACCTGCGCTGCATGGTCCGAACCGTGAGGTTCGACCGCTCGATGATGGACGTGCAGACCTCTGAGGCGCATAGCGCCCTCTGCCGGGGTTTTCGGAGTCGTACTCTTTGGTGACTGTCGCCCAATGCGCGGCTTGGTAGGATCCTATCGGTGAAGGGGGAAGCGCCAAAGCTCGGCATTGTCCTGACCGGAGGTGGCGCCCGCGCCGCGTACCAGGTCGGTTTCTTGCGCTGCATGGCCGAGAACGCACCCGAGCTGCGCTTCCCGATCGTGACTGGGGTCTCGGCGGGAGCGATCAACGCCGTGTTCCTGGCGGCGCACAATGGCGATTTGCCGGAGGCCGCCGACGAACTGACCCGGCTGTGGACTGGCCTGTCGATCGAGAAGGTGTTCAACATCGATTTCTGGTGTCTGGCCAGGACGGCTCTGCGCTGGGGGTTTGGCCTGCTGTCGGGCGGGCATGGTTCCGGATCAAGGATGCGTGGTCTGCTCGACACGACTCCTTTGCGGGAGATCCTCGAGGCCGCGCTCGAAGACGACCAGGGCCGCATTCCCGGCATCCAAGCCAACATCGACGCCGGCCGGTTGGAGTCGGTCGCGGTCACGACGCTCAAGTACTCCACCGGACAGACCGTCACCTGGACTCAGGGCAAAGAGATCGACTCCTGGGTTCGGCCGCAGCGGCTCGGGGTCAGCACCGAAATTCAAGCCGAACACGTCATGGCATCCTCCGCCCTGCCCATTCTGTTTCCGGCCCAGAAGCTCGACGGCTCCTGGTATGGCGACGGGGGTGTCCGCTTTCTCACCCCCTTGGCCCCGGCGATCCATCTCGGGGCCAACCGCCTGCTCGCCATCTCGACGCGGTATGACCGCGACCTGGCTGAGGCCTCGCAACCCACGGTTGCGGGCTACCCCCCACCGGCGCAGATCGTCGGTGCGCTGTTGAACGCCGTGTTCCTCGACAGCCTCGATCAGGACGCGCTACGCCTCGAGCGCGTCAACAAGCTCCTTGCCGATCGACCGCGGCACAACCTCAGTCCGATCGAACTCCTGATCCTCCGCCCCTCGGTCGATCTCGGTCGGCTGGCGGCTGATTTCGAGAGCAAGCTGCCGAAGGCCTTTCGTTTCGTCACCAGAGGCCTGGGTACCCAACGCACGTCGAGCCCCGACTTCCTGAGTCTGTTGATGTTCCAGACCGACTACTTGCGGCGGCTGATCGAGATCGGCGAGGCAGACGCCAAGGCCCAACTCCCCGCCATCATGGAGTTGATGAAGCCGTAACGTAGCTGCTCACGGGACGACAATGCACAAGGTAAGCCTCAGAGCCGATGTCCGCCTCCTTCGTTTGGCGGTGGAGCGCGGCCTGCTGGACTGGGACGACATCGAAGCCGTCCCCCGCCCAACTGAACCCGAACTCGCCACGAGCTCTGCCTGGGGACCCTGGGTCTCCCGGCTCATCGAGGGTGGACAGCTCGAAGAAACGGCCTTGATCGATCTCATCCGACAACTCGACCCGGAGGCTGATCAGCCGCTACCGGTGTCGGACGAGCCGCGCGCTCCCGTGCCCGATAGTTGGGAGCGCTACCACATCTTCTCTCGGCTCGGCTCGGGCGGCATGGGCTCCGTCTTCAAGGCCTTCGACCCCAAGCTCAACCGTTTCGTCGCGCTCAAATTCCTCCACACCAAGGACCGTGACCACGCCGCCGCCTTCCTCGACGAAGCGCGAGCTCAGGCCCAGGTGGAGCATCCGCTGATCTGCCAGGTCTACGAGGTCGGCAAGGTCGAGGAGCAGCCCTATATCGCCATGCGCTTCATCGACGGCAGTCCCCTGTTCACGGCCGCCCGTGACTACCCGCTGCTGACCAAGATTCAACTCGTTCAGCAGGTGGGGGACGCACTGCACTCGGCGCACCAGAAGGGACTCATCCACCGCGACATCAAGCCCGGCAACATCCTCGTCACCACGAACCAGAAGGGCGCCCTACGCTGCATCGTGGTCGATTTCGGGCTCGCGCAATCGGTGGATACACGCGCCGGAGACGGCGTGGAGGTCGCTGGAACTCCCGACTACCT
>JAZDDE010000011.1:0-11933 GCA_036679495.1 Gemmatimonadota bacterium | reverse complement strand
CCGGCTACGAACTGCCATCGCAAAGCGCCGAAGCCGCCCGCCGGGGGGTGCCAAAGCAGAGCCACAATCGCGTTGACTACCGGTGCGCCGGCAAAGATGATCGACATGACCACGGCGGGGCTGCCCTTGGCGCCGAACGCCAGCAGTACGCAGAACGCACCTGCCGCGCCGACCAGGCCCGCTAGCAGTGACCAGACCATTCCCTTGGCCGGGAAAATCCAATCCGTTCCGCTGGTGCTCAGGATGACCAACGGCCCGACGACCGCGGTGATGAAGTAGGCGACGCCGACGAAGAGGAACGCCTTGTAGCGTCCGAGTTCGGGGTCTCCCATCGAGGTTTGACCCTGATGAAGGAAGAGACCGTAGAGACCCCAGGTCGCGACCGTCATCAGGGCAAAAATCAACCATGCTGTCCCGGATCCCGCTGCGCCGCTTGCCATCTGTCGAACTCCTCTTCTGGATCAAATAGGTCATCAACTCGACCGGCATCGCGGCCAGAGTCTGGGGTGCCGAAGGTAGACTTCGGAACGCGGAGAAGAGTAACACCGCAAGAGAACGGAGAGCTCCTCGAGATGCTCGAGGGCTCGTGATTGAACGAGTGCCGGCATACGCATATCCACTTCTCGTCACGGCGGGCTTCATTGCCGGCTTCGTGAACACGCTTGCCGGTAGCGGTTCGTTGGTGACTCTGCCGGTGCTGATCTTTCTTGGCATTCCGCCGACCGTAGCCAACGGTACCAATCGGTTGGCGATCCTGATGCAGAACGTAGTCGCCGTGTCCAGGTTTCGGGATTTCGGTGTTCTCGAGATTGGCAAGAGCAGCCGGCTGGCGATCCCCGCGGTACTCGGCGCGGTACTCGGCGCGCGGCTGGCGGTCGACTTGGATGAAGAAATACTGCGGCGAGCCATCGGTACTCTGTTTCTCTTGCTGTTGCCGGTAATCGCTTTCAGACCACAGCGTTGGTTGGTAGGACGACAGCTTGATCGGGTCGAGCACCATTGGTCGGTATGGGTGGGACTCTTCTTCATCGGGGTCTATGGCGGCTTCATTCAGGCGGGAGTCGGAGTGTTCCTGCTTGTATGTCTGGTGCTGGGTGCGGGTTACGACCTAGTTCGAGCTAATGCGATAAAGGTGTTGATCGTCCTTTGCTTTACGGTGTTTGCCTTGTTTGTTTTCGTTCGCCACGATCAGGTCGCATGGCTGCCGGGTTTGACACTGGGAATCGGCAACATGGCCGGGGCCTGGTGGGCTACCCGGCTGGCGACGGAGCGCGGCGCGCGCTTCGTTCGTTGGCTTCTTCTGATCGTCGTGGCGATCTCCGGAGTCCTGCTTGTGATCGGGAATCGATGAGGGCAAGAAACGGGTGGCCGGCAGATAGCGGTGCGGCTAGGGTACGAACATGATGAATGCACAGCGGACCACCGATTACGCCCGTGTCGAGCGCGCCATCTGCTTTCTTGCCGAGCGCATCGAGGAGCAGCCCAAGTTGGACGAAGTAGCGAATGCCATCGGCCTCAGTGCCAACCGTACTCAGCGGCTATTCAAGCGTTGGGCCGGTGTCAGCCCCAAGAGATTTCTCGAGTTCTTGACCGTCGAGCATGCCAAGGAGCTGCTTGACCAGTCCGTCAATGTGCTCGACGCCAGTCTGGCTGTCGGCCTCTCCGGGCCCGGCCGGTTGCACGACCATTTCGTCAAACTAGAGGCGATGTCACCGGGTGAGTTCAAGAGCGAGGGTTGCGGACTGGAGCTCGTCTATGGAGTTCACGAGAGCCCGTTTGGCAGGGTGTTTCTTGCCGCGACGGGCCGGGGGATATGCCGTCTGGCTTTTCTCGGCGATGGCACGAGCGACGGTAGCGCCGAGTGCTCGGAGCGCGCTGAGCGTGCTGAGATGGCGCAACTGAGCAGATCCTGGCCGGGTGCGGAGATCCGCCGCGATCCAGGACGAACGGGCGAGCTGGCAGGGCGGATCTTCGAGCCTCGGGACGCGCCGAGCGAGATCTTGGTCAGAGTGACCGGCACCAATTTTCAACTGGCCGTCTGGAGGGCTCTCTTGGGGATTCCGCGCGGTGGCCTGGTCTCCTACGAGGCGGTGGCCAGAGCCGCCGGACAGGAGGGAGCCAGCCGAGCGGTCGGGAGTGCCATTGGAGCGAACCCGGTGGCCTACTTGATTCCCTGCCATCGCGTGATCCGAAAGAGCGGAGCCGTCGGCCAGTACCGCTGGGGAGCCGAGCGCAAACGAGCTCTCATCGCGTGGGAGTCGGCGCGAGGCGCGGATCTATCCCTTGCTTAGCGGCCGTCGCTTAGAGGTGATTGCGGGACCAGAACGGTGACAGTGGGATCGCCCTGGTGGCGCAGACAAGAGCCCTCCGGGAGTCCGAGATCCGCAGCCCAGCTCGACAGGAGCTCTATCGCCTGGTCATAGTCGGCGAGCTCCAGGTCGAAGCGATACCAACCGGAGCCGATCCCACCTCCGACGACCTCGCCGGCCCCGCTTGCGATCAGACGCCGGTCGAGAGGATCTTCCAAATCGGAGACGCTTTCGAACGAGCACAGATCGTCCGGCAGCAGTAGTTCGGCTCGAATGGAGACGGAATCGGTCAACGTGCTCGCTCTTGTGTCGATGTTAGACTGTTCATGACTCGGGCGAGCCATCTGCTCGTCCTTTTTTCGCAAATCCATGCCTCCACAACCGAAACAAGCGCGGCCGGCATTTACGGCTGGGTACCGGGTATCGCGAAGCCTGGTAGGGCTCGCGGCCGCGGGTCTGGCGCTCCTGGCCTTGGCCGCCACGGCCGCCCGAGCAGATGTCGAGGAGGAGGCTTGGGCGCATTTCGAGTCGGATTCATTCCGCCTCCTGAGCAACGCCGAGGTCGAGTTGAGCACCCAGATTCTCCTCGACCTCGAGCGCTTTCGGAGGGCCTTCGCCCAACTTGCACCCGGATTGGATTCGAGCTTCCCGGTTCCAACCCAGATCGTTGCCTTCGGCGACGCCGAATCGTACGCGCCATTCAAGTCCGAGAGCGATTCGGCGAACACCCGGATCCTGGGTCAGTTCCTCGGCCATCGGGACGGTAACTTCATAACCCTGAATGCCGATCCAAGGATGAGCGGCGGGCTCGGCATCGTGATTCACGAGTACGTGCACCACGTCGTCAACCAGAACCTGCCGGGCGTACCGCGCTGGCTAAACGAGGGCCTGGCCGAGTACTACAGCACCTTTCGGGTCGAGGACGGGTTTGCGATGGTCGGCGGCGCAGTCGATCGTCACTTGAACTGGTGGCGGCGCAATCCTGATATTTCCGTTTTGGAGGTGTTGGGTGAGCCTCGAAACGCCCCGGTCCATTCGCTCGGAGATGCCGGCCGCTACTACGCCGTGTCATGGGGGCTCACTCACTATCTGCTTTCTACGGCAAGCGGGACGGATTCACTCGCGTCGTATTTGGAAGAGGTCGCGGCGGGCGCCGATCGAAGCGAGGCGTTACTTGCGGTTCTCGGGGTTTCGCGCCGGGAACTTGAAGCGTTGCTGCGCAGTCATGTGGCGGCCGAGTCGCTTCCCGCCAACCGCTTGGCGCTCGATGAGCTCGGCAAGATGGCGATCGAGCAAGAAAATACTTCGCCGGCCGCGACCCTTGTCGTACTGGGAGAGCTGGCGGCGAGGTTGGGCAACGAGCAACACGCGGAGGAGCTTCTGAGCCTGGCTCTCGGTTACGAGCCCGAGAGCGCAGAGGCCCTGGCTGGGTTGGCAAGCCTCAGAGAGGGTCAGGGCAGACTCGAAGAAGCGGGCCTCCTATACGACGACGCTCTGGCACTTGCGCCCGGATCGGCGCTGCCGTATCTGCGCTACGGTCGTCACCTGCTCCGGCGCAGAGAGCTCGTGCCGCATGGGTCCGAACGCGCCGGTGAACTCGCGATCGAGGCGAAGGTCTCTTTTCTAGCCGCGGCCGGGCTCGAACCGTCGTTCGCCGAGCCTCGAGTCATGCTCGCCTTTGTTCACCAGCTCGACGGACTCGAGGCCGAAGAAGGATTGGTGCACGGCAAGCGCGCCCGAGAGCTTCTTCCGACTCGGGTTGACGTTGTTCACATATTGATCCGGCTCTATCTGAAACAGGGTTCGATCGATCGCGCCAACGCATTGCTGGAAGGGCCCCTGGCAGCTCTAGCCGAGCCCGAGTTCAAAGAGAAAGTGCGAGATGAGATTGAGCGCGCCGAACTATTGCTGGCAGCGCGAGCCGCGCTTTCCGAGGGTCGCTGGGACGAAGGCCTCGAGCTTTTCGATCAGGCGATTTCCTACACCGTGGATGCCGAAGCCAGATTGCAGATGGAGGAGCAGCTCGCACAACTCGAGCAGCGAGCGGAGAGGGCGAAGGGCGGAGCCGGAGCGTTTCGTTGACGCGATTTGGAGCAGGACTTTGAGCGCCGCTGGCGCCTCGCAGCGCACTCACTCGATTGACGAACTGATTGCCGATCGGCCGCTACTGCCCTTCCTGCCGCTGATCTATGTTGCTTGGGCCGACGGCGAGCTCAGCGGTCGTGAGATCGAGACCATCGCCGGGCAGGTGGCGTTACAGGGAGGGCTCGACCCGGGTTGCCGCCGCAGGCTGGCGGGTTGGCTTGATCCGGATGATCCGCCGGCGCCCCGCGAACTCGTTGCAATCCTGAGGACCATTCGACAGATTGCTCCCGCGCTGCCCGAGGAGGCCAAGCTGACGCTGGCTGAGTTCGGCTGGCGGCTGGTGGAGAACGACTCCGACGAGCCAGCGGCCGCCGCCGTGGTGCAATCGGCCCTGGCCGATCTCGAGTCGGCGCTGGGCATAGCGGGATTCGAAGCCTCGCGCGAGCTTCTCAGCGCGGGGCGCCCGCCGGCCGCGAAGCCGGAGCCGGCGGCGCCTTCATTCTCGCCGCCGATTTTGCAGGCCTTGCTCGACGCTCCGCACGCCGAGATTCGCAGTCGCGTGCGCAAGCTCCTGAGTGAGCCCGAGTTCGAGTATCAGTTGGAGTTGGATCGCTCTTCTTATCGCCATCAGGTGACGCTCTGGTGCCGGCGGCTCGCCGAAGAGGGGTTCGGGGCGCTCAGTTTCCCACGCGAGTATGGTGGCGCCGACGATCTCGGCGGGTTCATTGCCGTCTTCGAGACGCTCGCCCATCACGATTCGAGCCTGCTGGTGAAGTTCGGTGTTCAATTCGGCCTCTTCGGCGGCAGTGTCCTGCAGCTTGGAACCGAACGGCACCATCGCGCCTACCTTGAAGCGATCGGCAAGATGTCACTTCCCGGTTGCTTTGCCATGTCGGAGACCGGGCATGGCTCGAATGTCCAGGAACTGGAGACAGTCGCCTGCTACGACGCTGAGCGGCAGGAATTCGTAGTCTCGACGCCGACGCCGCGTGACCGCAAGGACTGGATCGGGAACGCCGCCGTCGATGGCAGGATGGCGACGGTTTTTGCTCAGCTTCAGGTCGGCGAGAACGACTTCGGCGTTCACGCCTTTCTGGTTCCAATCCGAGGTGACGATGGCGGGACCTTGCCGGGTGTGACCATCGAGGATTGCGGACTGAAAGAGGGTCTGAACGGCGTCGATAATGGTCGGATCACCTTCACCGATGTCCGAGTGCCGCGAACGAATCTGCTCGATCGGTTTGCCTCCGTGAGCGCCGAGGGTGAGTATTCGAGCGAAATCGCCAGCCCCACGAAGCGCTTCTTCACCATGGTCGGTACGCTCGTAGGCGGGCGGATCAGTGTTGCTGGAGCTTCCCTGGCCTCGGCCAAAACCGGCCTTGCGATTGCGATTCGGTACGCGACTCGGCGCAGGCAATTCGGATCCGCGGGCAGGACCGAAACCCTCCTACTGGACTACAAGGCGCACCAGAGAAAGCTGCTACCGCGCCTCGCGGGCGCCTTTGCGATCGACTTCGCTCACAAACTGCTGGTGCGGCGGTTCCTCGAGGGTGCAGGCGACACTCGCGAAGTCGAGACGTTCGCGGCCGGGCTCAAGGCCTATGCCTCCGCCTTCAATGTCGAGACACTCCAGGTCTGCAGGGAGGCTTGCGGCGGCCAGGGCTATCTCGCCCATAACCGTATCTGTCTGCTTCGCGACGATACCGACGTGTTTACGACCTTCGAGGGCGACAACACGATCCTGATGTTGCTGGTGGCCAAGGCGCGACTTACCGAATACCGCCATCAGTTCTCCGACCTGCGGCTTGGCGGCCTGATCAGGCTGCTGGCGTCGAAAGCGAAGACCGCAGTTGCGGAGCGCAACCCGGTCGTTACTCGCGCAACCGATGACGAACACCTTCAAGACCGAGATTTCCTGGCTGGCGCCTTTCGGTATCGGGAGGAGCGGTTGCTCGCGACGCTTGCGCTGCGGTTGCGCAGCCGGCTCGAACGGGGCATGGAGACCTTCGACGCCTTCAACGACTGCCAGGATCACTCTCTAAGGCTCGCCGAAGCCCATATCGAGCGCGTTGTTGCCGAGGCGATTCTGGATGCGGCTGCCGAGCATCGCGGCGAAGAGCTGGGGCATATTCTGGACCGCCTGGCCAGGCTCTTCTGTCTCTGGCGGCTCGAAGAGCGGCGCGGCTGGTATCTGGCCAACGGTACCTTCGAAGGCACGAAGGCCAAGGCGATTCGAAACCTCGTCATGCGAATCTCGGCGGAGTTGCGCGACGAAGCGGAAGCACTGATCGAGAGCTTTGGTATTCCGGATCCAATCTTGGCTGCGCCGATCGCCGTGGGCGAGATCGTTTAAGTGATGGGGAACATGAGAGCGGTCTGGGTCGGTGTGCTGGCTTTGACGGTCGGCGCTCAGGCGCTTTCTGCGAGCGACTCGCGCAGAACCCGGGTGGTCGAGATCGTCGAACGAGTCACGCCCGCCGTGGTCAACATCTCGGCGGAGGTCACGGTACGGCAGGCGGATCCCTTCTTCGGCCAACTCTTCAGTCAGCGGCGGCGCGTCGAGTCGCTGGGCTCGGGGTTTGTGGTCGCGAAAAACGGCACGGTCGTGACCAATGCTCATGTCATCGAAGGAGCTTCGCGCATCCTGGTCACACTCAGCACGGGGCTCGAGTTGGAGGCGGATGTGCTTGGCTTCGACAGGGATTCCGATCTGGCGGTGCTCAAGGTCGACGGTCACGATCTGCCAGCTGTCGAGCTGGGGTCGAGCGCGAATCTGATGATCGGTGAGACGGTTATCGCTTTGGGTAACCCGTTGGGTCTCTCGAACACCGTTACCACCGGAGTTCTCTCGGCGCGAGGGCGAACGGTGCCTGCCGAGTCCGGCGAGCGCCTATTTACCGATTTTCTTCAGACCGATGCTTCGATCAATCCTGGAAATTCCGGTGGTCCGCTGATCAATCTGGACGGAGAGGTGATTGGCATCAACACGGCGATCGTGGCCGGGGCGGAGGGTATCGGCTTTGCGATTCCGGCCGATCGTGTGCGACGGGTCGTCGACGATCTCCTGCGCTATGGCTCGTTGCAGCCGATCTGGACGGGACTTCGTCTTCTCAGCCTCGATCGCGAGCTTGCGCAAAGATACGACCTCCCTCTCGAGCGTGGAGCGATCGTCGAACAAGTACATCCTGGATCTCCTGCCGCTCGCGCCGGCTTCCGAGCTACCGATGTGCTGCTCGAGGTTGGCGATCGCAAAGTCTCCTCGAAAGAGGATGTGATGACGGCTGTTTATTCGGTTCCGGTTGGCAGCCGTGTTGTGATGAGGGTCTGGCGCGATGGCAACGAGCGCGACCTGGAGTTGCCGGTCGAAACGCCTCCTACGGACCTCGGCATCAGCCATCTGGGAGCACGGATCGGCTTGTTCGTGGAAACCGTAGAGGGCCATTTGATGATCGTAGGCGTGCGGCGGGGCTCGGCCGCCGACCGGAAGGGGCTCGAGAGAGGCGACCTGGTTCTCGCGGCCAACGGCCAGCCTCTCGAAACTCCTGACGCGCTCGCTCGCGAGGTGTTGCGAGCCCTCGACCGCGGTGGTTTGTTGCTGGTAGTGGGCCGCGGCCGCAGATCGTACTATCTGAGCTTCAGGCTTTAGCCTGGACTATTCGCCAGAGTTCTACTGCGGAGACGTAAGGTCATTGAATCGACTGCGTTGCGCTTGGTCGGCCTCCTCGACGTAGCTACGGCTACGCCTGCGAAGGCCTCGGTCGCGACGCCTTGTGTCTTCAACAACGTACGCCTCCTCGCTACGAACCCTGTTGAATGTCCAGGCTAGGCTCTCTCGAAGGCCGGCAATCGTCCAGTTCGCCGATCGTCAGTCGAGATCGAAGGGGCGAAGCGGGCGCTCATCTTCAGGAGATTTCTTGGCCTCGCGGAGGGCCTCCTCGAATTTGTCCTCGAGCAGCCGGTCTCGATTCTTCAAAGCCACGATCTCGCGCTCGAACAGATCCTCGGCCTGGGCTTTGTCGTCGTCTAGTTTCTCGAGCAGGGCATCGAAGTCCTGGCCCGACGCTGGCGCGACTCTTTCGGGCTTGTGGAAGAGAACCTCTCCGGTTTCCCGGTCGATCACGAGCCGGCTTCCGCAATCGGGGCAGCGAAGCGTGAGTTTTCCAGGTTCTGCCATACGGTTCATTCTAGTCGCCGGACCGGATCGCATGGAACCGAAGTGTGTTTCGTGTAGTCTGAGCACCACGAGGGCGGAGTTTGCCGAAAGATTGATAGTGTGGCCCTCAATAACGGATTCGGGCAGGAGTTTTTGATGACTCGAAAATATCTGACTTTCTTGGGCATTTCGTTGGCGCTTCTCGGCTGTCAGAAGAGCGAAGCGGTCAAGATCTCGGCTATCCTCCCAGTAACGGGTCCATTCGAGATCTACGGACAGGCGGTCAAGAAAGGCGTCGAGCTCGCCTACGAAGAGCTCCAAGCCGATCCGGATCTGCCGTTCGCCCTCGTGCTCAATGTGGTCGACTCGCAGGGCGATCCGAAGACGGCAGCCGCGATGCTAAAAGAGGAGATCGACGCCGGTGCCGTCGCCGTGATCGGTGGCGTCATGTCGGACGAGGCACTCGAAATGGTGGCCACCGCGGATCGCTATGACCGGGTCCTGATTTCGCCCTCGGCCTCGAATCCTCAGCTGACAGGGATATCGAAGAACTTCTATCGCGTCTTTCCTTCCGATTCACGCGAAGGCACCAAGATGGGGAACTTCGCTTCGCAAAAGCTCGCGATGGAGACCGCGGTGATTGTTGCGAAAGCGGATACCTATGCTCGAGGCATCAAGGAGGTCTTTCAGGCCGAGTTCGAGCGCAATGGCGGCGAAGTCGTCGAGGTCATCGAGTACCCGGCGGGAGCGGACCTCTCCGGCCTGATCGACCGGGTGATCGCGCTCAATCCGTCGGGCGTCTATCTGGCGGCCTTTGCCGAGGACATCGGAAAGATGATCATCGAACTGCGCGAAAAGGGATACCCGGGCCGGATTCTGACGACCTCGGCTTTTGCCGCGCCGGCCGCCATCGAGCAGACCGGCGAGGTCGGCGAGGGCGTCTTCTTGACCCAAGCAGCTTTCGATGCGACCAGCGAGGACCCCAAGGTCCAGGCCTTCGTCGAGGCGTTTCGCGACAAGTACGGCCTCAACCCGGACCTCTATGCGGCCCACGGCTACGACGCCATGATGGTCCTGATCGCAGGACTCGGTAATGGCGATACGGTGGCGACTCAGCTGTGGCAAGCGATTCGTGGCCTGAGGGATTTCACCGGAGTCACCGGTACCATCCAGTTTGACGAGCGCGGCGACGTACAGAAATACCCGCGTGTTTATGTTGTCGAGGATGGGAGTCTCAAGGACTACGAAAAGGACATCGAAGAGCGGCGCCGACAGCTCCTCGAGCGTTTGCGCAAGCTGCAAGACGCGCGCAACAGCGGCTGATCGAGGCCCGCACCAGCGACTGATCCGGCTCTCCAGGTTGCTTCGGCTGCCGATCGCGGCCGCTTCGCGCTGACCTCAAAACCCCACATGCTGGACGTAACCCGACGCCTGCTGCGTTACCGCGGCCTCCTTTGGACACTCGTAGTGCGCGAGCTCAAGGGGCGCTACCGGGGGTCGTTTCTGGGCTTCTTCTGGTCTCTGGTGAATCCGCTTCTGCTGCTGGCGGTCTACTCATTCGTTTTCACCTACATATTCAGTCCGCGGTTTGCCGACGGTGGCGCCAACCCATACCCCCTGTTCCTGATGTGCGGGCTTTTTCCCTGGGTCTGGGTGTCCACGTCTCTGCTCGAAGGAACCGACTCGCTCCTCGCCGGCGCGGGCTTGATTCGCAAGGCGGTCTTTCCAGCAGAGATTCTGCCGATGGTCTTCGTGGTTTCGAATCTGATCCACTTTCTGCTGGCGATCCCCGTTTTGGTCGGAGGTCTGGCGATCGGTCGCTTCCTGGGATATCCGGTGAGCGGCTGGGGAGCCCTGTGGCTGCCGGTGATCATCGGTTTGGAGTTCCTGGTGATCGGTGGACTGACTCTCGGCTTGGCTGCACTCAACGTGCACTTCAAGGACGTAAAGGACATTCTGACCAACATCTTGTCGGTGCTTCTCTACCTCACACCGGTGCTTTTTCCCTTGTCGTTTATCAGGTGGAACTGGGGGCGCTGGGCAATCGGGTGGCTCAACCCTTTCGCTCCGTTCTCGACCGCCTTCCAGGAGACCCTTTTCAAGGGCGTTGCTCCTGATCCGCTTCTTTTCGCGCAGATGTTCGGTTGGGCGACCGTCGCCTGGGTCTTGGGCACCTGGCTCTTCGGGCGCCTTGCGGACAGTCTTGTGGAGGCGGTGTGAGTTTCGCGATCGAAGCCGAGGGCCTGCACAAGGACTACCGGCGAATGGCTGCTGGTTACAAGCTCAGAACGCTCAAAAGCGCCTTGCTCGAGCGCAGCTTGACCACCGGATTGCGCCAGGACGAACTGATCCCGGCTGTGCGTGACTTATCGTTCACTGTCGCGCCGGGCGAAGCGTTCGCCGTGATCGGCTCGAACGGGTCTGGCAAATCGACCCTGCTCAAGATGGTCGCTGGCATTCTCAAGCCCAGTGCCGGCAAGATCGCGGTCAACGGCAGAGTCGCCGCGTTGATCGAGCTCGGAGCAGGTTTTCACCCCGAGATCTCCGGACGCGAGAATGTTTTCATCAACGGCGCGGTATTGGGCCTCTCGCGCCGGGAGATCGAGAAGCGCTACGACGAGATTGTCGAGTTCTCCGGCCTGGAGAAGTTCATGGACGAGCCGGTCAAGAACTACTCCTCCGGCATGTATGTCCGTCTCGGCTTCTCGGTGGCCATACACACGGACCCGGACATCCTGCTCGTCGATGAAGTTCTTGCAGTAGGTGACGAGGCGTTTGCTCATCGATGTATTCGCAGGATCGAGGAATTCCTGGCGCGGGGTAGGACCGTCCTCCTGGTCAGCCACTCACTCGGTCTGGTGGAGGAGTTCGCCGATCGGTGTCTCTGGATGGATGGCGGCATCGAGCGCCTGACCGGCGAACCGAGGCGAGTCGTCGACGCCTATCGTCAGTCGGTTGCCGAGGCCGAGGGCAGGGAGCACCGCGAAGCGAAGGAGCAGCGCCAGCAGGCCGTTCAAGCTGAGGCGGCTGCCGAGGCCGAGGATCTGACGACTTCCGTCGAGGCGGCGGACGAGGGGCCGGCTCTGGAAACCGAGGTCTTGCGATGGGGTACCCGCGAAGCCGAGGTGACGACCGCCCGAATGCTGGGTCGTAAGGGCGATGAACGCTACAATTTTGCCTGCGGTGACGAGGTCGTCTTCGAGATTCGAGTCAAGACAAAACGAAAACTCGAGGACTTCGTGTTCGGTCTCGGAATCTTTACTTTCAGGGGGCTCGAGTGCTGGGGCACGAACACGACCCTGGCCGGCTTTGAGTCCGACTCGCTCTCGGGAGATGCGGTTGTGCGAGTTGTTTGCCCGGAGCTACGCTTGGCGCCTGGAGAGTAT
>JAZDDE010000109.1:0-2056 GCA_036679495.1 Gemmatimonadota bacterium | reverse complement strand
TAACGCGCATGACTGGGGGGGTGGGGGCTGAGCTGGAGGAGCCGAATTACGGGGCAGAGGGTGTCGCGGACGCCGGCCGCTCTGCACGAACGCCGTTTCGGGCACGGCGCGTGCTCTGTCGTCGCTCCGGATGCGAAAGGGATTGTAACTCCGGGGTCGAGGGTCCGTGCATCGCCGCTGGTAGCGTTGCGGCCGCGGAGCGCCGGCCGGGCGGGTGCCGATTGGTCAGGTTGTGGCTCGGCGGATAAGGTGAGGGTTCCGAATGAACTCCTCGTGCCATCGCCATGCATAGCGTCCTCACCACACTAGCCTGACCTATTCACGAGGCCTGGTCTCTGCTTTCTGGGATCGCGTTCGAGGGCTGGATTGAGGTCCAGATCTGCCCGATCCGTGGATTCGCGGTGGCTCGCAGACCGCTCGGCTCAGTCTCCTTGCTCGACTTGCCCTGAAATCGGTTGAGACGACACGGAGGTCCCCGGCTACTCCTGTTCCCGAAGACTCGACCAGCGTCAGCTGCGGGTCAGACGATCGCCGCAACGCGCAGGGCGGCTTGTCTCCACAGGTCCTTCCACGGATGGCTCGACGGCATCGAGATGACGATGCGCCGAGAGGTCTCCTTGATCGTCGCTCCGATTGTCAGCAGTCGCTGCCGGAGCGTTGCGACCATGCAGCGCGCGAGCGGAGTTCCCCGCTGGCTGGCCCGCAGTTCCTGGAAGAGCACGAAGGCTGCTGCAGTCAGGAGTACGCGGACTTGATTCGCGATGAAGTTCGAGCAGCTCGTGCGGTCGATCTGCAGGTCCCTCTTGAGCTCCTTGATCCGGTTCTCGCTGTCGCCGCGCAGACAGTAGATCTTCCAGGCTCGTTCAGGAGCGTGATGCAAGTTGGTGACGACGAAGCGAGCGTTGTCCTTGGGCGACTTCCCAGCCGCGTGCACGACTTCGGCCTTGAAGACTACCCGTCGCTCGTGGCTCCAACTGCGCGTCTTGTAGCTGCACTCTCCGAATAGCGTCGTGGTCTTCCCGAAACGCTCCGTCAGCGAGCGAGCCGCCTTCATGTGCGAGAGAGCCTTCTTTGCGAGGGCGCTGTTCCCGGGCATTGCGACGATGTACTCGACCTGGAGTTGGTCGAGCACCTCAAAGAGCTGGGGGTACGCGAAGCCAGCATCGAGCCGGACGCGGATTCGGGCCTTCTTGTAGCACTTCCGGAGCGTTTCGACGGTTCGCCTGAGCATCGGGATCGTACCGCGGATCTCCTTGGAGAGCCCTGGACGCAGGCGCGCGTAGAAGAGGTACTGCTCGGGATCGTCGTCAACCGAGATGAAGCCGAACATCGGCAGGTAACACCACGTGTCGTAGTGGCCGTGGAAGAAGGAGAAGGGCTGCTGGCCATGGGTCGGATCCACCGACGGGTCCAGATCGATCGTGATGAGCTTCGGCCGGGAATGCCGCTTCTTGATCCGGTCGATGACGAAGCTTTCGAGCCTTCGTCCGAGGCCCACGACCTCGCGGCCCTTCAGGCCACGCTCGAATCGGGACAGAGTCGGCTGAGAGGCCAGCCCCGACGGATCTGAAGGAGCCCGGCCGCAGATCAGCTTCATCGCAGGGTCCTGGCCAACTCGGGCGCTGTCATTGCCGTCCGGATAGCCGAGAGCGATGGAGAAGACCCGCTGCCGGAAGAGCTCCAAGAAGGAGTGCCGCACACGGCTCGGGTCACGGTTATCGAGCACCGGGGCGCAGAGCGTTTCTGTCAGCTTCGTCCGAAGATCGACAGCTGCAAGCAGCGAGGCTCCCCCGTTTGATGTCCTCAGCTCGGAGTCGAACTTGGAGGCGACGATCTTCGAGAACAGTCCTTCGAACAGGGACTCTTCGGATCTATGCTTGGACATGCGGGTGTTGCTTTTGGTGCTTCATGGAATTGCGTAGTTACTATTCCAATCGGCACGAAGAGCGCTCCCGCGGCTCTTCTCTCGTGAATAATCCGGGCTAGAGCGCGACAAGCTCCCAGACGTACAGGCCAGCCTGGCCGGCGGAGACCTGCAGGGTCTCATCGAGCACAG
>JAZDDE010000108.1:0-3017 GCA_036679495.1 Gemmatimonadota bacterium | reverse complement strand
ACGTGTACTTCTCCCGCGTTGGCTCGGAGTTTCCGAACTTCGCGGTACTCGGGAGAGTTCCAGAAATTGCGAGCGACCTCCGCAGAGGGCCATTCGGAAACGAGGAGTAGGTAGTCGCCCCACTCTTCTGGAGAACCCTCTAGCACTTCAATCGGACGGCTGCGAACGATGTAGCGACTGTCCCACTTCGACGCGAGTTCCTGAACGGACCGCACATACTTGGCGTACTGCTCGGGATCGTTGATCTTGGTTTTGATGAAGAGGTACGCCGGCATCGGCATTCCTCCGTTTCCGCTGTCTAACGAATCGGGCTTCAGCTGCAACAGAAAGCGCTGACCGTCAACGCTGGGCACAGCCGCCACGACGCCAGAATGCTACAGAATCCAGGAAAGCCCAGCTGTCTGTTGTCAGCTGCTAGCCCTTGTTGGGCGGCAGACCTCGCGACCTCGCCTCGGGGAACAGCGGGAGCTGGTCGCCGAGCCGAACCCATGAGAGTCTCGAGCTCGTCTGCGTGTGGTCCTTCGGGGGAAGACGCTCGGGGTCGTCGAGAGAGCAAGTCGTTATGTCGACTTCGCCTACGGAATGAGTGGACTGAAAGGTAAGGGGAGTGCCGCAGCGGGGGCAGAACGTTCGCGTGCCATGCTCGGACGATTGCAAGTTCGTCGGTGTTCCGGAAGCAAAGAAGAAGTCTGACTGGGGAACTGTAAACCACGCGACGAATGGGGCACCGCTGGTGCGCCGACAGATGGAGCAGTGGCAGTTGGTTTGATCGGACGGAGAATCCCCGGCTTGGTAGCGCACGAAGCCGCAGAAGCAGCCACCTTCGATCATCGCTACTCCTCGGGTTGCGCTCTGCCGCCCAACTAGCTTGTGGGCTGCAAGCCTTCGACCGAGAAGGCCGCAACGCTCGCAGCATAGTAGCAGCGTCGCGCCACCCACCAGGCGCCGATTCTTCAAGGTAAATCAGCGCGTTGCCCCGATTGCGAGCCGTCGCGAGCATGTGGAAATGCTGCGAATCCTGCAGCCTATCCGACCGGTTTGGAGTCTCGTCGTATTTGGGCTCGAAGCAGGCGGTAGGGGAAGAACTCGGGCGGAACGACTCTTCCGTCCCGGGCGATCTATCGGAACGTGACCCGCCGCGAGCTGGTCGGCTGGAAGCACACCTGCAAGACGTGCGGGAAGCCGTTCGAGTCGAAGCGCAGCGACTCGCGGTACTGCACGCCCAACTGCCGGCTGGCGGCGTTCATTCCGAGGCGAGCAGAATCGCCTACGGGTGGTGCTCTCGGAGTAGTCGGAGAATTCGGGCGGGTCTGAGAGTCCAACGCCAGCTCACATCGGCGTTAGGGGGTGCCCAGTTGGGCACTAGCGCGAGGCGGACGGCTTCTTCTTCACCTGTCCGCGAGCTCCTTGTTGAGAGTCTCGTTCTCGTCAGCGCCAAGCCACAGAAGTCGCCAGAATGCTACCGAATTCAGGAACGCCCAGCTGTTTGTTGTCAGCTGCAAGCCGTTGTTAGACGGCGGATACGTGCGCGCTTCACTCGGGTTCGTGGCACACCGCGACGATCTTGTGGCCGTCTGGATCACGCACGTATGCGGCGTAGAAACTCGGATGAGCTTCTTGCTTGATGCCCGGCTCGCCCTCCGAGTTGCTGCCCAGCGGTAGTGCCTTCTACGTCGTTCAGCGATCGCTCGGCGGATAGCTTCAGCTCGAGCATCGGAATCAGCCAGCCGTAGACCAACTGTCTGTTTGCCTTCGCGTAGCGGCGACGCCGACGCGCCGCTGGCCGAGGAGCACAGGGATCGGTACGCGGCCCTATCCGATTGGCGGTAGTTCCTACGCCAAGAGAACGTGGACCTCGCCCGCCTCAGCGCGGAGCTCCCTGACTTCTTGGTACTCAGGAGAGTGCCAAAACTCGCGCGCTGCGTCGATGCTCGGCCACTCGGAGACGAGAAGAAGGCAGTTTTCGATCCGTTTCGGTGGCCCCTCTAAGACTTGCACGGCACGACTCCGAACGACGTAGCGGCTGTTCCACTTTGCCGCGAGCGCTCGAACCTCGGCTACGTACTTTGCGTACTGTTCGGGGTCAAGGATCTTGGTCTCGATGAATAGATACGCTGACATCTCACCTCCAGATTCCTTCGAGACCGGTGGCGAGAAGCAGTGCGCGCGTCCATGCGCGGTCAGAGCTGCAGCCACCTGCTGCTACATCTCGACGGACCGGCCGATTCGTAGGACCTCGCTCACCAGGAAGTCCATATCCTCCGGCGCCGTCCTGTGGTTCGTGATCGCCACGCGCAGCACCTGACGCCCTCGGAGTCGAGTTGTTCGTTCCGCACTCCGTCCGGGACGAAACGGAAGCATACGACGTTGAGTGGAACAGGCGCAGCGAGCTCGAGCCCGTTGGTTGCTGGCTGTCCGTGTCCGGTTCCTTGAACGGCTCTGTCCGCGAGTACGGGTCGAGTTCACCCGATCAACCCTCCGATCTGTTCTCAAACGCTAGCGGGCCGCACTCAGAGCCACCGGCGGGTCTTGCGAGCGTAGTCGCTGTAGGCCTCGCCAAATTTCTCGTTCATACGGTCTTCCTCGAACGGGATATACCAGCGGTCGCCGGCGATGAAGAAGAGAACAACACCGAGAAAGGGAGAAACGGCGCGCATCCCGAGGGCAAGTCCGAGCAATGCGACCAGCGCGCCCAAATACATCGGGTTTCTCGTGCGGCGGAAGAGCCCGTCCACTACCAGTACGCTGGGATCGGCGAACGTAATCAGGGTGGTCCGGGCGCGACCGAACCGTATCCACCCCCACATCGACATCGCTAGGCCCGCGGCGAAGATGGGCCAACCGGCGAGGCTTGCGGACGAAGGGACCACCACTGCAATAGGCAGCGCGAACCGCAGTATCACCATCGCGATGGCGCATAGGCCAAATAGGTAGGGAGGGAGCAACCGTTGCATCTAGTACGTAGATCGTCCTCGGCGGCCGGCCGTAGTGGCTTCGGCGAGAACGAGACTCTTCAG
>JAZDDE010000107.1:0-3324 GCA_036679495.1 Gemmatimonadota bacterium | reverse complement strand
GATGCTCGCGGTAGAAGGCGAGAGGGTCGTCCCGGTACGGCTTCAGGCGGGGCACATAGTCGCGGGTCGGATAGTACAACCTGCGGCTGTGGCCCTCAGAGAGGAGTTTCGTGTCCATCAGTGTCGCGTACTTGAAATTGGCCAGGCCCCAGAGGAGCTGCGCATTTCCTAGGTCTCGGTTCGGGAGGAAACTTGCCCGGTCGAAGTGCTTCAGGTTCAGCACTACCTGAGGCGCCACCGCGACGGCGAAACCCGACCCGAATACCAACACGACGCTGGCTGATAGCATGAGTCGACTTAACGCTCTGCGACGCCGCGATGGAATCTGGGTTAGGTCGGAGCGGCCGGAAAGGTAGAACCAGAGTGTCGTGAATACCGAGACGGCTATGGCGATACTCGCTGGGCGCATCATCACCAGGCCCCCGGACAGGAGGCCCAGGAATGCCACGAGCAGCCATCTGCGCATGTGGCTGGGCGGGGTCGTGAGTGTGGAGACCTGGGAGTTCAAAAAGGACACCAGAACGCATAGCAGGACGGCGAAGAAGAGAAGGGTGTACGACTCACTCAGGGGAATGGGGAGGTAGCTGAGCAGGAGAGGATTGGCGAGGAAGGAAATCCAAAGAAGGAGGCGAGTCGGCGTATGGCTGAGTATCAGGATCAACCAGCATGCAAGTGCCACCAGTGCATAGCGACTGATGATGCCGGAGGAATAGGCCTCGATGTACTTAGCAAAGGGAAGCTCCTGCATCTGATCAAGATGTGGTTGCCGTGAGATCGTGCCGTGGCTGATCGTCCCGTCCAGGGACAGCAGGTAGGGAAAGAGGTACAGGCGGAGATCGGCGTCTGGGTGTCTGGCCCACAGGCCGTTTTGCTCTATGGACTGAGCGACTCTGACGTAGCGAAGGACATCGCAGCAGACTTCATGGGGAAGTGGCGTATGGGTCGCGATGAAGCGGGAGGCGACCAGCAGGGCCGCAGCGACGAGGAGATGGGAGAGTACGATGCAGCGAAGTGATTCGGGTCCCCAGCGTGTCTCGAGGCCCGCCAGACCCTTCTCTCGTGTCTGTTTCACCAGCGATCCCAGGCCATCGCGTCAGCGATCACACCGGGATCCCGTCGAAGGAGTCGTGTAAGGAGACGATGTGGTTGGGACGGATCTTGGTGTTCGTAGGAGCGCCACACGTAGCCTCCCACCGCACCTAGACCCAGGCTGTTGAGCGGGCCGAAGAAAGTGTCGCACCGTCGCAGCATAGCCAGGTACTGGGATGGGCACCAGTGAGCTTGGCGCCGAGGACCGCGATCGACCGGTCGATACTGAGCACCAACCCGGCGGTACCGAGCAGCAGTAGCATGCGGATGGGCAGATCCGAGAATGCGAAGACGCTATCCATCATGTAGACCATCTTCTTGCGCAAGGTCCACGCGCTCGCGCCGTGCTCACAGGCGCGTCGGGCGTACGGCACCTCGCAGCGCCGAAACCCCAACCAAAAGAGAAGGCCGATGAGGGAGGTGTTGTTCTCGGTCAGCTTGATGATCTGATCGCGAACCTGCCGCGGCAGCCGAATACATCGACGCCGCCCGGAGGCACATCGAGGTGGATGAAGCGGCGATCTCACCACCAGAAGACGCCGGAGAAGAAGACGCTCCTACCGACGGCGCTCGCACAGCGGGGTGTTGGGGCTCTAGGACGGCGCGTTCGCTCCAACCGTCGACACTTGGGACGGATGGGACGCCACTTCGTCAAAATTCCCCATCGCCCTCCCTACGGGAGACTTTCCGAAACAACCGTCCCAGCTGTCCCTGGTGTGTACGCGGTGACCGTGGTGCAGGCAGCCCCTCCCCGCTGCGGCAGCACGTAGACATCTTCCCGCTGCGACCGGCGCCGGATCGCCAGCTGTTCCCTCCGCTCGAACTCGGGAGGTTCCCCGAGAAGATCTGATGACATACAGTCCGCTGGTCCCAGAGGAGAGCACGTCTGTGTTGATCTGTCCCCAAATAGTGTATCCCTTCAATATGCCCTGTATGTCGTCAGATCTTCTCAGACACTTGGCCCGTTCTTCTTGGAGAGAGTTCTTGCTCCCGTGCGACTTAGACCGCGTCGTAGATTCTCTTTCTTCCTTCGCTCCAACGTCAAGCGTTTGATCCTGGCTCTCCGGTTGAGGATCGCACGCTGGCGACCGTGATACATGTCCTCCGGGGTCACGTTGCCAATAGCCTCGTGAAGCCGCTCGTGGTTGTAGTACTCCACGAAGTGGGCGATGGCACGCTCCAGCTCCCAGGGGCTGTAGTGGTTCTCGAGTCGCACCACGTTCTTCATCGAGCGGTGGTAGCGCTCGATCTTGCCCTGGGTCATCGGGTGGTAGGGCCGCCCCCGCGTGTGCCCGAGACCATGCTCCCGTAGCAGGGACCATTGTCGCTGAGCAAACGCGGCTTGTGCTCCACCCGGACCCGATCCACGCCCGTGGCGGCGCGAGCGAGGTCCAGCGTCTCGGTCACATCCTCCACCCGCATCGTGGCGCTGAGCTTCCAGGCCAGGATCCTGCGCGAGTAGTCGTCGAGTACGGTCGAGAGGTAGTACCAGCCCCAGCCCACCACCGGCAGGTACGTGAAGTCCGTCTGCCACAGCTCGTTGCACCTCCGGGTCGGGTGCTGGAAGTGGTCGGACGCCTGCAGCAGGACATAGGCCGGGCTCTCGATCAGGTCGGCGGCCTTGAGGATCCGGTAGGCGCTCGATTCCGAGAGGAACTCACCCTCTCGATCCGTCATGCGGCAGGCCAGCTCCCGGGGCGAGAGCTCCGTGTGCACCAGGGCCGTCTCGATCACCTGCGCCCGGATCCGTTCCGGGATGCGGTTCCACACGGCTCGAGACCGGGGCTTGCGATCTTCGAGCGCCTCCGGTCCGCCCTCCAGGTAGCGCTTGTACCAGGCGTAGAAGGTCGAGCGCGGCAGCCCGATCTCGGCCAGGGTGTGCCGCACCGAGAGCGAAGAGCCTTCCACCAGTCGGATCAGCTCGAGCTTCTCTGAGGCGCTTACCCTCACGTCTCGTCCTCGGGCGAATCGAAGCCCGTTACGCTTTTTTTGAGCAGACGGTTCTCGAGGACCGTCTCGGCCACCAACTCCTTGAGCCGGGCGTTCTCCTGACGAAGTCCCACGACCTCGCTGGAGCTGGCTTCTCGCTGCGTGTCGCCCAGCAGGCGCTTCTTGCCCGCTTCCAGAAACTCCTTGCTCCAGCGGTAGTAGAGGTTGGCCGCAATGCCTTCGCGGCGGCACAGCGATGCGATGCCCTCCTCGCCCCGCAAGCCCTCGATCACGATCCGGATCTTC
>JAZDDE010000106.1:0-5029 GCA_036679495.1 Gemmatimonadota bacterium | reverse complement strand
TTTCGAGAGAACACCAATGGCACGCTAACGGTTGACGTGACCTTCTCGGAACAAGTCCAGGACTCGTGGCTCGAGAACGCGCGGGCACCGGCGGCCTTGGCAGCGAATATTGCCCTGGCGAGCCGGATTCGCCATCAGCTCCTGGAGTGGTACTTGAACAAACCGGAGAGCTTGTCAGTGGCGGACACCGAGCGGGATTTCCGTGAATTGGAGCGTGTCAAAGATGGGATCGAGCGGGAAGGGTTCGTCATCAGAACACTCAGCGCACACTCCATGGGCTTAGCTTTCCGAGACCATCCGGATCAAGCGAGAGAACTGGGCAGCATTGGCGCCGAGTTCGAGCGGGATGTCCAGCCGGCCCTCAAGAAGGCTATCGAAGAAAGGGACCCGCGCGCTGCTGGTCGGGCTCTCGAAGCGTGGAAAGAGAACAACGAGAGGTTTCTCAGGATCGGGCTCCAGGTCTACGCGGACTTGCTGGGACTCGACCGGAACGCGGACTGCAGCCGGCCCCTGTCGGCAGTGGGAGATGGCCCTTCCGTGGCTGGCTCTGGAGTCGAACCGATGGCGGCGACCGGCTGATCTTAGAGTGGTCGAGCCGGATCGCTCCGGCGGTAGCGGCCGGGCCCCGGCACTCGCTAGGCCTCGTTCGGCTCGCTGGGCCGGTTTGGTCTGTCGGAAGGACCGCGCCGCAAATCACTCAGATTGGTCCCGAGCTCGAGGTCCGTCTTGAGACCGACGAGAGTGCGATAGAGGAGGGCAGCGTCCGCATTGTCCCGCAAGCGTTCACCGATCTTGCCTTCTACGTCGCCGGTCGATTTCAGGATGCTCTCGAGCGTCTCGAACCGGCCGAGCAGAGCGGCAGCGGACTTGGCGCCGATGCCGGGGACGCCGGGAATGCCGTTTCCGCGATCGCCGGCAAGCGCCAGGAAGTCCCCGAGCTGGTCCGGGCGAACGCCGAATTTGTCGATCACGTACTGGGCGTCGAAATCGACTCGTCGAAAATGATCCCGAACCCGGACGCCCTTGGGGAGGAGCTGGAGGAAGCCCTTGTCTGTAGACAGGATGATCGCGGACGTGTCCGCGGCCACGGCCTTCGAGGCCGCAGTGGCTATGACGTCGTCGGCTTCGAGACGCGGAAGGGTCAGTGATGACACCCCGATGTCCTGGAAGGCCTTCCGGTATCCGTCGAGCGCCGAGGCGAGGGCCGCCGGCATCGCGGTGTGACCGGCCTTGTAGCTCGGGTAGAGCTCATGGCGCCAGCTACGCCCCTCGCCATCGAACACGCCATCGAACACGCAAACCGCGTGGGTGGGCGCACTCTCGCGCAGGCCGCGCTGCAGAGACTGGACGGTCGAAGCGCGCGCCCCCTCGGCCCGCTCCGGACCGTCTTCACCGGGTTGAGCGGCGTAGACCCGCCTGATCAGATTGAGGGCATCGACCAGCAGGAGTGTGTTTCTTTGCTGAGCCAAGAGTGACTTTCCATACTAGCGCGGCCTGGCGTGTGCGAATTACCCGCCCGCGAACAGGCCACACGGGGTTGGTGACGGGCTCTCCGAAGAGGGAATAGCGCCGCAGACTTCCGGAGAGGTCGGTTCTACCGCGCGTTCCACCGACGAATGGCGGTCTCGGACCTCGTCTTGCCGCCCAGACCGGTAGACTCCCCATCATGACCAGGGTCCTATCGGTCAGCGGAGCCCGAAAGAGCTTTGGTGACACGCAAGCGCTCGACGGCGCCGAGTTGGAGCTCCACCGCGGCGAGTGGCTGGCACTTCTGGGTCCCAACGGGGCCGGTAAGACCACGCTGGTGCGTGCCCTGGCCGGGCGCGTCCAACTCGATGCGGGTGAGCTCAGGCTCCTGGGGCATCGGCTTGACGGCGGACTGGGAGATGCCGAGGTTCGCTCCAGGCTCGGGATCGTTCCACAGGAGATCGCTCTCTACCCGCTGTTGACCGCGACCGAGAACCTGAGGGCCTGGGGCAGTCTCCACGGCGTTCCGGGATCCGAGCTTGGCGAGCGAGTGTCGTGGGCACTCGAATGGATCGGCCTCGAGGATCGCGCCAAGGAGCCGGTCAAACAGTTCTCCGGCGGCATGAAGCGGCGACTGAACATCGGCTGCGGCGTCCTGCACCGGCCCGAGGTGGTGCTTCTCGACGAACCCACAGTGGGCGTAGACCCACAGAGTCGCGAGCGGATCTGGGAAATGCTCGAGCAGATTCGCCGCGAAGGCGCCTCGCTCCTTCTGACGACCCATCAATTGGACGAGGCGCAGCAGATCTGTGATCGGATCGTGATCATCGACCACGGACGCGCCGTCGCCTCCGGCACGTTCGACGAGCTTCTGAGCCAGACGCTCGGCAGCCGGCGTCGAGTTACGTTTTCGCTAGCGGACGAGCCACCGGGGGGCCTGTCACCGGAACGCTGGACCACAGCCGACCACGGCAGCCTGACGTGCAGCGTCGCGGATCTGGCTTCCGAGCTTCCAGCGCGGTTGGCGGAACTGAGCGCCGCCGGTGCCAAGGTCACCGATCTGCAGATCGAGGCGCCGAGCCTGCAGGCAGTGTTTATACATCTCACCGGGCGGGAGCTTCGCGAATGATTGGCTTTGATCGGATGATGGGATGATCGGATGATCAGGACGCTGCTAGGGATCCACTGGGTCAATTTGAAGCGAGATCGAATAGCTCTCGCCCTGACTTTCGTCTTGCCGCTCGTTTTCTTCTCGATTTTTGCCGCCATTTTCGGCGGCATGGGCGGCTCTGGCGCCGGCTTGGGTACGATGACCGTCATCGCTGTCGATCTCGACAACTCGGCAGTCAGTTCCAAACTCATCTCTGCTCTCGACGGACAGGACGCAATCGAGATCGTCCTGGCGCCGGAGCCGAGCGAAGATGATCCCGCCCCGCCGCCGTTCGATCGCGAGTCCGCCCTCGTAGCCGTGCGTACCGGAGAGCGCAGCGTAGCGATAGTCGTGCCGGAGGGATTCGGCGAGAGTTTCGGCAAGTTCGGCGGCGAAACGCCCTCCGTCGAGTTGGTCTACGACCCTTCGAATCCGCTCGCCCGGCACGCCATTAGCGGATTGATTCAGGCTTCGGCGATGACCGCGGCGCCGGACGTTCTTCTCGATGGCGGCATCGGGCAATTGGAGACCTTCGGTGGGGGGCTGACGCCCGAACAGCGACAGGCCGTCGACGGCTTCAAGGCGTTCTTGGCGAAGGCGGACGACAGTCCGGAGGCGGGCGCTGGTGCGGGCGAAGAAGGTACTGGAGGCGCGGGCGAGGACGAGACGCCGGTCTTTGCCGGGTTGGTCCAGGTCGAGGCGATCAGCGCCATGAAGAGCGAAGACGCCGAGACTGACAAGAGCCGATCCATCATCTCTTACTACGCCGCCGGCATCGGAGTGATGTTTCTACTCTTCTCGATGGCGGGCGCTGCCGCGACGCTTCTCGAAGAGGAAGAGAGCGGCACGCTCGAGCGGCTGTTGTCCTCCAATGTCGGCATGGGAACCCTGCTGGCGGGAAACTGGATTTTCTTTTCCGTCGTAGGCTTTGTTCAGCTCTCGGTCATGTTCGTGTGGGGGAGCGCGGTCTTCGGCCTCGACCTCTTCACTCCCCACCATCTGGCCGGGTTCATCGCGATGAGCCTGGTCACCGCGGCAGCCGCGGCGGCTTTCGCGATCATGCTGGCGACCCTCGCCAAGAGCCGCGCCCAACTCAACGGCATTTCGACCGTTCTCATTCTCGTGATGTCGGCACTGGGCGGCAGCATGGTGCCTCGCTTCGTCATGCCCGACTTCATGAACACGACGGCGCTGTTCACGTTCAACGGCTGGGCGCTGGACGGCTACCTCAAGGTCTTCTGGTACGAGCAGCCCGGAGCGACTCTGCTTCAGTCACTCGTTTCGCTCGCTCCACAGCTGGCCGTTCTGGGCGGGATGGCGGCCGTCTTTCTCGCGATTGCCCGGACGCTGGCGCGGCGCTGGGAAACGGTCTAGATGATCGTTGCCCGCGAGTGGAACGACAGAGGAGCGGACGACATCGAGCGTGAGTACCGCGGCCACGAACAGGCCAGGGGTACCAACTGCTGCGCTGCCCTTCGTTGGGATGGGTTCGTTCTGCACCTAGAATCGTGAGGCAATTGCGATCCAACCGGAGAACAGCCAAACGAATAGACCTGCAAGGCCCCATCCAACGGAATAGATCGGTCGCCGGCAGCGCCAGAAAAGGAAGAAGGCGAGAGCAATAAAGCCAAAGAAGAAGATCAATCCAAGCTGAGGCCGGCCCAGCTTTGCGACAAGAGTAAACGGGCCAAAGAGACCGCCCCAGAACATGGCGCTTCCAACCTCGAGACGGCGCACATCTGGCGCTGACGAAGCCGCTAGAAGAGCGAGGGCACCGTTTGCGAGGAGGCCGGCGCAGAGAACCACAAGACCTTGTGTCGCCAGTCGAGGTCTCGTCAAAGGAATTGCCTTTCAGGACGATTCTGCGCTATCGGCAGACCCAATAGGGCAAAATATCCGCAAAAAAGTGTCCCGTGAATCCGAGAAGAGAGAAGTCGCCATTATCGTCTACAGGCGAACTGTAGTCGTAGGTGCCGTCATCTGGCACTTCATTCCCATCTCCATCATAGATGCACTGGGTTCCACGGTTCTCTCCTAGACCTCGATAGTCAAGATTTGGGTCGCCATTGTTGTGATAGGGGTTGTCCTTTTGGAGACAGGCCCAGCCCGGATCATCCCTGGGTGGCGCTTCTGGGGGGCACGGCTTTTGATGATCGTTTCTATTGTCGTGCCAACTGCCGCAGGGTGGAGGGCCCAATGGTGGAATTACACGTCCGTCAATATCTGTGAAGTTCACCGGATCTGAATTGGAGTAGTTGTAAGTATTCCTACTCCGCAGCGCGCCCGCACTGTCTTCCTGGCTGAAATAGAGTCGCTCGAGCTCGCCGCCAACGCTGATCCCAGCCGCCGACCGGTGCGGTCCTAGTCCGTCGGGTTGCAAGTACCTGCCTGTGCTCGGATCGTAGTAGCGGT
>JAZDDE010000105.1:0-3610 GCA_036679495.1 Gemmatimonadota bacterium | reverse complement strand
GGGTGGAAACGATCCTGGTGCCGGCGTTCGACGATGTGCAGGAAATGCTGTTCGACCTCCTGCTCGAACAGCGCAGGGATTCTGTGGCTGCGTCGGTCGTGGACACCCTAGTTGAGAACGCCCGGATCGCAGTGCGTTCCGGATCCGTTGAGGCGGCCCGTGGAATCGCCGTCAGCGATGAGGACCGCGTATCCGATGGGACCGATTTGGTCACGTACCGCAGAGGGGAAGTAACCGCTGGCGAAGTCCGGCAAGTTTTCACCGCAAGACCTGACATCAAGCGGCTGTTTGCCAGCGGGACCGATGACGACCTGGTCATCTACCTCCATGAATTGGCACGCGATGAGGTGCTGATACGTGCGGCCTACCGTGCAGGCGCCCAGCCGTCTGAACAGCAGAAGGACGTTCTGCGCGCGGTAATGGCGGAGCAACTGTCCCGAATCGCGGCGACCTACCGCCTCAGCCATCAGACTGTCATCTCGCCGATCTTCAATGCTGAGGCAGAGGCTCTTGGATTTATCGAACGGATCCTATTGACTCAGGCGCCGCTGCCTTGGTTGGGTGAGTTCAGGGCCGTCCTGGATCGAGAATATCCGGGCCGGGTAGACAGGCACGGTGCCGATGCGGCCGCGGCCATCGCCGTATCTCTGCGCAAGGAAATGGCGGCCGTAGCGCCCGCGGCCGACGAAGCCGGCGATCCAGAGAGTCAGGTTGAGGGGGAGGCGGAAAGTGGACTCAGCGTTGAATAGGCGCCGGACGCCCGGTCGGGCTGTTGGGTCCGGCGTTCGGGCCAGGGCGATCGTTGCTGTCATGGCCTTGGCCGCGCCCGCATTGGTACCCGCTACACCGGCTCTGGCTCAGGAAGTGCCAGCGGCCGGAGCGGCCGACAGTTTGGCGCCAGTAGCGGCCGTTGCCGACACGCTCGTGGATGCCGCGATGCCGGACACGCTGGCTGCCGCCCCGACTGACACTGCGGCGGTGGCTGCGACCGTGACCGCGCTAGCCGAGGCGGCCGCCGACACGGCAGAACTCGTGGACCGAGTCGCGGCGATCGTGGGCGATACCGCGATTCTGTACTCCGATGTCATCGTCTCACTGTTTCAGATGAGTCAGTCCGGCACTGAGGTGCCCCAGGCCGGCACGCCGGAATTCGATGCGTTCAGCCGAAGGGTGCTGGATGACCTGATCGACGACATGGTGCTTCTCCAGAAGGCCAAGACGGAAGACATCCAGATCAACGATGAGTTTATCAACCAAGAAGCCGACAACCGGTTTCGGGAAATCCGCAATTCCTTCCCGTCCGCGAGCGAGTTTCAAGAAGCCGTGACGCAGTCCGGGCAGACGATGGTTCAGTATCGGCAGGTGCTGCGGTCTCAGGTGTACGGGCGCGCCCTTGTCGAGAGCTACATCAATCAGAACCGCGGAAATCTCCCGCCGGTAAGCGTGTCAGAAGAGGAAATCCGCGAGACTTTCGATGAAGTGTTTGCGAATCAGACCCGCGGAGCGGAGCTCGCGTTTGAGCACGTCGTGTTAGAGCTGACCCCGTCCGAGGTGGCCGAGGACAGTGCCCTGCAACGGGCAACATTGGCGCTGGAGGAACTGCAAGCGGGGGAGAGCTTTGAGGTCGTCGCGCGGCGCTACTCAGAAGACCTAGCGACTCGAGAACGAGGCGGAGATCTGGGCTGGAATCGGAGACGTGATCTCGTACCGGAATTTGCCCGCGCCGCGTGGGCCGCACGTACCGGTGAGCCGATCGGTCCGGTCCGGAGCCCCTACGGTTACCATTTGATAAAAGTCGAGAACGTTCGGGGCGGTGAGCGCCGCCTGCGTCACATCCTGGTTCGCCCGGTCATAACCGATGCGGATGCGGAGCGTGTCCGAGCCTTCGGCATCACCCTGGCGGACAGCATTCGGGGCGGCGCTTCCGTCGCGGCGCTGGCCGAGGAGCATGGCGCCGAGAACATTCCCGTCCATGGAGACCTCCCCGTGGCGGAGCTGGAGACGAGACTCGGACCGGAGTACGCTCAGGCGCTGGAGGGACGGCAACCTGGCGAAGTGACAGGACCTTTCCCCACCAGCCGGCTCATTCCCGGCAGGCCGGCTTTCGTCGTCGCGCGCATCGCTGAATTGAGGCCGGAGGGAGCCTACACCCTGGATGAGACACGGG
Organism: Gemmatimonadota bacterium; assembly: GCA_036679495.1. Classification (GTDB taxonomy): domain Bacteria; phylum Gemmatimonadota; class Gemmatimonadetes; order Palauibacterales; family Palauibacteraceae; genus JAZDDE01. The sequence continues at coordinate 1,443 of JAZDDE010000105.1, read as the reverse complement.
AGGAGATTCGCTCCCGGCTTTCGTTTAGCAAAGGGTATGAGCGCTTCCTCGAGGAACTCCGGGATGAAGTCTATATTCAGGTACTTTTTTGACCGAAACCGCAGGTGACAGCCCGCCGCGTCTGGGTGTCTCGCTTGGAGACCCGCGCGGCATAGGCCCCGAAATTGTAGAAGCCGCACTCACCAGTTGCAGCGACCGCGGGGTCGCCAGTTTCAGAGTCGCCGGCTCGAGCGGTGCCGTAGGTGTTTCCGACTCCGGAATCGAAAAGGTGGCTTGTCTGGGATTTCATTCGGTGGGCACGTGGGACAGAAATATGAAGCCGGATGAGGAGGCGGAGACTCGGGCAGGAGAATTGGCCGGTCGTTCGATTGAGACCGTGGTTGAGTGGGCGCTCGCGGGTGAGGTCGATGGGATCGTTACGGGCCCCATCTCCAAGCGGGCGCTGAGGGCGGCCGGATATCCTTTTCCTGGCCACACCGAGCTCCTTCAGAAGCAGACGGGATCCGCAGACGTGGCCATGATCATGGCGGCCGAAACAACCCCTCTCGGTGGACCGCTGAGAATCGCGCTGGTGACCGTTCACGTACCGTTACGGGAGGTCCCGGTGCTCCTGACGCCATCCCTCGTAGCAACCAAGGCTTCTATTGCCATTGGCGCGCTGCGCGAATGGTGGGGAATCGCGGAGCCACGTATTGCGCTCGCGGGCGTCAATCCGCACGCCTCGGAAGGAGGCCTGTTCGGAGACGAAGAGGCTCGTATCTTGGAGCCGGCTGCCGAAATGATCAGGGCCACGACCGGTGCGCAGGTAACGGGAGTGTTTGCGGCCGATACGGTGTTCCGTCTTTGTCTGGAGGGTAGGGTGGATCTCGTCGTAACTCCGTACCACGATGTCGGTCTCGCGGTTTTGAAGACGTTGGCCAGCGAGACAGGCGTAAATGTTACGGCCGGCCTCCCCTTCCCCCGCACGTCCCCGGACCATGGGACAGCGTTCGATATTGCTGGGCAGGGTCTCGCCGATGCCGGTTCTATGACCGCGGCGGTCGAGCTATGCGCGAGATTCTGCCGGCGTCACGGAGAAGTGGCGTGATTCGTTTTCGAGACGTAACCAAGGTGTATCCGCGTAGCGACAGTGGCATTCGAGACCTGTCTTTTCACCTTCGTAAGGGCGAATTCGCGTTCCTTACCGGCGCCTCCGGCGCCGGTAAGACGACCGTCCTGCGGCTGATTCATTTCCAGACGCGACCGGACAGCGGCGAGGTCCGGGTCTCCCGCTTCAGCTCCACACGTCTCCGCAGGCGCGAGGTGCCTGAGCTAAGGCGGCGGGTGGGCTACGTATTTCAGGACTTTCAGTTGCTCGACAAGCTGACCGTGGGCGACAACGTAGCGTTCGCGCTTGAGGTGACAGGAACGCCTAGAAACAAGATTCGGCCCAAGGTTCAAAAG
>JAZDDE010000104.1:0-13992 GCA_036679495.1 Gemmatimonadota bacterium | reverse complement strand
AGGCGATTCGCTACGAACCGGCCAAGCGGACAGCCTGGATTTCCGGTTTCGGTTCGGGGGTCGTCCTCGAAATCGACCTCTCCGGTGAGTCCCCGCGAGTGCACCGCACTATCCCGGTACCGCCAGGCACCTCCGATTTCGCCTTTGCAGGCACTCAGTTTGGCGATCCAACAACCGAACCGAATCTGCTTCTGGCCAACCCGCTGTTCGACCGGATTTTCATGATGAGCCCAGAGGCAGATCCGGGCTGGCGAACAGTAGCTCGCTTCGCGTCGAGCAGCCGAACTTCCGAAAGTCGCCTGGGGGAGGCCCTCTTCTTTACGACCCTCATGTCGCCGGAGAACGAATCGAACGGCTTTCTGTCTCGCTTCACCTGTGAAACGTGCCACTTCGAAGGCGAGATCGATGGCCGGACCCACTACACCGGCCGGGGGCACGTATTCGCGACAACCAAGACGCTCCGCGGCCTTGGGAATAACGTTCCCGTCTTCTCGCGCGCAGGCGATGCGACACTGACTTCTATGGTGCTGTCTGAATTCGAAGTCGCGAATCAGGGTGAGCCCGTATTCACGTTGGACCGATCGGCCATCCCCTGGCTGGCTGATCTGGCCGACCTTCCCGAATCCGTCGGCCCGCTGCTCCAGCGCGAAGCCTTGCTCACCTTTCTGACGGAGTTCCGCCATGAGCCGAACCCACTACGGACTGCCGGTCGTCCTTTCGGCGAACTCGAGCGCGAGGGTCTGCCCGTTTTCCGGGATCGGTGTTCAGTATGCCACAAGCCGCTGACTTCGACCCGTGACGGCGGAGAGTTCGTGCCGTACGGCGAGTGGGAATCCTGGCTGATCGCGCCGCGTTCCGACCTGGTCTGGGGCGCGCCCCTCTTCGCCAAGACAGGTATTGAGCCGTATGTCAGCCCCTCCGGCGCCAGAATTCCCAGCCTCCGCCGAGTATGGCGCAAGCAGCCTTACTTTACGGATGGGTCGTCTTCGACAATAGAAGACGTACTGCGTCGATTCCGGTACGCCGACGCACAAAGCTGGCACCACGTGGCTGAAGCCGGTGATTCAGACGGCGCTGACAGGTCGGCCGAGCTCACCTCGCTTAGTGACCGCGAGATCCAATCTCTGACCGCACTACTCCGCTACTTTTGACCTGGGCCCCGCCTTTCGTTGGAACGGCAGGACACGAGCGTCACCGCTTGTCCAGAATAGGGTCCGCCGCGACACATACTTCGGCGTTCAGTTTTCGGTAGACCCTGGGCCAAGCCACGTTATCTTGGCCTCATGAAACACGCGAGTCTACCGCCCCGCCCGGAAATGGTTAGCGCTTATCAGCGTTCGGACACGACCTACAACGGTGTGTTCTATACCGCCGTCCGTACCACGCGCGTGTTCTGCCGGCCGAGCTGTCCGGCACGAAAACCTCTGCCAAGAAACGTTGAATTCTTCGCTTGCACACGCGATGCTCTGTTCGCCGGTTACCGGCCTTGCCTCAGGTGTCGGCCACTGGAGCCGCCTGGCAAGATCCCCGACTGGCTTCGAGGTCTGGTGGACTCGATCGAGGAAGATCCAGGCAGGCGCTGGAAGGACCAGGACCTAGGGGACGCTGGGCTGAGCCCGAGCCGCGTCCGCCGCTGGTTCAAGGCGCATCACGGGATGACGTTCCACTCCTACCAGCGCGGGCGACGACTCGGGCTGGCCCTAGGCACGCTAAGGCACGGCACCGCCCAGACCTCGGCGGCGTACCGGACTGGGTACGATTCTCTGAGCGGATTTCGAACCGCGTTTCGGCTACAATTCGATGACACACCGGGCCGGGCCCGAAAGGAAAACACCATGTGGATGACCAGAGTGCTCACACCTCTCGGACCGATGGTCGTGTGCGCAAACAATGATGGCGTGTACCTGCTCGAGTTTGCGGATCGGCGAATGCTGGAGACGCAGATGCAACGACTCGTCAAGCACACGGGCTGCGTGGTGGTGCCCGGCAGCCACGACCACATCCAGACGCTGGAATCTGAACTCGAACAGTACTTTGAGGGCACGCTCAGCGATTTCACCGTCCCCATGCACATGCCGGGTACCGAATTTCAGGGCATCGTGTGGCGCGAATTGCTGAACGTTCCGCACGGGGAGACGATCAGCTACGCCGAACTGGCCATACGCGCCGGCCGCCCGTCGGCCGTTCGGGCCGTGGCGCGCACCGTAGGGGACAACCGTCTGGCCATCCTCGTTCCCTGTCACCGAATCGTGGGTTCGGACGGGCGACTTCGCGGCTACGCGGGCGGCCTGTGGCGAAAGCAATATCTGCTCGACCTGGAGACGGGCCAGCGCCGGGTCGAACTCGATCTACCGGAGGTCGCCGCCGTCGAGGCAGTCATCTAAGCCAGGTTTAGGAGCCGCCCGGCTGGGCTACTCCCCGGCTGGGCTACTCTCCGGCGTTCCGCGCCGACAGCATTCTGTCCACGGAGAAGGCTCCACTGCCCTTGAGCATGATGACGATCGCGAGGCCCACCGCGAGAATGTGATATTCGACCCCTTCGCCAGCCTGCATCCCGGTCCAGTTCACGAAAAAGCCATTTTCGAGATGGACCGTGAATACGGCGCCGAGCATCACAAGCGCTATTCCAGCAGCAGCGGCGCGGCTCAGCAGGCCGACAATCAAGGCCAAGCTGCCAAAAAACTCAGCCAGGATGACCAGTACGGTGAGGAAAGCGGGTATGCCCCAGGTCGCTCCGAAAAAGTCTATTGTCCCGCCAAAACCGCCACCTCCGAACCAGCCCAGCATTTTTTGCGCGCCGTGGGGAAAGATCACGATACCGAGTGTGACCCTGGCGATTGTTGCAGAAACGTCGTTGGCCGCCGTCATTAGTTTGTTGGACATCTGAGTGACTCCTGTACGAGAAGCGGACCCCTGGTACCGGTAGCAGACACGCGGGCTGCCGTCAGGTCCGCGCCAAAGTACACGCCAGCGCTGCAAACCGCTGCCTCCGGACGGTCGCTCAAGTAGATTACCCCACCGCTTGCCACTCCGTGGAGTGAACCAACCTGCAGATGAAGGAACCCGGCGATGTCGGAGTCAGAAGCTTCTCTCTCGGCGGCCATCGAACTTGGCGATGGAATCCATGTCCTGCGAGGCGGCGGAGCCGAGCGGGGGTGGAATGGAATACGCTATCAGACCGGTCTTTCCGGCAAGAACGTCGGCTCCCGCGAGCTCTCGATGAACGTGGCCACGATCCCACCTGGAGGCGTAGCCTTTGCCCATATTCATGTCGATTTTGAAGTGATGCTGTATATCCTCGCCGGCCGTGTGCGCCACGAATTCGGCGACCACTGCCGAAAGTCCGTCGATAATGAGACGGGTGACTTCATCTTCATCGAAGCCGGCGTGCCACATGAGGTGTTCAACCTGAGCGAGACGGAGCCGGTCGTCGCCGTCGTCGCCCGGTCAGACGCCACTGAATGGGAGAACATCGTGGACTATGATCGGGCGACCGGCACCACGGGAAGCCAAGTTCAACGGGCGTGAGATCAACTCCGGGCTCCGCGCCTCGGCAAACGGAATGACGAACACCCAGGTCCGCAGTCCGCTCGATGTAGCCCGGTGGCGCGCGGAGATTCCGTTGCTCCAACACGCCATCCCGATGAACCATTGTTCTCAGGCACCACTCACGAGCCGGACACGGACTGCCGCGCTTCGCTACCTCGATTCCTGGGACAAGGCCGGAATGGATTGGGACGCCTGGTTGAACGAGGTGGAGAAGGCGCGCAGCAGCTTCGCCGAGCTGATCGGAGCCCAGCCAGAAGACATCGCGCTCACCTCGTCGGTTTCTGAGGCGGTCAGCAGCCTGGCCAGCGCCCTGGACTACCGGGGGGATCGCAACACCGTCCTGATTTCGGGGGCGGAGTTCCCCACGGTTCGGCATGTGTGGCTAGCGCAGGAAGCCCGCGGAGCCGTGGTAAGAGAGGTGCCCGTCGCCGGAGGCTTGATCGAAACGGCTGAGTGGGAAGGCCGGATCGATGACCGCGTGCTGCTCGTTTCCGCCTGCCACGCCTACTACCAGAACGGCTTCTTACAGGACGTGGCGGAGATCTCGCGTCATGCGCACGCCCACGGAGCCCACGTGTTCGTCGATGCATACCAGACGCTCGGGACACGCTCCATCGACGTCCGGGCGCTGGGCGTGGACTTCTTGGCCTCCGGGTGCCTCAAGTATCTGCTGGGCACGCCCGGTCTGGCCTTCCTTTACGTCCGGCCAGAATTGGTCGACTCACTGCGCCCCACCGTAACCGGTTGGTTTGGACGCGTTGCACCGTACTCGTTCGACGACAAGCCTCTGGATTGGGCGAATACAGCCAGGCGGTTCGACACGGGCACCCCGCCGCTCATGAATGCGTATGTGTGCCGGGCGGGTATGGACATGATCCGTGAAGCGGGCCCCGAGAATGTCGAGGAGGCGCATCTTCAGCTCTCTCGCCGACTGCTGGCCGGAGGAGCCGAGCGTGGCTTGACTCTTCACGGCACCACCGACCCCCTCCGAAAAACAGTGTCCACGGCGTTCATCGTCCCGCACGAAAGTGGGATCAACTCTGAGGAAGTGGGCCGGCGTCTTCTCAGAGAGGGAATTATCGGGGCGCCTCGTGGCCCCGCGATCCGACTGGCGCCCCACTTCTACACCACTGCTGAGGAGGTAGACATCGCGCTAGACACGCTCGCGGACATCCTGACATGACCAACCCGGGAACAGGTAGCACAGGTCGAGAAGGCCAGACCTTCGTTTCACGGCTGGGCATGGTCACTGTGATGATCGGCGTAGCGGCGGGTCTGGGTAACGTCTGGCGGTTCCCCTACATGGTTGGAAAATTCGGCGGCCTCGCGTTCGTCCTCGCGTATCTGGCAGCCGTTCTCTTCATCGCGGTCCCGGCTCTCATGGCGGAGTGGACCCTCGGACGTCATACGCGACGCGGGCCCGCAGGGGCCTATGTGCTAGCCGGCTTTCCGATGGGCCGGGCCGTGGGCTGGTTGCTGTTCGCGGTTACGGCAGGAGCGGCCGCTTATTACACGGCCGCGATCGGCTGGGTGCTCTTCCACGGGATGGCCGAACTCGCTCGCGGGTTCGGATTTTCACTCCAGGGACATGATATTCTTCCGCCCGGCGAAGGATTCGTGGCCCGCTCTTTTTTCCTTCAACTCGGGGCCACGAGTGTTGTCCTGATTGTCGCGGCCCTGGTTCTGACAAAGGGTGTTCGCGCGGGTACGGAACGCATCAGCCGAATCTTGACTCCGGCGCTGTTTATTTCGCTTCTTATCGTGGTCGTACGGTCACTCACCTTGCCCGGGTCGTTCGAAGGAGTCCGTTACTTTCTGTTTCGGTTTGAGCCCTCCAGCCTCACGCCTGCGGTTTTTGTCGCCGCCTTGGGGCAGGCCGTGTTTTCCATGGGACTCGGCGGTACGCTGATGGTGGCCTACGGATCCTTTCTTCGGCCAAAGGACGACCTGCGCAGCCTGGCCCTGTGGACCGCCGGGGGGGACACGGCGGCCGGCATGTTGGCTGGCCTGGCGATTTTTCCGGCGGCTTTCGCCCTGGGTGTAGAGGTCGGCAGCGGTCCCGGCCTCGTGTTCTCTACTCTTCCCGGTATCTTCGCCGCCATGCCGGCCGGTTGGGTGATCGGCTTCGTTTTCTTTGCCTCCCTGTTCGGGGCCGCCTATCTATCGGACATTGCCGCGTTCGAGGTGCTTGTGTCTGGATTGACGGACAACACGGGCTTCAGCCGCGGGCGGGCCGTATGGATGACGATGGGATTGATCTTCGTCCTCTCCATTCCGCCTACCATAAACATGAAGATTTTTGTTCCGTGGGATCTGGTGTTCGGCTCGGGAATGCAAACCCTTGGCGCGCTGCTCGCCGTTCTGGCGGTCGGCTGGTTCGTGAAGCGCTCCACGGTGCTTGCAGAGCTTGGAATCGGTGAAGAAGGTGGACCGCCGGCCTGGCTGTATTTTTGGATGCGATACGTCGTTCCTCTGGCTATCGTGGCTGTAGGTGTCTGGTGGGCGCTCACGGACCTGCTGGGCATCCTCAGCGGAGTGTGAGGCGAATATGACAGAAGGACATGTCCGCAGGCCCCCGGACCTGGCGGTCCGCAGCAGGCGCGTCGTTACTCCTGGCGGGATGGAAGCCGCCTGGGTCCTGGTCGCCGATGGTACAATTCAGGATCTGGTCAGTTGGGACGCTCCGGCTCCAGGGGTGAGCCGCCTCCTCGATGCCGGCGATGCGGTCGTCATGCCCGGCGTTGTGGACACCCACGTACACCTCAACGAGCCGGGCCGAACCGAGTGGGAGGGATTTGAAGCCGGTTCCCGCGCGGCTGCCGCCGGCGGAATAACCACCCTCGTCGACATGCCACTCAATTGCTCACCCGTGACGACGTCGGTCGCCGCGCTGGAGAAGAAAAAAGCCTCCGCGCGAGGCAAGACGTCTGTGGATTGTGGCTTCTGGGGCGGTATCGTTCCCGGGAGCCACGACCACATCCGCCCGCTTCATGAGGCCGGAGTTCTGGGCTTCAAGTGTTTCCTGGTGGACTCAGGACTCGCGGAATTCGGACCCCTCGGGGCCGCTGAGCTGGCCGTGGCCATGGCCACGATAGCGGAGTTGGGTTCCGTCTTGCTCGTCCACGCCGAGCTGCCCGGCCCGATTGAGGCGGCCGCCGCCCGGGGAACCGATGCCGGCACTGATCCGACCGTTCTTGACTACCTGGAATATATGAGTTCGCGCCCTCCGGAGGCCGAGTCCGCGGCCGTCAGGCTCCTGATCGATCTCAGCGAACAGACCGGCTGCCGGGTGCATGTCGTTCATGTGTCGGCGGCTCAGAGCATTGATCTGCTCCGAAGCGCGGTAGACAGAGGACTGGCGATCACGGCAGAGACATGTCCCCATTACCTGACGTTCGCGGCCGATGAGATTCCGGACGGGGCCACACAGTTCAAGTGCGCCCCTCCGATTCGCGACGCATCTCACCGAGAGGCTCTGTGGCAGGCTCTCCGGGACGGCGAGCTCGATCTCATCACCAGCGACCATTCTCCCTGTCCCCCGGAGCTGAAGCATCAAGAAACGGGCGATTTCGCCGCGGCATGGGGCGGCATCGCCTCGCTGCAATTTTCGCTTCCCGCGGTATGGACGGAGGCTCGCCTGCGCGGATACGACGTGCTCGACGTTGCGCGCTGGATGTGCGGGGGTCCGGCTCGCCTCGCAGGGCTGGGAAGGAGCAAGGGGCGTCTTGCACCGGGATATGACGCGGATCTGGTGGTGTGGGAGCCGGAGGCCGAATTTTCCGTAGAGGCATCCACCATTTTACACACGCACGCCGTCTGTCCTTACGTAGGTCGGAAGTTACGAGGTCCGGTTCGGCACACCTTTGTGCGGGGACGTTTGGTTTTCGACGACGGAGAGTTCCCGGGCGTCCCGGCTGGACAGGTTCTACCACGAGGAGCGGAATGAGCGACTTGACGGATCGGATTGACCTGGCGGCGATTCGCCTCGGCGGCCGGGTGGTGAGAGCCAACGACGAGTTCTTTGCGTCGAAAGACAATCTGATCCAGCCACACGACCCCGTTTGGCTCGAAGGAGAGTATACGGAGCGCGGGAAATGGATGGACGGCTGGGAAACCCGTCGCCGCCGAGAACCGGGCCACGACTGGTGCATCATACGACTCGGTCTTTCAGGCCGGATCCGAGGCGTAATCGTCGATACAAGTCACTTCAAAGGAAACTATCCCGAGGCGTGTTCGATTGAAGGCTGCACCATCGATCCCGAAGCGGGGGAGGGCTCAAGCGTTCTGAGACTGCCGGAGGCCGTGGATTGGACCGAGCTCGTGCCCCAAACACCGCTCGACGGTGACAGCTTGAACGAGATCACTGTGGCTGATGAAGGCCGGTATACGCATGTACGCTTGAACATCTACCCGGATGGAGGCGTCGCCCGGCTGCGGGTGTTCGGCGATGTTGTACCTGACTGGGATTCGATCACTGAGCGCAACGAGTCAGTGGACCTGGCCGCGGTCGAGCACGGTGCGAGACCGATCTCGTGCAGTGACAAATTCTTCAGCGATCCCAGGAACCTGCTCATGCCCGGCAGGGGAGAGAACATGGGGGATGGCTGGGAGACGCGCCGGAGGAGAGGGCCGGGTCACGACTGGGCCATCATCCAGCTAGGCCGACGCGGTGTGGTTGAACAAGTCGAGATCGATACCTGCCATTTCAAAGGCAACTATCCCGACACGTGCCGCCTGGAGGTGTACGATGCTGGGGAGACATCGCGTTCGGATGAGGATGCTGCTGACCCGGCCGAGCAGGACGGGTGGCAGGAACTGCTGCCTCAGACGAAGCTCAAAGCGCACCACCAGCATTACTTTGAAGCCGAGCTTTCGGAGTGCGATCCTGCCACGCACGTTCGGCTGAGCATTTACCCCGACGGAGGAGTAAGCCGTCTACGCCTGGTCGGCCGGCTTGCCTGAGGCCGACGACTTGCCTGAGGCCGAGCGAACGAGCGATTCTGGCCCGGAGGAACGGCTGGCCACGTTGCTGAACGCGTTGCCCGACGGCCAGGCGATGTCTGTGCTGATGGCGTGCTGCGGCGCCACTTCGTGGGCGCGCGGAATGATCGAGTCGAGGCCCTTCGTCACCGACGAAGACGTACTGCTGGCGGCGGCCGATCTGTGGTGGAACCTGACAGCGAACGATTGGAACGAGGCATTCGGCGCGCATCCTCGGATCGGAGATCGAAGCGTAGGGCGTGAAAGTTGGGCCGCAACTGAGCAGTCCGGAGCAGCCGAGGCCAGCTTCGCCACGATAGAGGCTCTGGCCACCGGCAACGCGGCCTATGAAGAGCGATTCGGACACGTGTTCCTGATCTGTGCGACAGGCAAGAGCGCCCAGGAAATGCTTGAGGCGCTCCAGGGCCGGATGACGAACGAACCCGAGGCCGAACTCCTGATCGCTGCCCGGGAGCAGGCGAAGATCACCGGGCTCAGGCTGAGCAAACTCGTCCAGTCTGGCCCCTAAAAGAGGGTACGATATGGGAGTTCTGACGACTCACGTGCTCGATACGGCGCAGGGGACGCCAGCGGCCGACATCGAGGTGACCCTGTCAGTCCGCGGCGAGGCTGGTACCGATAGTGGGTGGCGTGAACTCGCGACGCGCCGCACGGATTCGGATGGCCGAATATCGGACCTCCTGCCGGACGTTCCGAGGCCTGAAGCCGGGGTTTACCGACTTCGCTTCCGGCTCGACGAATACCACGCGAAGCTCGCTGGCGGCGGCTTCTACCCATACGCGGATGTGGTATTTCGACTCACAGAGACAGACGACCACTATCACGTGCCGCTTCTGCTCAGTCCGTTCGGCTATTCAACCTACCGAGGCAGTTAGCCCCCGATGGAAGCCTACATCTCCGGCTGGCTGAACCTGGCCCTGCGCTGGCTGCACATTGTTGCCGGCGCTGCCTGGATCGGGACGTCCTTCTACTTCAACTGGTTAAATCACAGCCTGCGCCCCCCCGACGAGTCGAAGAGCGGAGTGAGCGGCGAGCTGTGGGCAGTCCATGGAGGCGAGTTCTTCAGGGTAGAGAAATTCTCGGGAGCTCCCGCCCGCATGCCCCGAACCCTGCACTGGTTCAAATGGGAGGCGTACGTCACATGGCTGAGCGGCATCTCTCTTCTGATCCTGATTTACTATCTCGGAGCCGACGTATTCCTGGTGGACGCGGCGGTGGCCGATCTGACTCCGGGCGCCGCCGTTGCGTTCGGTGTGGCGATCATTGCCGGAGCCTGGTTCGGCTACGACCTGCTGTGCAAGGCGATGAATGGTGGTGCCGGCGTGGCGTTCACGGCCGTTGCGGCCGTGCTTGCGTTAGCGCTTGCCTGGGGCCTCAGCCAGCTATTTGGGAGCCGAGCCGCCTACATCCATTTTGGCGCCACGCTCGGCACTCTCATGGCGGCCAACGTGTTTCGGGTCATTATTCCGTCTCAGAAGGAGATGGTGGCCGCGCTCACCGAGGGGCGCGAGTCCGATCCGCGGACGGGTCGTTACGCGGCCCTGCGCTCTCTGCACAACAATTACATGACTCTCCCTGTGCTGTTCGTGATGGTGAGCAATCACTACCCGTTCACCTATGGGCATGCCTGGAACTGGGCGGTTCTCCTGGCGATCAGCGTGATCGGCGTGGGTACGCGGCACTACTTCAACCTCCGGCACGAAGGCCGCAACGTGCGCTGGATACTTCCGGCCGCAGCTCTGGCCATGGTGGCGCTGGCCATGGTTACTCAGCCCGCTCCGCCGCAGGGGGGTACATCCATCGCGAATGGTGCTGGAGTCGAGTCCGTACCGTTCTTCGAGGTCCAGGCCATCGTCGCGAAACGGTGTACGCCCTGTCACTCGGCCACGCCGGCTCAAGCCGGCTTTGCGGGGGCCCCGTCGGGCCTCACACTCGATACGCCCGATGAGATCCGCCTGCAGGCTGAGAGAATTCAGGCCGTGGCCGTGGACGCGCAAACGATGCCACTCGGAAATCTCACCGGGATTACTCCTGAAGAGCGCGCGCTGCTGGGCCGCTGGATCGCCTCGCAAAGAAACAAGTAGGAACGAAAAGGCCGCCGCCGCGTCGGCTGCGATCGACTCTAGCCTCGCCGGTTCTCGATGATCCTGACGAACGAGCGTCCCTGAAATTCCTCAAGAGTCAGGCCCGTAGCCCGCGCTTCGGCGACGGTGATCGCTCCGCAATTGATGCCCCGTAGAAAGAAATTGAGCAGCCCCTGTCCCGTGGCCGCGTCGTCCATCACGTCACCGATGAGAGAGGCCTGCGAAGCGCGCTTCACGAACGTACGCAGGCGGTGCGAGGCAGAGCCGAGACTCTGAAGGAAGAAGGAATAGAGGGCTGCATAACGGGTGACCAGCTGGGCCGGGTGCAGGTCCCAGCCCTGATAGTAGCCGCCCTCTAGCGAGTGGCGAACATCCTCGAAGTGCAGGCGCCAAGCTCGGTGTACGCTGGCATGATTGTCCCGGATTTGTTCGGAGCTCAACGTCTCACCCTCTCCGGCTCTATGCACCGGAACCGGCAGCACATTGGTGGCTCCGTCTGATAGCGCGACTCCTGTCCCGGCCAGCGCCATCTGCATCACCTGGCGGGCAAAGTCGCACGCCGGATGTTGCATCACCTGATACTCCGCCGTGATTCCGCAGCTCGCCGTGAAGTCATACACGCCGAAGTGCGCGCCTACACAGCGGCCCTCGGCCGCGTCCACGAAAGCCGGCAGGGGACAGGTCCCATCCGGCCCGACGATCGACTGCGTGGTCTCGACCATCAGTTCGAGTTTGAGCGCTCCGTCGCTGAGCGCGAGGTTCGCTTCGAGACCGCGGAACACTTCGACGAGCGCTGTGACCTGTTCGGCCACCACCACCTTTGGCAACGTGACCACGAAGTTGGCGGGAAGGTCGCCGCCCGATTCCTCGACGACGCGGGTCACAAACAGATCCAATGAGCGAAGACCACGGGCGTGCAGCTCGGCGCTCAGCGGTTTGATTCGGATGCCGATGAACGGTGGAAGCGTTCCCTCGCGCATCCCTCTGGCTACTTCCGTGGCGGAGGTGTTCGCCGCTTCATCCTCTTCGTCATCAGGCCGGTTCCCGAAACCGTCCTCGAAATCAATCCGGAAGTCTTCGACCGGTTCGGAATCGATCTTCTCCGACACTCGCTGGAACACGGTCTCCGCCAGGTCCGGCAGGTCGGCCCGGCTCTCGATCCCGATGGCCGAAGCGAGCGTCTGACTGTCCGAGGCGAACTCGTCAAGAAACCGGCGTGCTACGCGGCCCAGACGCTGAGCGGAGTCTGCCCGGAAGAGATGCGCTCCGCCGTACACCGTGTGCACTGCCTGGCGGGCCGTGGGTTCGCCGGGGTACCGGTCCGAAAACCGGTCGTTCCCAGCCGCCAGGTCCTTCAGAATAAGGGTGAGCGCTTCGAGGGACAGAGTGGGATTCATGGGCCTGAATTCGTCTGGTTGTCTCTGAAGAGTTCGAAAAAAAGTAGCCGCGCCGCCACGTGCTCGCGGTATTGCGCAGAGGACCGAATGTCGTCGATTGGCGACACATCGCGCCGCAAGGCACTCAACAAATCTTCGGGCGCTCCGATCGAGGCTCCGTCCTCCAGCAAGGCTTCGAGGGACGGGCATCGACACACGGTAGGCGCCATGCTGGCAGCCACGACCCGCCAGCCGGCTTCGGAGTGAACCACCGCCAGCCCCACCTTCGCTATGGCCTGAGCCCGGCGCGCCCCCACCTTGAAGAAGCGCTGAAAGTCGTAGCCGCGGCGGGGAAGCCGGATCTGTGTGATAAGCTGGTTATCTCGGCGTTTCATCTCTTTGTAGCCGAGATAGAAGTCGGTGAGCGCGACTGTTTCAGAGCCGTCTGAAGACTCCAGGACGAGGACCGCATCGTAGGCCATCAGAACCGGAACTCCGTCCGCCGCGGGGGAGGCATTCACGATGTTGCCTGCCCATGTTCCCCGCGCCTGAATCTGCACGGCGCCTACTTGTCTTCCCGCCTCGCGAAGTAGCGGAAACTCTACTGCCGCCCTCGGATCTCGGACGATATCCCAGTACGTCGTCAGACCGCCGAGGATCAACTCGTCGTCCGTCCACGTCGCAGGGCGCATTTCGTCCAGAGCGGACAGGTCCAGGTACGTCCGGGAGTGGGCTTCGGAGTGCTGCGGCCAGTGTACGAGAAGATCTGTCCCCCCCGCAATCGGGACCGCTCCCGAACCTTCTCCGGAGATCATGTCCAGCGCTTCTCGCAGGCTGGTAGGGAGCAGGACGTTCATTCCTGGCTCGCCTTCAGGCTGTCTTCGATGCTGTCGATGATCCCGTCGTAGCCCGTGCAGCGGCACAGGTTGCCGGCCATCAGCTCCCGCAGTCCGTGCGTCTCTCGCAAATCCGGGTTGGCCAGGATCCAGCTAGCGGTCATGACCACTCCTGGCGTACAGGCCCCGCACTGCGTCGCGCCTCCCGCCAGGAACGCCCCCAGCGTGGCGTCGTCGACGGATTCGATCGTGTCGACCCGTCGCCCGCGCACCTGATACGTCGGGACCAGACATGAGTCCACAGGGAGATCATCGATGAACACAGTGCAGGAGCCGCACTCCCCTTCGCCGCACCCCTCTTTGGACCCGGTAAGCCCCAGCGTGTAGCGAAGCGTGTCGAGAAGTCTGTCACGCGGGTCAAACTCGAGAGACAGCCGATCTCCGTTGAGCGTGAACTCTCGCCATGGCCACAGCGTTCAGAATAGCCGGCGCCGGCCCGTCCATCGGCAGCTCGCCGATGCCTTTGCAGCCCCACGTACCGAACGCATACGGAACCTCGAGGAAGGCCACCCGAATGGGCGGAACATCATCACTGGTGGGAATGATGTAGTTGGTCAGTTGATTGTTCAGCATGGCGCCGTCACGCCACACGAAATCCTCCAGGAGCGACCACCCTATCGCCTGGACGACTCCACCCTGAATCTGGCCTCGCGCCAGTGTCTCGTTGAGCACTTTGCCCACCTCCTGGACGGCTACGAAGTCGCGAACCTCGACCCCGAAAGTCCGCAGATCGACCTCCACATCGGCCACGTACGTGGCCCATGCAAACGATCCGTAGGCATCGCCCCGGTACGTTTCATCATCCCACTCGATGTTTTCCGGCTTGATGTATCTGGCCTTCCCGATCAGCTCCTGGCCCGGATTTCTGGCGTGCCAGCCGGCTATGGCGCCGACCAGGGCTTCACCTGCAAGCCGCGGCTCGTCAGCGTCGGCATTGTCGCCACTGGCTGCGTCGGCCCGTTCGATCGCCGACATCGTCATCGGCATGCTGCCCGGGCTCACCGCGACCATGGGCGTCGCGCTGATGACGACGCTGACCTACCGGATGGAAGCATCGACCGCGATCATCATCCTGATCTGCATGTA
>JAZDDE010000103.1:0-2995 GCA_036679495.1 Gemmatimonadota bacterium | reverse complement strand
ATACGCTCGTGCCACGAGGATTGCGTCGAACAGGAGGCTGTTGGTGGCGAGGTAGCCGTCCTTCGTCGCGAGGGAGTAGACGTGGGAGGTTACGTCGGGCCAGGTTTTCGTGTGGTCGAGAAGCGGACTCCCCTCCCGATTCGTCAAGATGTGGACCGTTCGGGCGCTGTAAAGACGCGCCCTTCGGAGTGCCTCAACGATGTCTGGGTTCTTTCCCTCGGCCGACACCAGAAAGATGGGGCTGGAGGCGGCTATCGTCGGATTGCAAATGATCTCGAGGGGAGTCGAAGGGCGCGATACCTGCCCAGTATAGAACTCGTGGAGATTGCACAGAAGAGATGCAGCGGTGAAGGAACCGCCGGAGCCGATTCCAATAACACTCGAGTCGCTTGCCCCGGCGATCGCCGCCTTGAACTCGGCGACGTCCGCAGCGAGCGCTGCTTCGTAGGTCCCATCGAGCTGTTCTAATTCAGTGTCGTAGTCCGGCTTAGTCATAGGCCTCCGGAGAGCTGAGCCGAGCGGCGCGCGTCTTCCTCCCTTTGACGTTCGATCCGACTCTCGAGCGCGGCGAGCGAGTGGCCTTCCGAGTCCGCACTCGCTTCTTCGGTTGCTTCTCCTTCTTGGCCCTTAGCTCCGTCCGGACCTCCATAAGGAGAACGCCTAGCATGTTCTTACCTCTTCCGTTTACTTCTCCCCAGGTGCGGTTGATCGCGTTATTGACTCGGCCGGCCTCTACAAGCCGCGCGTCACCGGTGGATAGGAGCAAATCCGCAAGATCCTCGTGCTGACCGAACTTAGCGTGTAGCACCTTCTTCATTCGGTCGAACTTGGTCTTCGACCAGTCCGGAGCAACGTCCCAGACGTAGAGCCCATGCGCGGCCATTGCGACCAACGATGGGCTCGGGGCGCTGAGGATCCACTCGCGAACACTCTCCTTGCGCGCCTTGGCCGCTTGGTACGCGTGTTCGGCTGTGGGGTATTGCCTACTCTCGAACGTCATGGCTCGCTTGTAGAGGTTGCTGAATGCGCCGTATGGCTTCTCGTTGGAGCGGTAGAAGGCAATCGCGTCCGGCTGAGAGCCGGCGCTGTAGCCACCTGAGATGGAATGGCCCGAGGAACCGTGTCTCATATCGCCCTCCCCTGTCGATAGGTAGGAAATCGCCCGGCCGGATATTGTCGAAGCTACGCGAGAAAATCCAATTTGAGATCAAGGACTACTGTAGATTCTTGCGAGTGGTCGGCTCACCGTCGATCCCGTCAGCGACGGCGCCCGAACGAGGGGGGGGGATGCCGCGCTGCCCCTCGCCATCCAGCTCGCCCGCCAGGCCGTCGTGCTCTCGCCAAGCGCGATCTCTAAGACGCAAGCCGCTTCTCCGGCTCCTCGACCACGGGGATATTGGTGTTCTGCCCTACAGATACGCTCGCGCGTCACGGGGTTTGCGGTGCGCCGGCCTGCTCCAGTGGTCTCAGCGGATTTCCTGCGTGAACGGAGCCAAGATGCAGAGGCGGTGTTCGCTTAGCGGCAGGGCGACACGCCACGGCTTCGGTCGGGGCGTTGTCGGGGCTCATCGCCGCACCTCCCGTGGGCAGAGTGAGCGAGACCGACCCATTTTCGCCCG
Organism: Gemmatimonadota bacterium; assembly: GCA_036679495.1. Taxonomy (GTDB): domain Bacteria; phylum Gemmatimonadota; class Gemmatimonadetes; order Palauibacterales; family Palauibacteraceae; genus JAZDDE01. Next base: position 1,376 of record JAZDDE010000103.1, on the reverse strand, counting down.
TTCCTGAACCTGTTGTTCTGCCCCGAGGTCACGCCAGCAGCAGCCGGGAAGAAGGCCGGGAGAGTCTCGCCTCACGCGCCGTGTCGTAGGCAAGCTCCCGCAGCAGGTCACTCATTCGCTCACGCAGAGCGAATGGAATTCGAACTTCCAGTACCCCCTGCGGGGCGAATCGGAGGCGAATCGGGACCGTCCAACTTGGCAACAGAGATAAACGCGACCAGCTGGCCGCTATCGGCCCGGAACTCGCCGTCTCCGGTGCGGATTCAGCTGTGCCCCTCTCCCAAGACCCCGCGAAAGCGCGGGAGTTTCTGGGATGGTCAGCGCTAGCGGGGGCGAAGTCTCTGCAACCGCAGACTGGTTGGCGGTGGGGGCAGTCGAGAGCGAACCCGTCTCCGGGGCCGACTTCCCTGATCAGCAGGGAAGATACAGGGAATTCGCGCGATCTCGGACTGTCGCCGTGGCAGTCGGGGCGGAACGGAGTCGGATTTCGGCACTCCTGGGCCTGATTTCCCTGCGAGCCGTAACAGGGAACGGAATCACGACGAGCAGGGAACTCTCTGGACGGAGCAGGGCAAGCAAGCCGGCGGAGGGCTGCCCCGAGAAGTGGCAAGCCACGGGGGCAGCGAATGCACGACCGGGCCGTCCCTCTGGGGATGACCGGTCGAAAAGGTGAGCAGAATCAACTTGGACGAATATTGAGAACAGACAGCCATCGCCGAGCTCCTGGGAGCGACCGATCAAAGCCCGCTGGCTTCCCGGCCTCAGAAGACGGCGCGAGCAGGAGCTTCTGGTGGCGATCCGGAACGGGGAGGCGACTCGCAACTGCACTCGCGGTCCCGACCAGCGACGACAACGGTCTAGTATTGACAACCTCTCCTATGGAAGGTGTGGCAATCGAGACCTCTGCGACACCGTGATCTCGGGGCTGGTCAGTTCGTAGCTGCCGGTGTCGGCTCCGTTGTCGTCGCTTACCAGGATCAGATACGTGCCAGCAGTCGGGAGCTCGAACCCATCGATCAACGCCTCCAACGAGCCCGAGCCCTCTGCCAACAACGACCCGTTCGCATCGAACAGCTCGACCTTCGGGTCGAGCGGCGTCGAGTTCGTGCGGGTCGCCCGGATCCGCACCAGGTCGCCCGCGGCGCCCTCGAAGGTGAACGCGTCGATCTCCGTCCCGGGAGAGATCGACCGGCCCGTGAGGGTGTCCCCGTAGGCGATCGGTGTCGTGTTGCCAGGGTTGTTCAGGCTCTGAAGGCTCAGTCCGTAGCTGCCGGTGTCGGCTCCGTTGTCGTCGCTTACCAGGATCAGATACGTGCCAGCAGTCGGGAGCTCGAACCCATCGATCAACGCCTCCAACGAGCCCGAGCCCTCTGCCA
>JAZDDE010000102.1:0-8638 GCA_036679495.1 Gemmatimonadota bacterium | reverse complement strand
ACCCGGACCTCCGTTGGGCGTCGCTAGCGCTGCGCGCCTCCAGTGCTTAGAGAGCTTCTACATGGTCCCGTTCGCGAAAGCAAGATGTTCGAACAGAGGAACCGGTGGCGCCAAGCGGCCCGGGAGAACTTGCTGGTCGTTCGTCCCTCCTCCCCATTCCACGGCGTGTGGGATTGCGCCAGGAGCGCAACGTAGCCGTCAAGCTCTTCGTTGACCCGCGAACCCCATCTACGGTCCTGCTAGAGGCTCCCGTAGTGATTCTTCCGCCCGGCGGTTGCGCCGTGCAGGGCGCGCTCTTCCGGTCGCGTCTCGCGGGATCTCGGTTCCGCGAGGGAACGCATCAGCCCCGGCACAGGCCGCTCAGCTCGATGGCCTTCCCCGGCTCAGCTCGGATGTAGCGGCAAGCTTCTGGGCTGATCTCTCCTAGCTCGGGAGATGACTCGCCCCCATTTCAGTTGGTGGGGCTCGGCACCGGCGGCGCTTCCGACGTTCCGGGTACGGGGCACGTCAGCCCGGGCGTTCTCGGAATGTCGGCCCGGCCCCAAGACGGGCTTTCCCGAAATGTCACCCGGCCCTCCCCCAACCAAGGCGGGTCTCGGCACGTATATTCGGACGCCTCTACAAAGTGCTTCAGGCCGCGCCTCGCCAGAGGCCCGATGCTATTTTTGGAGATGCCTTCGAATCTAGAGGAACTAAACTGTCATTTCAGCCGACTGTGTAACAGGGCGCCGATTTGAGCGCTGGCTGCGTGGAGAGATTGCAGATGAAGAAATCTGAATACCCGTACACTGCAAATCAAAATCGATTGGCTGATGTCATCGCGGCTATTCAAGTCATGGCCTCATTCAAGAATCATATCCAAACATTCGGTGACTGGGGTACGCGAATTTGCGGAGATGAAAATGCAAGTGAATACTGGGAGAATGTCTTTCGGCAACATCCAGAGTTTTTTCGAATCAATATCGGAAAGAGCGAGGCTTCGTTGACTTGGAGACACGCTTATCAAAAGCGTTACGATGTAGACCTTGAAGAAAAAGTTGTGCTCAGCGACTATCAAAAATTAGACGCAAAGAAAAGGAGCTTACTCAAGAGAAACCCGTTAACGCCAAGCGACATAGCGACGCTCATACAGGCCGCCATCAGCCTTCACTCCAGTGAAATAGATCATAAGCAGGACTCAAGATGGTGGATACCAGGTGTATTCGCGCTTGCGGGCGTCGTTATCGGTGCAGTTATCTAAGCCCTCCCCGATTTGTTGTCGATCACGTGAAAGTGAAGAAATCTGGACATTTCGCCGACGAGAATCTGCGCGCCGACTTCTGATTCACACGCCCGAGAATCGGCTCGCCAATTCCAAGGCAATCCAGGGCCTTGGCTCAGGCCAGGAGGGTCCCCCTTCCTGGCGTAACCGAGGTAGGCGCGAGGCTCCACTTTGGCGGGCTTCGCCGACTCGATGAGCGAGTAGAACAGCGCCGCCACGCAGATGCAGGCTGATTCTGGTGCCTTGCCGTTCCCGGAATGTCGCATGGGCTGCCGCAAGGTGGCGTGCCCGCCGACCCACCGCAAACTCGGAGTACTTGCTATTCGAGGCGGCGTGGCATGCGGAACAACGGCAGGTAGCGCGGCACGCGCGCCGCGTAGGCTTCGTAGGGAGCGCCTAGCTTCTCTCGCAACCACGGTTCCTCGGCGAAGGGCAGGATCAACCACCAGACCGAAGCGAGCAGCGCGGTTGCGAGGCCGGGAGCGGAGTTGCAGAGCAGTCCCAGACCGCCCATTACCAGCATGGCGCCGACGTACTGCGGATTGCGCGAAAAGCGATAGGGCCCCGAATCGAGCAATTCGCCCTCGAATCCAAAAGTGCGCTCGACGCCCAGGCTGAAGTAGCCGCCGAGCGAGAAGTACGCACCCAGCGCGAACAGCGTTCCACCGACCGGAAATCGCAGCCACGGGGCGATCTCCAGGCTGTTCCAGCCGAGAATCGAAACCAGAATGAGTGCCGCGCTGATGCTCGGGCCGAGTACGGAGTTGACGCGATACAGCAGCCCCTCGCGGCGGAGCGGGGGCCACAGTCGGCGCTCGGGGAAACGGATCGACCAGGCCGCGCAGCCAATCAGCCAGATCAGGGTCAGAGAAACGACGAACACCAGAACCACCATCACGGATCCCTCCGTCGATGGGCGCTCGCGAGAGGCTATCCCAAAAGGGGGAGATGTACGGTAAGTCCTCGCCCACGGGCCAATCACTCGATTCTCGGGCTTCTGGCTACTTGAGATCGCGCGGCAGCGTGGCTGTCCCCGGGTTCCGGATCGCCGACGGGTGGCCTCGCCCAGGTAGGCTCGCGGCTCGACGCCGCACAGCTTCGCCGACTCGATCAGCGAGGTGGCGCCGTTCGAGCATCGCACGCCCTGGCCCTACCCAGCCATCGCCTCCAAGCGCTCCCGGGCGGAGTGCCAGCCGTGGCCCTGGCAGCGGTTGTGAAGGCATCCCCCGGATGCGGCCGGAATCTGGTACCTCGCCGTTCCCGGAACCTTGGTCCGAGCTGCCTTTGGGGTGGTGGTAGTTTCAAGCCAGGCGGGTCGAGTTGACCACGGCCCCCACGCCGCCAGGAGCGTCAACAGGTCCGGCGCACCCGCCCTCCCCCTCGGCACCAGGATCGTCCGCCTGCCGTCCGGAGGTCAGGGTCAGCAGCGCCAGTGTTCACTCCAGATCAAGGACCCGGGTCAGTTAGGCTCAAAGAGGCTCCCGGCTGCCCAGTCCCGGAAGGCGGGGGCGGTCCGGAAAGCGCCCCCGCTGACGCTGGAGTTGCTGCCGCTGGCCGTGTTGCCTTGACCCCCGCTGACGCTGGATTCAAAGTTGCTGGCCGTGTTGCCAGAGCCACCGCTGACGCTGGAGTCGCCGCCGCTGGCCACGTTAAAAAGGCCCCCACTGACGCTGGAGTTGGCGCCGCTGGCCTTGTTGTCTTCACCCCCGCTGACGCTAGCAGACGAACCTGAGATGGTGTTTCTGAAACCGGCGACAAACCCGCCAATACTCAAGTACCTGTGCTGTGGCCCCAGCACAATATTGTGAGAGCCATCCCGATCCCCGGCAACCGGACCAGGCTGCACTTCGTTGTAACCCACCACCAGGTTGCCGAGGCCGCTTGGAGAACCGCCGTCGTCGGTGAACCCGGAGCCGCTGCGAACGTGGAGGTTCGCACCCTCGAAGATGAGATGAGGGCCAGCCAAGCCATTGATCGGGTCCTGCTCCACAATCTGAAACTGGGTCAGGTCCTCCAAGGTCTCAACGCGAGCTTGGAGTTCCTCGATCTGGGCTTGTAATTCTGCGATCGGGCCTGCGGATGGGCTTTGTACTTGGGCGTGAACCAACGGAGCAGAACACAACACGATTGAGAAGAACGTTACGGTCGCCATTACGCCTGCATTTCTCATGGCATTTCTCCCTTTGGATCATGACGAGTCGCTCGGTGATTCTGGCCACAATGCGGCCAGTCACCATACGGCAACACCTGCGATCAAGGCTCGCTTCATTCCAGTTACCCCATCCCAGACAAGATCGGATCCCTGGGAGTTGGCCGTCGCCGTGGAAGAGCGTCCCTAAAGGCCAAGTGGTCTTCCGCCGAGAGAAGTGGCACGGCAGCAGACAGGCAGCGGACTTCCTAATCCCGCTTCGCGGCACCGTTTTGATGTGAACGCTGTTCAGGGTTGCCCACCTTCCCCTCATGGGTCGCTCTTCCGATCCTCCCACCGGTCAAGCTCCAAGACCGTCAAGATTCCGGCTACTTGAGTTCGCGCGGCAGCGTGGCGATGCCCGGGTTCCGGACGGCCCGACGGGTAGCCTCCCGTAGATAGGCGCGTGGCTCCACCTTGGCGGGCTTCGCCGACTCGATCACCGAGGAGCGCCGCGACCCGAGTGCCTCGCTCCCGCACGAGTTCCAACTAGAGCCCGCTCGGATGTAGCAGCAAGCTTCCGGGTTGATGTCTCCTTCCCCGAGGCATGACGCACCCCATTCCGGTGGTGGGGCCCGGCTCCGGCGGCGACTCCTGACACGCCGCGACCTCGGAGCTGGTGTGGACCGAGGTGCGTAACGGCGAACCCGCCCTAGTCGCTGTCGGAGATTTCGAAGTCCTTTGCGCACCACGACGCTTAGATTGCGTTGCGTGACCTCGACCACATTCACCGTGTCAATCTCGTTGCTACGGACATCCTGCGCGCTCTGAGTGGTACGCACGACGGCATCACCTTCCCACCGAGCAACTTCGTCCCCAGTCGAAAGAATCGTGTGTACGTCCACACGCCGAGCGTTTCGTTCGACTAGACCTCGCTCCGCTACTGGAAGTAGCTCCTCTCACTGGGGAGGCCGGTACACATTCCAACTACACGACTCCTCTGAGCACCTATTCTGCTGGAAGCCGACTCCCGACGATTCAAGGGCGACTGAGAAGCAGCAGCCCTCGCCGCGAACCACCGAAGGCTCGTTGCTGAAGGGGCAGCCGCAACGCCGCTAGAAAATTCGCTTCGCAGCAAATCCCAGCAGCCCGATGATCAGAAGCGGCACAGTGGAGGGTTCTGGAACTATCGTCAGCGAGACGCCAACGAAATCACCCAAGCTGCCCGTCCTCTCGATCTCAAGGGTTACTACGTCGCCAACGGAGACGCCCACGGCCTCCAGAGCCGCGACGCCTCCGGAACCGTTGCTGAACAAGAACGGGTTTGCTCGATCGAACGGATCGTCACTAGTCACGATGCCGCTAGTTAGGGGCACGCCATTCAGCAGCAGCGTCCATTGGTTACCCCTATCGATGTCGCGTGCGTTCCAAGCAGATCCGGAGATGTCTACTAGGCCGTTGATAGGGCTGGTCCAGGTCACGTTGGCCACGTCCGCTCCGGCACCGTTTTGAGGATCTGTTGAATGCATCACGATGTCGCCAGCCTGAAAATCGGCGATGAGCTTCATTGTAATCTGCGTGCCGTTCGCCCGAAACCACGCAGGAATATCAGTAGTCCCACCTTCGGAACGCGCCCACGCCGGCTGCTGTGTCGCGAAGAGATCTCCATTCCAGTTGTCTACATGGGGCAGCGGGTTTGAGCCTTCGTTGTAAGACCAAACGCCGTTAGGATTCGTCGCATCGCTCCAATCGGCCGAAAGGTCCCACACCGGAAGCGCGAGCGCTGTTGACGGCGAGATGATGAGATGAAGAAGGATTGCGAGACAGACCTTGGGCATCGTCCTCTCCTCTACTTGAGCGTCTTGCCCCTAGAGTGGGCGACCACAAACAAAGGTGGCAAAGCGCAAATCCTCGCCATCCTCCCGCCGTCGAGCGCGGTCGGTCAACCTCCAAAATATCGGGGCTTCCGGCTACTTGAAGTTGCGTGCGAGGGTGACGGTGCCCGGGTTCCGGATCGCTCGACGGGCCTCGCCGAGGTAGGCGCGGGCTCCACCCCGGCGAGCTTCCTCGACTCGATCAGCGAGTAGGAGAGCGCCGCGACCCGTGTGCCCCCTCGGACCGGCTCCCGTAGTGATCCTTCCGCCCGACGGCCACGCCGCGCAGGGCTACTTACGCACAGAGGTGTCTAGGTGTGCGAGGGTGTGGAAGGCCCCGGTCCTCAGAATTCTGGTCGATCATGATCCATCCCCTCCCTCTTCTGGAGGGTTTGGGGATCGACCGTCGGGTTCTGCCGTCATGGCAGTCTGCGCGTCGTGGCTCTGGACGAGCGCACGCGCGTAGTGCGCGATGACAGCTTCATCTCCCCGCTCAACGGCGGTGGCGAGGTCGCGCAATCGGGTACGCAGGTGGGCGGCGGCAGCAGTGGCGCTTTCCAGTGCGGCGGGAACATTTCGTGGCATTGTGTCTCTCCGGTAACTTCCGCGTTGCGGAGCCTTACCGAAGAAATAAGACACGGAGTTGGTGGCGGTGGGCTGGAATCGGCGGCGTCGAAGACCTCAGAATGCCGGAATGTGACGCCCTTGGCTCCGTGGCAAAGCAGCGCGTCAACGACGATTCAAGGTTCCCTGGTCACGCTGCTCTCCCGCCTCGCGAGGCGGGGGGTGACGAGGCTGCGTGCTAGGCTAGCGGGGGTACGCAGGCTTCGTGGAGGATGCAACATGACGGGCCCCGAGATTCCCCGCTGGCGCCAGCCCATCGATGCCCTTTCATCCACGCGGTTCGGCTCGGCCTTTCTGAGGCGCGTGGCTCCGCACCTGGATCGGCCTTTGATGCGCCTTTCACGCGGACGCTTCGCGCTGACGTTCGGCCTGCCTACTCTGCTGCTAACAACGATCGGTCGCAAGAGCGGCGAGCCCCGTTCCTCTCCCCTGCTCTACCTGCGACACGGAGAGAGCCTCGTGGTGTTCGGGACCCGCTTCGGCAGCCCGCGCCAGCCGGACTGGTACCTGAACATTCAGAAGACGCCTGAGGCCACGGTAACGCTCGACGGCGAAGAGTTTGAGGTCACGCCGCGAGACGCCACCCCCGAGGAGCGCGAGGAACTCTGGGCTCGCGCCACGCGCATGTACGGCGGATTCGAGAAGTACGGCGAGCGCGTTGTGGGTCGGCAGATTCCTATCGTGCTTTTGACGCGTGTCGAGCCAATCGCTCGGCCGTAGCGGATTCCCGCTCCTCGGTGTTTCCAACCGTAGAAGGTCCCTCCACGGATCGTGATCTCCTACAGGAAACTCATGCGCCGTCGGGATGGAAGAGCAAGAAGCTCACGATGCCGGTCGATCCTCCGCAGCTGGATCTGACGGGAGGAAACCGATCCCGCAGCTGGTAGTAGGCACATCGAGGCCGGCTATCCCCGCGTGCCCGCCGAGACCATTCCCCGAGTCTTCGAAGGGATGCGCGCCTTTGGCCTCCTTCCCCCTCTCCTCGCAAAGGGCTCTCGACACGTGAAACCTCGCCTCAACGGCCTATACACCTCACACGATCGATGAGTTCAGCTTGGATACTCTGACCGATGCGAGCGATCGTCACCCTTCGTCGGGGGGCGTGAGTCGGTGTCCGGGCGCTACCGACCCTCTCGTCGGTTCGACACCTCCGAGCAGAAAGAACACCGCCACGCCGGTCAGGCCCATGTTCTTTACGAAACTCGCAAGTTGCCCGCGTCTCGCGAGATTGCTCATGCGCTCCACGATCTCCGTCTGCCCATGCTGAACTTCAAGCAGGATTGCCATTTCCGTCGCTTCCTGGGCCGCCACAAGATGCCTGGCGGAAGCCGGTAACAAGAACAACAGAATGCAGAGCGCCCCCAGCCGAGCCTTGTAGCCGAAGAGAATCGAGAGTCCGCCGGCGATGAGCAGGCAAACCCCCGCAGCCGTAGAGGCCGGGGCCAGGGCCGCTCCAGTGAGGATCGCATTGAATTGGAGCGTCGCCTGCCAGTTGAGCGCGCTGAAGGCCCCGGCCGCAACAAACGGGAGACCGATCCCGATCCGCAGAATCAAGACCGGCAGCGTTCCATCGGTTTTTGAGGACATTTCGAACCCCCCGCGCGATTCGCGACGGTCATCGGCCATCGAATCGCGACTTCGCGAGACATCGCGCTCGCCCCAGCGCCGGAGCAGATCCTCGGTGAGACATCACCCGCGACACGGTACTCCTCCTGCGGCCCGAGCGCCCTACGGAGTCGACGCCCGCTTGCGCGACAAACAGTCCGATTCATTCATCGCTCGGCACTGACGACCCCAGCGATCTCATCCCAGCTATCCAGCCACGCGAAATCGTCGTCGTCGGTGTCCCGGTCGATCGATCTCCGCTTGACGAGAAACTCTTGGGTGTATGTCATCCATTGGATGAGTTTGAATCGTTCTAGATACCAGTCAACGTTCGGATCTCACCCCAGTGACTGGTGCAGCAGAGATCACGCAACCTGGGCCAACCTCGCGAGCCTCAAGGCCGCTGTGGCCTTCCATTCGCGGCTCCGTCATGACGGGCTCCGGCGGCGGAGCCTACCGGTGGACGGAGGCGCGGGACGCCGACAACTACACGCTCGTCTCTTCCCCCTCAACTGCCTTCGCCTCTTGGCGCGAAAGCTGACTGACTGGAAACCGGATCGACCTCCCGACGCGAACGGCCTCAAGCTCACCACGAGCCAGCGCTCGATACACACTTTCTTCGCAGACGTTCAAAGTCTCTGCCAGTTGCCACGCGGTGAGAAATGTTTCTGACCGATCCCATTCTTTTGCTCTGCTCATACTCTTCCCCTCTTCCGGTGTAAGCGCACTCGATGGCCGATGAACGGCGCCTATCTATAGATAACAACGGAAAGAGTTCGCGATCAGCAGAGTTCCGTGCAGGCCGGTGGGAATCTGTCGCATGATTCCGGACTTCTTCGGCAACGTGGGGTGCAGCCCAGCAACGGGAAAACGATCACGCCCGTCCGGGGCCAGCCGGGCCGCCGCTGCGGCGGCTCCCAGCCCTTGGGCACGTGCCACACCTCTTCTGGGAGCGGGGGCTCGGACTTCGCCCGGTCGGGTCGCCAGGATCGGCCCCACCGGCGGAGGATCTCGGCCTCGGCGAGGAAGAACTGGAAGTCGTGCCAGCCCTCGTATCCCACGTCCAAGTCCGACTGGAATCGGCCCTCGCGGATACACCAGGCGCCCCAGAGATGAGCGACCGAGCCATAGCGGCTACGGGCATCG
>JAZDDE010000101.1:0-3597 GCA_036679495.1 Gemmatimonadota bacterium | reverse complement strand
ACAGAAACAGGTTGACTGCATGGTAGGGGTCGATATGGCCCTCCTCGCCGGCAAGGGCAGGATCACTGCTGTTGCTGTCTTCACTGGTGATAGTGACCTCGTACCTGCAATTGAAGCAGTGAAGACCGAAGGTGTTCTGGTGACCCTGTGGCACGGAAGCTCGTCCCAGACCCGGCCCAGTCGGGAACTTTTTGAATTGGCAGATGAGCGACGAGAACTGAAGCCTGACATTGTGAGCCGACTCCTAAGGCTGTGACTGGCTAGTTGCCATCGCGACGCTAAGACCCCACTACCCTTACACCTCTACTTACTTAGCGCCAGCTCACCTCGCACTGTGGGTTGCTGTTTCGGAAGGCCTCGACGCCGGTGGATGTCACTTGTGTGCCTGCGAGGTATAGGCTGCGCAGGGAAGGCATCGACTCAAGTTGTGCCAAACCTTGATCTCCAATCGGCGTATCGCTGAGGTCCAACACGGCGAGCCGCCGCAACGCACGTAGATCAGACAGCGCGGCGTCATCGAGATTCTCCAGCTTCCATAGGCTCAAGCGCTCCAGCCGAGGCAGCGAGGCCAGCGCCCCCAGGCCCTTGCCGCTAACCTCAGTCTCGCCCAGGTCGAGGGCGCGAAGCCGCTCGAGCGAAGCCAGTTTGCGGACGCCCACATCCTTGATCTTCAGCCCACGCAGATTCAACGATTCCAAGCTCGCAAGCGACGCGATGCCGTCGATATCGAGGTCGGTGACGGCGACGGACCAGAAGCCCGAGTTGCGAAGCTGGCGTCCGCTGAGGTCCAGGCGCCTGAGGCGGGGGAGCAATTGGAGAACGCTGAGACCGGACGCGGTGATCTTGTTGCCGCCGATCGAAAGCGCGGTGAGTTCGGTGAGTTCGCCGAGGTGCCCGAGTCCGTTGTCGGTGACTTGCGTCGAGCTCAGATCCAACGATTCGAGCGCCGGCAGATCCGCAAGGTAGGCGAGGCCTGTGTCGGTGATGTCGGTGCCATGCAAGTTCAGATGCTTGAGTTGGTTCCACCCGCGCAGGTGCGCCAGCCCCAGGTCGGTGATGTGCTCGGCGGCGTAGAGGTTCAGCTCGGTGACGCTCTCCAGACTTTTCAGCCGTTCGAGCCCGAAGTCGGTAACACGAGTCAGGGAGAGGTCCAGCTTCCGAAGATGGGCAAGACCGAGCAGCCGATCGAGGTCGTGGCCGTTGACCCAGGTGAAGCCCAGGTCGACTTCGCGGATGTTGGACGCGTCGTCGCGCTTGACCGCACCGCCCTCGGCGGCTACCCAGGCAGCCACGTCTCGCTCGGCTGCGGAAGCTTGGAAGGCCGCCAGTGCCGCCACCGCGGCCACCATCACGAGTGTAGACGAGAGCCGTTTCATCACAGACGACACTCAGCTTCCCCGGCGCGTCGGCAAGCCGGAGCCGGGATCCCAAATGATCTCGCAGCCGGTAAGGGCGGCCTTGAGTTCGTTGAGGCCGGTCTCTGTGACCAGCGTGTGGTACAGGTTCACCGTTCGAAGGCTGCGGATGGAGTGAAGTTGCTTGAGGCCACGGTCGCTGACCCGCGCGCTGTTGAGCCGCAGGTCGGCCAGCTTGGGTAGAGCCGCCAGATGCCGCAGCCCGCTATCCGACACCAGCGTATAGTCGAGATTCAACCGGCGGAGGTTTGTCAGCTTGGCCAGAGACGCCAGCCCGGCATCCCCGACGCGCGTGCGTGTGAGGTCGATCTCCCGCAAAGCCCGAAGACTCTCCAAGTGGCACAAACCCTCATCGGTGAAGCGGCCGTGCCGCAAGACGAGGGTTTCGAGCTGGACCAGATTCGACAAGTAAGCGAGACCGTCGTCACTAATGTCGCTCCCGGTGAGATCCAAGTGACGCAGGTTCTGGAGGCCGCGGAGATGCGCGAAGCCCGCGTCGGTTACATCGGTATGGGCGAGGCTGAGTTGCACGAGCCGGGATAAGGCCGCCAGGCGCCGTGCCCCGTCGTCGGTAAGGGCAACACCGGAGAGATCGAGTTCGGCGAGTCGCGTCAGCCCCGATAAGCCTTCGAGACCTTCTCCCTCCACGGCGGTGTTGTTTAGGCTGAGCTTGCGCAACCGGGTCAGGGCCTTCAGTGCGTGCAGGGTTTCGTCCGAGACCGCCGTGTCGGCGAGATTCAGTTCGGTCAACTGAGGCAGCCTGCCGAGATGCACGGCGCCTAGATCGCTGATGTCGGTGGCGCTGAGATCGAGCGTTTGAACACGGGGCAGGGCCGCCAGGTTCGCCAGCTCGGCATCGGTCACCGAGGAGCCCGCCAGCGAGACGCCGACCACGCGTCCCTCCGACTCGACCACACCCCCTCCCAGCGAGCGGACCCATGCCGCCACCGTGCTGTCATCAGGTTGCTCGAGGATACGGATGGGCCGGGATCGGGGTCCTGGCCGCGCCGAAGAGTCCATGAACAGAATGCGGCAGGCCGGTAGTTGGGCCCGAAGCGCATCGACCCCCGCCCGGGTCACGCGGCTGTAACGCAGGTCGACTTGCCTTAGTCTCTTGAGGGAGCCGAGGCTCTCTGCCGAACGGTTGGTTGCGAAGGTTCGGTACAGGTTTAGCTCTTCGAGTTCCCGCAGGCGGCTCAGGTGGACCACGCCCTCATCGGTCACGCCGGTTCCGAGCAAGTTGAGTTTTCTGAGCCGCGTTGCGTTCTTCAGATAAGCCAAGCCACGATCGGTGATGTCGGTTCCCTCCAAGTTCAACTCAATCAGTTCGCGAAGGCCCGACAGGTGAGCCAACCCCTCATCGGTCACGAGGGTGTCGCGCAGGTTGAGTTTGGCGAGTTGCGGCATCCCGGCGAGGGCGGGCATGGCGTCGTCGCCAAATGACGTGTAACTCACATCGAGAAGACGCATCGCGCGCAAGCCGTCGAGTGTGGCGCCCTTGACGGCGGTGCGGCTAACGAAGAGTTCCTTCAGTGTTCCGTGCGCGGCGAGGTGTGCGATCGCGTCGTCGTCGATGGGGATGGGGTAGCTGAAAACGGTCGCGCTGATTTGCAAGGTCTCCAGGCTGTTGAGTTCCTTGAGAAAGAGCCAGCCGTCCGCGGCGTCGCGCTTGGGACCGCGGTCATAGAGCTTTTCCCGCTTGACCTCGAGCGAGAAGGGCCTGGGGATTCGCCCCGTGACGTAGAGCGCCTTGAGGTGCGGTAGTTGCCCGATTTGCTGAATGTCCTCCGGCGTAAAATCGGTGCCGACAAGGTTGATGGCGCGGAGTCGAAACACGGTCGCGGGAAGGGTGGTCGCGTCCCAAATATGCTCACGTTCGCCTTGGAGAACAACGCTGCCGCCCTTGCGAAGAACCCACTCCGCAACCGTGCGATCGGGTGAAGCGGGTTGGGCCTGACAGAGGCCCCAGCAGATGACACCGCTGATCACGATCGATCGGCTCAGGGTCGGCATTCGCCCGTAGTCTATCACCGGCTTGGTTGGGCGGCCGCGTAGCAGGGTGCAGCGGGCGGGATGTGGCGTAAGGCTCCAGCCTTGGTGCGCTGGTGAAACCAGCAGGAAGTCGCGAATGAAAGAGTCGCACAGGGAAGGCCTAGCGAGCCACCCTGACCCCGAGTCCTGC
>JAZDDE010000100.1:0-2380 GCA_036679495.1 Gemmatimonadota bacterium | reverse complement strand
TACCGGTCCCTTGGTGAGGATCGCCAGGCCGCAGCTCAATCCGGCGAAGACGATCCATCGATAGTCGGTGTCGTCGCGATCGCGTAGCCCTAGCCAGAGGGATAGCTGGCACAGAGTTGTCCACAGGGTGAAGAGTGCATCGAGGTTGGCGTAGTGGGCGGAGAACTGAAAGCCGGGCATGACCATGAGCAGAGCGGCAGCGGTAAGTGCCATCCGGCGGCCGAAGAGCCGGCCTCCGAGCCAGTACAGTGCGAGAGCGCAAAGCGCCGCACTAACGACGCTGGGCCAGCGAGCGAGCCTCGGCTGAGGGCCTAGGACCTTGTAGCTGGCCGCGACCAGCCAGTAATGGAGAGGAGGTTTGTCCAGATAGGGCCGCCCGTGAAGTTCGGGGACGATCCAGTCGCCGCTCTCGACCATCTCAGCCGGAATCTCGCTATGGCGAGTCTCATCCGGCGTCGTCAGCGGAAGAGTCAATCCGACGACCAGGAGAACACTCGCCACCAGCAAGGCTGGGTGGTCACGCATGCATCTGCACTACATTGTCGACTGGATTGTCGACTGGCTCTACCGCAGCGCTCGAAGACTGGTGGGGGAAGAGCACCCAAGTCCACCAGAATCGGAGCAAGGAGAACGCAACGGGGATCGCGTACAGCGGCGACACTGTCGACTGGCCGTCGAGCCTGGGGCGATGGCGCACTCCCACTTGGCAGATCCGAGCGCCTGACATCGCGAGCTTGGTGAGAATCTCGGCGTTGACCAGGAAGCCGTTCGTTTCGATTCGAAGGTTGGACAGCGTATCGGAGCGGAAGAGCTTGAGGGCGCAATCGCAATCTCGCACTGGAACGCCGAGGAGAGCCCTGACCAGCACGTTGTAGCAACCGGAGTAGAAGCGCCGTGGCCAGGCGTCCTTGCGGTCGACCCGGAAACCGCAGACGGCGTCGTGATCCTCGATCCGCGTGATCAAGTAGCTCAGGTCCGAGAGGTGAAACTGGCAGTCCGCATCGGTGAAGGCGACGAGGGGATGGCGGGCGGCATCGAATCCCGTTCGCAGCGCGGCGCCATAACCACGGTTGGTGGCGTGCGAGATCAGTCGCACGTTCCGGTCCGTAGTCATGGCCTCTTGGATCGCAGTGGCGGTGCCGTCGCCGCTGCCGTCGTCGATGACGATGACCTCGTAGTCGGTCGCCAGCCGCCTGAGGGCTCGGGTGGCCTCTGCGATCGCTGCAGCGATGCTCTCTTCCTCGTTGTAGGCCGGAATCACCAACGACAACGAGTTGGTCAGATGAAGTTTGAAACAGTTCTCCAGCACCATGATCCTCCGCCAGTTAGGGTCCTCGAGAGGCTTGGATCGAGCCCATAACTCTCGGTCTGACTCTTAGATGGCGGGGAATTGAAAATCCTCTGCTTCAGCCCTCGTTTGGAGCCCTGTCTTGCCGAAAATGCTCCCTGGCAGCGCGCAGGGCGAAGGATTGGCGGCTCATCGTTGTCTAAGCCTTCAATGTGCCAATCACGCGGAGGTATGGATATGAGCTCTGTGATCCGACAGAAGGTCGTCGGCGGTCTTGTTGTCGCTTTTCTCTTGTGCGCTCTGGGTACCGAGGCGGGAACTCCGGCGGGCGTCGATAGCGACGCGAGCGGTTTGAAGATCACCAAAGCGCCGGTGGCAAAACCTGCGCGAGTCCGGCCTCTGGCCGGCCGTTTGGCGGTGGATCTCTTGGATTTGGCGAAAGTGCCGGCTCAGGCCAACAGGCGCCAATGGGGGAAGTTTGCGCTGGGTTTGGGACTGATCGGCGCGATCGGCCAGTCCGACGAGAGGCTGCGAAGCAGCCTGGACCCCGAGGTCCATTCGGGCCTGGCCAGAAAGATAAGGCCCGTAGGCCAAGAGGGCGGGCTGCTCTTCCTGGGCGCCAGCCTGGCGCTCGGACACCTGGCGGACAAGCCCCGGGCGATGGCCATAGGACGCGACGGCATCGAAGCGACGGTTCTGGCCGCCGGCGTGGTGGCGCCCTTGCTCAAGCGCCTGGTCGGACGGCAGCGTCCTCGAGATGAGTTCGGCTTCGGCGCCCTCAGAAGCTCGTCCGGGGAGTCCTTTCCCTCCGGCGAAGTGACCCAGGTGTTCGCCATCGCCAGCGTAGTCTCGGCGCACAGCGAGAAGAAGTGGGTCAAAGGGGCGGCTTGGCTCGTGGCCGGGGCGACGGCTTGGCAGCGAATGGAACTCGACGCCCACTGGGGCTCAGACGTGGTCGGCGGCGCCTTGATCGGCGCCGGAATCGGTCGCTGGGTCGTGCGCCGGAACCGGGAGCGCTACTGGTCGATCGAACCCCGGCTGGGCGGAGGCTCTGTTGGGGTGGCGCTGCGACGGAGTTACTGACCCGCTCTC
>JAZDDE010000010.1:0-5943 GCA_036679495.1 Gemmatimonadota bacterium | reverse complement strand
GCACGTTTCGATACGGATGATGGCGAGTCACGGCCACGTGAGGAAGACTCCAGGGACGAGCCGCGTGCCAAGCCTTCGCCTGCCCCAGAAGAGTCAGAAGAGTCAGAGGAGACGCAGGAGCCAGAGGCAGCGGTGGAGGAGGAGGCTGAATCTGACGCAGATGACGCAGAGGCCAAGGTGGAGGCTGAATCTGACGCAGATGACGCAGAGGCCGAGGTGGAGGCTGAATCTGACGCAGATGACGCAGAGGCCAAGGCTCCGGCAGAGGCGGAGATCGTGGCTGAAGCTGAGGCCCCGGCCGATGATGAAACCGACACTGGCGCGGACCCGGTTGAAGCCGGTGCCGCGGAGGAGGACTAGGTAGCATGGGCGGGTTCAAGAAAGTCTGTAAGTTCTGCGAGCGCAGTGTTCGTCGCATCGATTACAAGGACGAACACACGCTCAGTCGTTTCATTACGGATCGCGGGAAGATCCTGCCGCGGCGAGCGACAGGCGCTTGCGCGCGGCACCAGAGGCAGGTCGATACGGCCATTAAGAGGGCCCGATATCTGGCTCTGATACCCTATATTCCCGGATATTATTCCTGATTTCGTGATCGGCCGCAGCGCGCTGGCCGACCTCGAAGGTAGGCGCAGATGAGTGAGCGAACCTGGACATTCTTTCGGGCGAGCTGGCTGGTTGTGGCTGTGGCGATGCTGTCGCCGATCAGCCCGGTAATGCTCGTTCTGATTCCGATGGCGCTGATGACTCTCGCCTTCCGGTTGCGGGACGCGATGGGGGCGCTCGTCGCCGGGCTGGTCCTTCTGTTCGTATTCCGAGGGGGCGAGGTGGGCAACGCCGGCTGGATGTTGACCCGCGGGTGGTGCCTTCTGTTGGGCGGCTCTTTCGTGATCATTACGTCGGTCCAGAGACAGCGCTCGACGCTGACACGCGCAATCACCGCCAGTGTACTGGCCGGAGGCGCGGTGCTTGTGTCGGGAATCGTTCGGCCCGCTAGTCTGGCAGAACTCGACTGGTGGATGGGGACGGAGATTCGCTCGGCGGCGGACGTGGCTGTCGGCATGTTTGATTCGGTACTCAGCCCGGCTGGAGCGAGCGGCGATCGGCTATCGGAGACGCTCCGGCAGGTGGTGGCGTTCCAACAGGACACGTATCCGGCGCTTCTCGCCCTGGCTTCGGTGGCGGCGTTGTCACTGGGATGGTTCCTGCTACAGAAATCCAGAGCCGGAAATCGGGAGCTAACGGCTGTTCGGCACTTTCGGTTCAGCGACCATCTCGTATGGGTCCTGATCGCCGGACTGGCCCTGGTCGTTTTTCCAGCGGGCGCGCTGGCGGAACGTGTCGGCCAGAACGCGGCCGTGTTCATGGGCGCGCTGTATCTGCTGCGGGGTCTCGCTATACTGATATGGGTGGCTGCGGCTTCGATCAGCAGCGCCTGGGCGGCGCTGGCCTTGTCAGCCGTTGCCGTGCTGCTGTATCCGGTGGTCGCGGGTACGGCACTTGTGCTGGGACTGACGGATACGTGGGTGGATGTAAGGCACCGGCTGGCGTCCACTCGGAATGGCGATTTGTAGGATGGACCAGAATAGGATGAAACAATGGCTGAGCTAATACTAAAGCAGGATGTAGAGAACTTGGGCCTCGCCGGAGAGACCGTTGTTGTCAAAGCTGGTTTCGCACGGAACTACCTCCTTCCGCAGGGTATGGCGCTGGAGGCAACTGAGGCCAACATGAGACAGCTGAGTCGGGAGCGAAGCTCTTTGGACGAGCGGAGGACGCGCGCAGCCAACGAGGCTCACGCGCTCTTCGAGAGCATTCAGGGTGTGTCGCTCGAATTCGCTGTGAAAGCCGGAGAAGAGGGGAAGTTGTTCGGTTCGGTTACTTCAGGAGACATCGCGGCAGCTCTTGGCGAGAAGGGCGTGGAGATCGACCGCCAGTTGATCAAGCTGGGCGAACCGATCAAGCAGCTCGGCGACTACAGTGTGCCCATCCGGCTGCACGCTGAGGTCATCCCGGTCGTGCGCGTGACGGTAGTAGCCGAAGCTTGACCTTACGGCCTCAGTGAGCTCAGACGACCGGGCGACTCAGACTAGCGAGGATTCGCACACGCGCATCGCGTACCTCGATGGTGACCGCCTGCGGCGAATCCTCCTTGCCGCGGTCGACTACGTGTCGGCCCGCAGAGCAGAGCTGAATCGAATCAACGTTTTTCCGGTTCCAGACGGAGATACGGGAACCAACCTCGCCCTGACCCTCCAGGCGGTAGCGGACGCCGTCCGACCTCTCAAGTCCGCGGAACTCACCGAAGTGGTGCAGGCGGCCGCTGAGGCTAGTCTGCTCGGAGCCCGGGGCAACTCGGGCATGCTTTTTTCCAACTTCCTGCTTGGCTTCGCGAAGAGCATCGAAGGAAATGACCGGATCGGGATCCAGGAGGCGGCTGAGGCGCTGACGGCTGCAGCGCGAGCGATCCAGGATGTCCTGGAGGATCCCAAAGAAGGAACGATCGTGACTGTGGCGCGCGAGCTGGCCAACGGAGCTCGTCAGCACGCAACCGGCCGCACGGATCTCTACTGGTGGCTGCATGATGTTCAGGAGGTGGCCGAGGCCTCATTACTGCGGACGAGGGAGATGCTGCCGGAGCTGCGTGCGGCCGGTGTCGTGGATGCGGGTGCGGCAGGCTTCGTAAATTTCTTCCAGGGCATCATGCACTACATCGACGGCGACGTGATCGAGCCTCCAGAGGCCACGGACGGGCCGCTACCGGGCTCCGCAGCAATCGGCAAAGCCAAACAGGCGGGAGTGGGAGCAGGCGAGGGACGCTACTGCACCCAGATCGCGATTCGGGGACGTGGAATCCCCGACAACGCGGAGATCCGGCAGGCGCTCGCCGGTCTCGGAACTTCCACTATCGTGCTGCGGTCCGACGATCTGGCCAAGATTCATATCCACGCGGACGAGCCGCCGCGTATTCGTACCATCCTCGCCGAGATGGGGGAGATCGTATCCGAGCGTATCGAGGACACGAGCCTCGACGCGCCCTCGCGCCCAGTCGCGGTAGTCACAGACTCTTCGGCTGACCTTAGCCATGACTGGATAGAGCGGAAGGGCGTGACAGTTGTTCCTATGCAGGTCATGGTTGGGGGCGAAACGTACCGGGATGGAGTGGACCTCGAAGCGGAGAGACTGCTTGAACTCCTGGCCGGCTCGGACGGCGAACACGCCACCACCTCACAGCCGGCTCCCGCAGACTTCGCCGCACGGTATGAGCGAGCCTTGAGTGGGGGAGCGGACCGGATTCTCGGACTCTTCGTGGGTTCGAATCTGTCCGGGACCTACAACTCGGCTGTAGCCGCCCTCCGGCAGTCCGAAGTTCCGTTCGAAGCCATCGATTCCCGGACCAGTTCGCTGGGCTTGGGACTCCTCGTCGCACGAGCCGTGGAGCTAGTGGACGCGGGCGCCGGCCTGGAGGAAGCGGCCGAAGATCTAAGACGAGTTGTCACTCAGTCTAATATCCTGTTCACGGTAGATACGTTCGAATACTTGCTTAGATCTGGCCGGGTAGGGCGCGCCAAGGCGATGCTCGGCTCTTGGCTGGACATCAAGCCTATTCTGTCGATCGACGAAAACGGACATATCATCGGGCACAAACGCGTGCGCGGCCGGAAGGCGCTGCTTCCGCGGGTCATCGCTCTCCTCGACGAAGCCCTGGAGGGAGCCACCAGATACCGGTTGGGAGTTGTTCACTTCGATGCCGCGAAAATGTCGGCGAAGGTCGAGAAGCGGCTGCGGCGGCGCTACACCCCCGTAGAAATAATGGTGTCTCCCGTAACCGCCGCGCTGGCTGTGCATCTGGGCCCGGGGGCCTGGGGCGTCATGTACCAGATCGAGGACTGACTACGCACGTGACTCCCAAAGCTGAAACGGCGGCGGAAATTGCCGAATTGCCAGCGATGACCGACAACCCGTTGGTCCAGAGCCTGAGCGCCGCCCTGCTCGAAAGGAACGGGCGCGAGGTAGTCCTTCTGGATCTCAGGCGGCTCTCCGACGCCACGGACTGCTTCTTGATCGCGACCGGCGACTCCGATACACACGCCAGGGCCATTGCCGACAATGTCCTTGAACGGTGCAAAGCGGCGGGTTTTAGCCCCGCGGGCATTGAGGGCCGGGCAGGCGGCGACTGGATTCTAATGGACTATGTCTCGGCCATCGTTCACATTTTTCTTCCCCGCGTGAGGGAGTACTACCAATTGGAAACCCTCTGGGGAGATGCACCGAGTCTGCCCGTAGAGTGATCCTATCCGTTGCGACCTGTTTCAGAGCCCTCCTATGTTGTAACCGTCGCCTGCTGACCGAGTGCCATGGCACTAATTTGCGAACCAGGAAACACGCTTCTTGAGCCCAAAAGCAGCTGCGCTCCTTGCACTGGCGTTAACCGCAGCCTGTAGCCGGACGGAGCCAGCCCCGGAATCTCAGCGAGACATGTTGTTCGGGGATGATCTGGTGGTGGGATCGTCGGCTGATCGGTGGAGCATCGCGTCGATTCCCCGGGCGGGTGGCTTCGTGTCTCTGCATTCCCTTGACAGTCCTGCCGACACCATTTGGGTCGGCGCCACAGAGCTTCCTCCGACACGTGAAGCCCACGCGCTGACCGGCGGCTATCTAGTCTTGGTGAGCACAGCCGGCGAGGCTCTGTTCTACAATCCTGCGACGGAGGGTCTGGATTCTCTCGGGTCAGTCACAGACGGCGCGGCGTGGACCACGAATGGCGAGTCCGGCTTGTTCACTGATGTTGAGGCCGGATCCGCGCTGCTTGTATCCGTCGGATCCACACGCCTATTCACACTTCCAGATGGAGTTATCTGGGCGGCGCCGGTGGACGTCAACAGGATCGGCCTGCTCCTCGACTCGGCCGATGGTGTTGCCCTACGCGTTCAGGAGGCCGGCGAGGAGGCTCCAGCGGAGCAAGCCGCCCTGGATATTACAGGCCCGGGCGTAGTGACGGCGTGGGGGCGCCGGCTGGTGTTCGCTGCCGGAACCGAATCCTCACCGGTAGTAAGGATCTACTCATCCCAGACGCTCGAGGAAACGAGCTCCATCCCGATGAGGGATCCGGTAACGGCTCTGCGTTCCTCACCGTCTTCCCACGTGATGTATGCGGCGCTCCAGCGCCCTTCACGGGTCGTTTCGGTCAACCGATTCTCGCTCTCCGAGCGCGAGCTGGGCCGCACCGGCAGCACGGTCACAGATCTTCGGTCGAGCCTCTTCGGCGGATCGGTTCTCGCTTTCGATGGCGAGACGATCTACCGAATGATGCCGGAGCAAGACGAACCTGCCGTGGTTTCCGGCGATTGGCGATCTGATCTTCCGATCGGTCACCTGCGGAATCGAATCTTGATCGCGCGTGGTGACTCGGTAGTGGATTTGGATATTCAAACAGGCATGGCCACACATGTGGGCTCCGCGGACGCGGCCTGGCTGGCGCTACGCTGGAGGCCACAGGCAGTCCCGAACTTCTCACAAGTGGCCCGAGCGGAAGTCGGTGAGCCCGCAGCCTCGAACGCAGAACTGCCGCGGCCCGGCACGGATGGATCGGGGATCGCCCCGCCGGAGCGTGGCGTGCAACCCGATGCCGGAGACGCAGGCGCGTCAACGCGTGTAACACCTGGCTACTACGCGATTGTCGGGTCGGCCAACCAGGAAGAGGGCATTGCGGACCTTGTGAGGTCTCTAGCCGGTGCCGGATTTCCGACAGCCGTCCAACAGTTTTCCGACGATGCCGCTCAACTCTGGTACAGAGGACTCGTGGGCCCGTTCGCGACCCGGTCCGGGGCAGAGGCAGCAGCTCGCCAATTGGTGAGAGAGCGACAGCTACAAACGTGGGTCACGCGGGTCGAACGGTCTCCCGGATCCGAGGGCTCGATCTAATGCCGGTTACGTCTCAGG
>JAZDDE010000001.1:0-4412 GCA_036679495.1 Gemmatimonadota bacterium | reverse complement strand
CTGACCAGTGCGCCCCTCCACTTCGATTACATCGCCGGTGAGGGTCTCGTGTCTATTCCGTATCGTCTCGATCTCGGCCAGCGGAATCGAGAAGGTCTTGCCTGCGCTGTGATATATGACACGCATGTTGGTCACGATTGCCGCCTCGGTGGCGTCCATGGACATCGTCGCGTCGTAGTACGCGAGGACCTCCTCTTGAGGCTCGAGCAGTCCATGCTCTGCAAGGTAGTCGAGTGCGTACTGATCCATCTCGTTTGTCAGCTTCACTCCGCTTTCCGGCTGGAAAACAACCGATACGCAGAAGGCAGCCACAATGGCGAACGCCAAAGCCAACAGGCTGCCGCAGCCTATCAAGACCATCTTCGTTGGACGGTTCATCGGTGTCCTCCTGGTCCATTCCCCAAGGTGCGGCTAACAGCGGGATCACCTGCGAAGCGCGTATTGGTGAAGCCAGGCCCTGCTTGGGGCACCTTCAACTCCGCGCTTCGACTTCGACTGGTGCATCCTCTTGTTGGACCGCTCGCCTCATCTATGGCGCCAACTGTGTCATGCGCAGCAGCCTTGGTACAAACACCAACAGGCCGATGATCGCCGCCCCGAGCGCTGCGATGAGGACCGCCCCGGCGGCCGCGTCCTTCGCGCGCCCGACCATCGGGTGCTGATCAGCGGATACTGCATCGCCGAGGGTCTCCACGGCGGTGTTGAAGGCTTCGGCGCTCCAAACCGCCGCTATCGCGAGGACGAGCATGCCCCACTCGAGAAGAGACACGCCAAACAGGAGCCCGGCGACCACGACTGCGACCGTAGCGGCTGCGTGAATCCACGCATTGTGCTGGGTTCGCAAGACGCCTGCGACCCCGCGGAACGCGAACTGGAAGCTCCGGCCCCGCTTGCGGACGGAGAATCCCTCTGGGTTTGTCACATCGTTCCTAGGTCGGTCCAACAGCGGCAATAACCTGCGGCGCGTGCTTTGATGAAGCTGGCCGGCGCAGCCCCCCCGTGCCCACCTGGATCACGGACCGTCAGGTTCATTGCCTTGTTCTGCGGCTCCTCCACGCCCCAGGCCATCCGTCTGGCTAGGCAGGGGACCATACAGCCAGCTCATTGCCACTCGGATCACGGAAGTGGAAGCGGCGGCCACCGGGAAACTCGAACGGCTCCTGCACAACGGTGCCGCCAGCGGACCGGACAGCGTCAAGGCTGGCCTGAAGGTCGGTAGAGTAGAGAACGACCAGTGGGCCTCCGTCTCGCACTTCTTCCGTCTGCCGGAGCCCGCCGACCTCACCCTCGGGACCCTGGATTCCGGCGTACTCGGGGCCGTAGTCTGTAAAGCCCCAGCCAAAGGCTGCGACGTAGAAGCGCTTCGCCGCGGCAAGGTCGCGGACGGCGAACTCGATGTAATCGATCGCGTGGTGCGTATGCATGCGTGGATGCCTCCGCTCAGGGTACCCGAACGGCGGACGGCCAAGGTCCGATCTGCCAAGAGTCCGCAGAACAGTGGGGATCAGCTGCGAGGCGCAGATTGATGACGCTAGAGGCATCCTGGAGCATCTTCAACTCCGCGCTTCGACTGGTGCATCCTCTCGTTATACGGTCACTCCATTCTCACCTGCGGGGGAAGCACACGCCTAGGGCTTCGGGTTCATCGCCGTGTGGAGTTCGATGAAGTCGTCGGCCGTTCTCTCAAGCGCACCAATGACACCCTGGGTGCATTCGGCGGACGATGCTGCGATCACCATCGCCCCGCCGTGCCACGAGGTTGCAGGGATACGATGGCCGTTGCGGTCCAGTTGAGCCCCTTCAAGCAGCCGCATATCGAGTTGGACAACCCAAGCCGGGGACTCCCCCCGAACGACCGTGGCGATCACCCAGAAAGTCGCGGGCGCGTCGGGCACGATGCCTATACCCGCCGCGCTCAGGCGGGACTCCACGAGGCTGTGGATCTGCTGCTCTGTAAGATCTGGAAGCTGATCATGGTTGACTCCGACACGAACCCTCCCGACCGATACCCCATGCAGGATCGTGTGTTCGATTCCAGCGCTGGCCGGCATAGACAGCGCGCACACGAGAGCCGTGATCAGCGATCGCATTGGAATCCTCCCCTCAAACAGGTACCCGTATAACAGAAGAGATAAGCTGCGAAGGCCGCAGCGTCGCAAAGCAACGCGGACTTCGACTGCTTCATCCCTTTGTTATCCGGCACTCCGCCACCCAACTACCGTGAGCTCAGTGGCGAGCCCCTTCAACAGCTCTATGACTTCGTCGCCCGCGCCGAGCCTGTGCGTGACTCGCCACTTGAGACGCCACGGAGCATCATCGCACACGAGAAGGTACGAATTGACGGGGCCATAGCTGAACGCAAAGACCTCCTCGTAGGTGATACGCGCGAGGCGACACGCGAGTTTGTACTCACCTCGCTCCAAGGTTACGTCCCGCGTAAACACTAAGAGCGAGGAATCGTGCGCTTCCTGAACGTCTTGGATCTCCATCTCGAACGGTCGATTGGCGAGGGGGTACACGTACACCGTGGCGGCGATTAGGCGAGTGAGTTCTTCCAGGTTGTACCCGATGGACACATCTCGACCGTCAGCGTCGTACTGCAGGATTCGCTCTCGGCGAAAACGACCGACTTGCTCTGGGAAACGACGGCCAGAGGGTTGATGCACATAGGTACCGACCGCTACCAACTCCTTTGCGCCCCGTGGGGCAGGCCTTCGGCACGATGCGAGACACAGAAACGCTAGTACGGAAAGCCAGAGGTAGTGGTGTTTCCTTCGGCTCATCACTCTCCTTCAGCTGCCTGGCTAATAGCGGGCATAACCCGCGAAGCGCACATTGATGATGCTAGGGGCGTCGTTGAGCACCTTCAACTCCGCGCTTCGGCTGGTTCATGCCCTTGTTAGGCAGCCTATCCTTCACCTCGAACCTGGCTGCCGCGCACCTCCGGCCCGATGGCGATCCAGAAGCGGCTGGCGGAGCTCATCGCTTGTTCTTGCGCTGAGCGAATAGCCAATCAATGAGCGCTGGCTCAAGGTACGCCTTCTCCCAAACCGCGTGACCTACTTCCGGATACTCGGTGTACCTGACTGTGCTGCCACGCTGTCGCAAGGCGTCGACCATTTCGCGAGACCGCTCGACTGGAACCTTCGGGTCGCGCGCGCCATGAAACGCCCAGATCGGAAGATCCTGAATCGCACTGGCTTTGGAGGGATCTCCACCTCCGCAGAGGGGAATAGCGGCGGCGAAGAGATGGGGGCGTTTCGTGATGATGTCCCAGGTACCCCCACCGCCACGGGACTGGCCGGTGAGGTAGAGCCGATCCGGGTCAATATTGAACTCGCGACGGAGTGTTCCGAGGAGTTCTACGGTGAGCTGTGCATATTCAGACAAGCTAGCTGAATCACGGTTCTTCCACCGATGGGAACCCGGCAACTGTGGCGCCACCACAAAGCTTGGATGCTTCGCCTGGTGTTCGGCGGTGGTCCAGACATGAGTGCCGTTGGTGTTCCCTCCCGAGATCTGTTTGACGTTGTCGGCACCAGCGCCGCCCCCGCCGTGCAGGTACACAACCATGGGAAGCGGGCCGTCGGTATCGAACGCCTTCGGTGTGAAGATGCGGTACGGCATGGCAAGCCCTGACACTGGAGTTAAGCTGCGAAGCTCCAATCGTGCCAGGCTTCGTCAGCTTCAACTCCTTGTTAGGCCGCCCCTCGCGACGCCGAGAGTGCCTTCTTGAGAAGAACGATCTGGCCCGCATGGTACAGGTCGTGCTGAGGCGTGCCGCAGAACTGAATGTACGCCGAGTATTCGGAACCCAGCTCTTGCGAAAGACGCTCCGCGGGAAAGGCGCGCACGGCGCTCTGGAGCTGCTGATTCAGCTGCTCCAAGGTGTGCTGGCTCTCGCGCCAGGCCTCCGCACTAGACTCCGCCACTGGAGGCCACTCTTCCTCCGGCGAGAGCTGCGCACGCTCTCCACGAACCCGCCGAAGAACCAGGTCGTACCCGCCGGTCAGGTGAAGAACGATCTCCCAAATGCTGTGAGCGCCCGGTATTGGATGAGCTGCCGCGTCTTCCGCCGAAACACCCGCCAGCACTTCGCGCACCGAAGGGCCATGCCAGGACTCGCCCCGAAAGGCTCGGCTGATCTGATCTGCGATCATCTCCATATCCAGCATCGTCTCTCCGATCCCAACAGGTCGCCCTAACAGAGAGTTCAGCTGCGAAGCGCGACTCTATGACGTTGAGGACGCCTCAGGCAGCCACCTGCATGATATCCGCGCTTCGTCTGCTGTAACGCTTTGTTGGACGGCTCGCCTCAACCCCGGTACCCGGTTCAGCGTGCAGGCACGCAACCGAGCGAAGCGAGGGCGCGTGACTGTCAGCTGCAATCGGTTGTTGGGCGGCGCTCTAGA